>NZ_JBNRIK010000012.1:118569-119997 GCF_053557975.1 Pseudomonas sp. XP2
ACATGCTCCCGCTCAGTCGGCAGCGCCCCCACCGACACCCGCACCATCCATCGTCCGTCCAGCGTCGCCGGCGTCACATACGCATCCCCGGAGGCATTCAACCGCTCGGCCCACCCCTTGGTATGCGCATCCAGCGCCTCCCCTTCCAGCCCCGCCGGCCGATGGCGAATGCACAAGGTCTGCAATTGCACCGGTGCCAGCACTTCCCAGTGCGCCGCAGCCCCAACCTGTTCCGCCAGCCACCGGGCATTGTCCAGGTCACGCCGCAACCGCGCCTGCAACGCTTCAACACCCTCGCTGCGCAACATGAACCACAGCTTCAACGCGCGGAACCGGCGGCCCAGCGGGATGCCCCAGTCACGCAGGTTTTTCACCTCGCCATCCACCGCCGATTGCAGGTAGCTGGGGTTGGTGCTCATCACCCGGATCAGGTGCTGCGGATCACGCACGTAGTAGATCGAGCAGTCAAAGGCCACACCCAGCCACTTGTGCGCATTGACCACTACCGAATCGGCCAGCTCGATGCCGTCCCACATCCAGCGGCATTCGGGCAGGATCATCGCCGAACCGGCCATGGCCGAATCCACATGCAGCCACAGGCCATGGGCCTGGGCGATCTCGCCAATCGGGCGCAACGGGTCCAGCGCAGTGGTGGTGGTGGTACCGGTAGTAGCCACTACGGCGCATGGCTGGTTACCCGCTGCCAGGTCTTGCTCAATGGCTGCCTGCAGCGCCTGCGGGCGCAGGGCGTAGCGTTCGTCGGTGGGGATCAGGCGAATATTGTCGCGACCAAAACCCGCCAGCAACGCGGCCTTGTCCACCGAGCTGTGGGCGTGGGCGCTGACGTAGACGATCAGGGGTTTGGCCTGGGCTTGCAGGCCACCGCGCACCAGTGCGTAGTCGCTGGCGCGCTCGCGGGCGCTGATCAGCGCCACCAGGGTGCTGGTAGAGGCGGTGTCCTGGATCACCCCGCTCCATTGGCCCGACAGGCCGAGCAACTGGCGCAGCCAGTCGAGGGTGGTTTCCTCCAGTTCGCTGAGTGCGGGGCTGGACTGCCACGACAGGCCTAGCACACCCAGGCCGGTGCTGAGGAAGTCGCCGAGTACCGAGGACAGAGTACCGTTGGAGGGGAAGTAGCCGTAGAAGTCCGGATGCTGCCAATGGGACAGGCCGGGCATGACCAACCGGTTGACGTCGTCGAGGATGGCTTCGAAGGGTTCACCTTGCCGGGGAGCGGTGTCGGGCAAGGCGGCCTTGAGGTAGCCGGGCTCGACCTGGGCCATGACCGGGCGCTCGCCAACGGTCTGGCGGTAGTCGGCGATCAGGTCGATCAGTTGGTGGCCGTACTGGCGGAATTGTTCGGGGGTCACGTGGGCTCTCCTGTGGGTAATCCACTGCCTGTACTGGCCTCTTCGCGGGTAAAACCCC
>NZ_JBNRIK010000012.1:120166-170983 GCF_053557975.1 Pseudomonas sp. XP2
CGCATACCTGCTATGGCAAACCCGCATGCCCGCCCTGCACGCCAAACTGCGACTGACGCCACAGCTCGAACACCCGGTTGCGCAACCAGCGATGCTCGGCCGAAGCCTGCAGCCGCTGGTGCCACACCACCCAGTAGCGCTGGCTATGCTCGATAAAGCCCAACGGCCGCCAGGCCAGGTCATGCAAGCGGCAAAGTTGCCGGGCGATGTGCTCGGGCACGGTGGCCACGGCCTGGCTGTTGGCAACGACCTTTACGGTGGCGGAAAAAAACGGCACTTCCAGGCTGACACGGCGCTGCAGGCCTTGGGCGCGAAGGTGACGGTCGATGAAACTGTCCTTGTCGCCACCGCCAGAAATCCGCACATGCTTGTGCGCCAGGTAATCGGCCTGGCTGAGCGAGGTGTGGGCGGCCAGCGGGTGATCGTGGCGCATCAGGCACACCGCGCGGTCCTCACCCAGCAAGCGCCCGTGCAGGTTGGGTGGCGACTCGTCGAACAAGGTGGTTGCCAGGTCGATTTCGCCGCTGGCCAGCAACGCATACTGGCCGGCCTGCCAGGTACGGTACTCCAGCGATACGCCGGGCGCTTCGTGTTCCAGCGCGGCCACCAGTAACGGCAGCATGTGCTCGGCCACGTAGTCCGAAGCGGCCAGGCAGAAACGGCGCTCACAGCGCGCTGGATCGAATACGGCGGGCTGGCGCAGGGCGTGCAGTTCTTCGAGGACCTGGCGTAGCGGTTCAACCAGGGCTTCGGCGTATTCGCTGAGTACGTAGCCGCGGCCTTGGCGAACCAGCAACGGGTCGTCGAAGGCTTCGCGCAGGTGGGCCAACTGGCGGCTGAGGGCCGACTGGCTGACGCCCAGGCGCTCGGCGGCGTGGCTGAGGTTTTTCAACTGCAGCAAATGGTCGAGGGTGCGCAGGTGGGCGAGGCTGAGGGAGGCGAAGGTGGGGTTCATGCAGGCTGCCTGCGGTGGCATTCAAGGGCCTATTCGCGGGCTCGCCCGCTCCCACAGGTTCACTGCTGTGCCGGAAGCTGCGGTGAACCTGTGGGAGCGGGCAAGCCCGCGAAGGGCCGCAAAGCGGCCCCGGATACACACATTAGTCAGTGAGGCCGACGTAGACGTTCTGCACGTCATCGTTCTCGTCGATCGCTTCGAGGAACGCTTCAACCTCAGCCAGTGCTTCAGCACTCAGGCTGGCTGCGCTCACCGGGTTCTTCGGGGTATAGCCGATTTTCGCCGCGGTCACGGTGAAGCCGTGCTCCGGCAGGGCCTTCTGCACGGCATCGAGGTCAGTGGTGTCGGTAATGAACAGGGTCGAGCCCTCTTCTTCACCTTCTTCGAAGTCCTGAGCGCCGGCTTCGATGGCAGCCATTTCCGGGTCGGCGTCACCTTCCGGGGTGGCTTCGATCAGGCCGACGTGGTTGAAGTCCCAGGCCACCGAGCCGCTGGCACCCAGCTGGCCCTTGCGGAACAGCACACGGATTTGCGCGACGGTGCGGTTGACGTTGTCGGTCAGGCACTCGACGATCAACGGCACCTGGTGCGGCGCGAACCCTTCGTAGGTTACTGCCGAGTACTGCACGGCATCACCGTCCAGACCAGCGCCCTTGCGAATCGCCCGCTCCAGGGTTTCACGGGTCATCGAAGCCTTCTTGGCTTGCACGATGGCCAGGCGCAGGCGTGGGTTCATGTCGGGATCGGCGCCCGATTTGGCAGCGATCTGGATTTCCTTGGACAGCTTGCCCATGACCTTGCCTTTGGCATTGGCCGCTGTTTCTCTATGTTTGGCTTTCCACTGTGCGCCCATGTCGACTCTCTTGTTTCAGCGGCCGGTTCAGGAAGCGACCGGCCAAAAGTGGGGGCATTTTATACGCCCTCGAGCATGGGATCGACAAGAAATCTCATCAGCCTTTATCGGCTTTGCCCGCCGCCGCCGCAAACCGCGCCAGGCGCACATCCAGGCGACGCGGCCGCAAGCCGTGATCCTCGGCGCGCTCCTTGCGACGGATGGCATTGCGCACCATCAGCGAGCCCAGGTAGCGGATCGGTTCGGGCGGGAACAGCCCCAGCGGCCCCTTGACCAGCGGCGAACGGGTCCACGGGTTATCCAGCCCCAGCGCCAGCGACGAAAGAATCTGCCCGCCCATATGACACGGGCCAACGCCGCTGCCGGAGTAACCAAAGCCGTAGAACACGTTGCCCTGACCGTCCAGGCGACCAAAGAACGGCAAGCCGGTCACCGAACGGTCCGACGGCCCGTTCCAGCTGGCCGCCAGTGGCACCTCGGCCAAGGCCGGGAAAAACTCGCCAAGGGTTTCGCGCAGCAAGGGCCGGTACGGCGAAGGCTGGTCGAATACCGGCAGCATGCGCCCGCCATACGCGAAGGTGTTGCCACCCTTGCCGAGCATCAGCCGACCATCAGAGGTGTTGTGGTAGTAATGCACGAAAATACGCGAGTCGAGCACGCTGATTCCGCTGTCCAGGCCGGTCTGGCCGAGCAGTTCGGGGCACGGCTCGGTGATCACCATGTCGCTGGAAACGATCGCCACACTGCGCTCGAACTGCGGGAAGGCGCGTGCCATCCAGGCATTGAGGCCCAGCACCACGCGGTCGGCGCGCACGGTGCCATGAGCGGTGCGTACCTGCACCGGGGCACCGTGCTCCAGGCCAGTCATGGCTGTGCCTTCATGAATGCGCACGCCGCGTTGCAAGGCCACCCGACGCAAGCCGCGCACCAGCTTGCCCGGCTGCACCGTGGCGGCGGCCGGCGAGAACCAGCCCTCCAGGTGCCGCGCCGAACCCGCCAGGCGCTGCACCTGCTCCAGTGGCAGGCGGCGGAACGAGTTGATCCCCTTGTGCTCCAGCGCGGCGATCACCGCATCGGTGGCGCCTATCTGGGCCGGGTTGGTGGCAGTGTACAACGTGCCGTCCAGCCGAAAGTCGCAGTCGATGCCATTGGCCGCGCAAAACTCGCCGATGCCGGCGATGCTGCGCTCCGACTCGCGCACCAGGCGCACCGCCTCGGCCACGCCGAACAGGCGTTCGAGGGTGAAGTACTTGGCCGACCAGGACAACGCGCAGCCACCATTGCGGCCACTGGCACCGGCGCCGCAGATGTCGGCTTCGATCAGCACCACCTCCAGGGCCGGTACGGCCTCCTTGAGCATCAGTGCCGTCCACAGGCCGGTATAACCGCCACCGACAATGCACACATCGCAACGGGTATCGCCTTGCAGCGGCGGGCACACCGCCTCCTGCGTGGAATCCAGGGCCTGTTGCAGCCAGAAGGGTCTCATTTGCTCGCTTTCCTTTCAGGTACGCAGTGGCTTGATTGCCATGCTGGTATTCGGTGCTACGTCGGTACTTTGTGCATTGCTGGCCGGGCGGCTGTTCCAGTGCGGTAACAGCACCAGCGCCGAGAACAGCGCGCAGCCAGCGAACACGATGAACACCGTGACGCCATCGAAGTAACCGGGTAGCAGCCCGCCCAGCACCGCCCCCACCGAGCCACAGCCGTTGACGAAACCTGCGGCGGTGGCGCCGGCCTTGGCGGTGCCGAAGTCGATGGCTGCAGCACCACTGATCATTGAGTCCGGCCCGTACAGGGTCAGGCCCATGACGAACAGCAAGGCCACCACCAGCATCACGCTACCGGTATGCATGGCCGCCATGAACGCCGCCAGGGTCATGGTCAGCAGCACCAGGCTGATCACGCAGGCCGGCATGCGCCGGGCGCCGAACAGTTTGTCGGAGGCCAGGCCGATCATGATCGGGCCTAGCAACCCCGCCAGTTCGAAGGCGGTCGGGATGATTGCCGCCCCCACCTTGCCCACCGATGGCATCTGTTCGAAGACAATCACCGGCCCCCACAACAGGATGGCGTAGCGCGCCGGCTTCAGCAGAAAGTACGCAAGCCCCAGGGTCAGCACCGTGCGGTTGCGCAGGATCTCCCTCAGCGGTGCCCACACGCTGCACAGGTTGTCCGCCGGGGCCATGCTCTGCGGCTCGGGCTCCACGGCCGGCAGGCCGACATCTTCAGGCTTGTTGCGCTGCAGGAAGAAAAACAGCACGGCCACCAGGGCCACCACCGCGGCACTGGAGAAGAACGCTGCGTGCCAGGTGCCCACCAGGGTATAGGCCCACCACCCCGCGAACGGTGAGGCCACCAGGCCGCCGAAGGCATAGCAGGAACTCCACAGGCCCAATACCCGCCCGCGCTGCGAAGCCGGGAAGAAGCTGCCGATGTTCTTGCACAAGCCGGCCCAGCCGGTGGACTGCGCCAGGCCCTGCACCAGCATGCAGGTGGCAAAGATCGGGAAGGTGGCGTAACTGCCCATCACCACTGCCGCCAGTGCAGAAATCAGCAACCCGCCAAGCACCACCACACGCGGGCCGAAGCGGTCGGCGAGCATGCCCCAGGTGAACTGGCCCACAGCGTAGGCGGCCAGGTAGATGGCGTCGAGGTTGGCCATGGCGGCCTTGTCGAGCATGAAGCCTGGGTCTTCGGCAATGCCCAGCTTGGCTACCGAGAAGGCTTTACGGGTGAAGTAGAAGGCGGCGTAAGCCAGCCAGGTGATGGCGAAAATCTGGATGCGCCAACGTTTCAACGCGGCTAGGGATTGATTCATGTAAGTCTGACCTCTTGCTCAAGTGTGCCGGCAGAATGTGAAGAAACGCCTGTCTTGTTCTTGTGTTACGCACAGCGATGACGAGGCTGTCATCGGGTCAGATGGCGCCGTGTGGGTGCCATGGCCCAGGCGGTACTCGTGGTACCCGCATCGGGCTGACATTCATGGAAACAGTTGCGCTAAGATAAATAAAATCGATTTATCGTATTACACACATAAGCCCAGCTTGTTACTGAGGTCTGTCATGTCGCTTTCCCACGCACAACTGAAGGCCTTCCATGCGGTGGCCGTGCACGGCAGCTTTACCCGCGCCGCAGAAAAGCTGTTCCTTACCCAGCCAGCGGTGTCGGACCAGGTGCGCAAACTGGAGGAGCGCTTCGGCGTCTTGCTGTTCCACCGCAACAAGCGTTCGGTGCAGCTCACTGATCTTGGCGAGCGCTTGCTGGGCATCAGCCAGCGCCTGTTCGCCTGCGAGGTCGAAGCTCAAGAGCTGCTGCACGATTCGCGTGCGCTGCACACCGGCAGCCTGGTGCTGGCGGTGGATGCGCCGGTACACGTGCTGCCGCAGATCGCCCGCTTCTGCCAGCGCTACCCGGGCATCCAGGTGAAAATCGAGACCGGCAACACCGATGAGTCGCTGGCCCGCTTGTTCAGCTACCAGGCTGACCTGGCCCTGCTCGGCCGGGATGTCGATGATGAGCGCCTGCATTGCCTGCCACTGCGCCGCGACCCGATGGTGGCGTTTGTTTCGCATAACCACCCGTGGTCCAGCCGTGGCTCGATCAGCCTCGCCGACCTCGACGACACACCCCTGGTGCTGCGCGAGCCCGGCTCGGTGACGCGCCAGACGCTGGAAGAAGAGATGCAACGAGCGGGTTTGCGGATTCGCCCGGCGATCCAGGTGGAAGGCCGGGAAGCGGCGCGTGAGGCGGTGGTGGTGGGGATAGGCGTGGGGGTGGTCTCGGCGGCCGAGTTTGGCGCCGATGCGCGGGTGTGCGCGTTACCGATTGTGGATTGTCAGCGGCATTTGACCGAGACGCTGGTGTGCCTGAGCGAACAGCGTACGCGCCGGGTAGTGGCGACCTTTTTGCAGATGGTTGAGGAAGGGTTGTAAGCCTGTACCGGCCCTTTCGCAGCGCAAGGCTGCTCCTACAGAGGAATGCGATAACCTGTAGGAGCAGCCTTGTGCTGCGAAGAGGCCAGTGCAGGCCACCCGACTATGCTGGGATAACTTCAACCCCCGGGCACACTAACCATGCTCTACCGCCTGGCCGCCGACACCCTCGTCCTGCTGCACCTGGCCTTCATCCTGCTGGTGCTGTTCGGCGGCCTGCTGGTACTCAAGTGGCGCCCTGCCCTGTTCATCCACTTGCCGGCCCTGGCCTGGGGCGTGGCGGTGGAATGCCTGCACCAGGGCTGCCCGCTCACCACCTGGGAAAACCGCATGCGCAGCGCAGCCGGGGGCGCAGGCTACCAGGGCGGCTTTGTGGAGCACTACATCTGGCCACTGATCTACCCCGCCGGGCTGACACCGCACATCCAGCTGTTACTGGGCAGCGTTGTGCTGCTGCTCAACCTCGGCGTCTACAGCTACGTGGCCTGGCAATGGCACCGTCCTAGCGGGTAGCGATCACGAACAACCGCGGGAACGGCAGCAGCACCTTGCCATCGGTGGCCGGCGGGTAGTCGCGCTGCATGGCCTGCAGGTACATCTGCAGAAAGTCGCCCTGCTCCTGCTCGTCAAGCCTGGCCAGGTAAGGCCGCAAGGCCGAACCCTTGAACCACTCCACCACCGCTTCGGCGCCACCCACCAAAGGGTGGTGATAGGTGGTGCGCCACACATCCACCCGCGCACACAGCGGGCTGAGCAGGTCGTAGTAGAACGCCGCACCGTGCCGTGGCGGCAACTGGAAATCGGCGAATTTCGCCGCCCAAGGGCCTTGGCTGGCAATCTCGCGCAACTGCCGATGGGCTGGTTCGTCGAGGTTGTCGGGGGTCTGCACGGCCAGGCTGGCGCCTTCACTCAACTGACGCACCAGGTGCGGGTACAGCGAGGCGTGGTCAGGTACCCATTGCAGCGAGGCATTGGCCAGGATCAGGTCTTGCGGCTCTGGGGCGGACCAGCCGGCAATGTCGGCAATGACCGTGCGTACCCGCGGGATGCACAGCCGTTTGCGTTCGCGGGCCTTGTCGATCATGTCCGGGTCGCTGTCCAGTGCCGTCACCTGGGCATCGGGGTAGCGCTGCAGCAGCACCTCGGTGGAGTTGCCCGGGCCGCAGCCCAGGTCGGTGGCGTGGCGCACCGGCCGTGGCGGGATGGCGGCGAGCAGGTCGCGTACGGCACGGGTGCGTTCGTCTTCGAACAGGGAATACTGGTTGGCGGACCAAGCCATGTGGGGCTCCTTTTGGGCGGGCAATGTGCCTAGCATATGCCATCTGTCGACTGTGAGGGCCCTATCGCCGGAACTGACCGCCTATGCGTGAAGTCAGTCCATGTATGCGCCTGCCCATGAAGACCTACATCGCCCTCGCCATCCTGGCCCTGATCGCCGCCGCCGCCCTGCTCGGCTCGCCGTGGATGAACCAGCGCTTCCACATGCCCGCAGAAAAAACCCAGGCCCAACAACGCGAAACGGCCGGGTCCCCAAGGGAGCCGGCCGTTTCCAGGCACGAGTGACGCTTAGTGCTGCTTGCTGCTGCCAGAGCGGATCTGGTGCACCACGCCCATTGCCACCACGACTGCCGCCGCAATACCGGTGGAAATCACCAGGATCTGGTAGTCAGGCATGAAGGCCATGGTGACCAGTGCGGCCACGATGAACGCGATCACCAGGTAGGTCAGCCACGGGAACAGCCACATCTTCAGGCGCACTTCCTTGCCTTCGGCAATCAGCTTGCGGCGCATGCGCAGCTGCGAGAAGGCAATGACCAGGTACACCAGCAGGGCGATCATGCCGGTGGTGTTCATCAGGGTATCCAGCACGTCTTTCGGGCGCAGGGTTTCGCTGAAGTTGATCAGCGCACACACCACGGCCACGGCGCACGAGCCCATGATCGCGTATACCGGTACACCGGTGCCGGCGCGGGTGATCTTGAAGAACGACGGCGCATCACCCCGTTGGGCCAGGGAGAACAGCATGCGCGAAGCGGTGTAGTGGCCCGAGATCAGGCAGCTGCTCACCGAGGTCAGCACCACGAAGTTCATCAGCAGCTCGGCATACGGCACGCCCAGCAGTTCCAGGGTACGGCGATAAGCGCCATAGCCGGAAACACCCAGGTGCGGGTCGTTCCACGGTACCAGGCAGACGATCAGGAAGATCGAACCGACGTAGAACAGGCACACACGCCATACCACCGAGTTGGTGGCCTTGACGATCTGCGCGGCCGGGTCCTTGGCTTCGGAAGCGGCGATGGTGACGATTTCGGCGCCCAGGAAGGCGAACATCACCCCAAGCAATGCACCGATCACGGTGGTGATGCCATTGGGCATGAAGCCTTCGGCGGTGAGGTGGCTGATGCCACGCACTTCACCAAACTGCCAGACGTTCATCACGGCAGCGGTACACACGATCAGGAAGCAGACGATCGCGATCACCTTGATCAAGGCGAACCAGAACTCGAACTCACCGTAGTGCTTGACGTTGAAGAAGTTGACGGTAATCAGCAACAGGGTCGTGGCCAGCACGAACACGTTGACGCTGACATCCGGGAAGAAGCCGTGCAGGATCTTGCCCGCCACATAGGCTTCCCAGGCCATGAGGATGACCCAGTACCACCAGTACAGCCAGCCGATGGTGAAACCGGCCCAGCGGCCAATGGCGCGGTCGGCGTAGGTGGAGAACGAGCCGGTGTCTGGCGAGGACGTCGCCATTTCACCCAGCATGCGCATGATCAGTACCACCAGGATGCCGCCCGCCAGGTAGGCCAGGACAGCGGCTGGGCCGGCGCTGTGGATCACGCTGCCGGAGCCGACGAACAAGGCGCCGCCAATAACCCCGGCGATCGACATCATCGTCAGGTGGCGCGACTTCAGCGAGGCACTGAGCTTGCTCTCGTGCCCGCCTTTCGCGGTGGTGGTTGTGGATGTTGCGTCCATCAGTTGTGTACCCCGTGCTTCTTTTTATCCAAGGAAAACCGTGAAACCCCGATGGCTGGCGGTTTCACCTGTACATCAGTGCTAATGCGGGCAGGATGGTGTGAGCGAACACACGCAGGCCCTCCATGGCGGCCTGCTGACGCGCCCCAGGACGACTGCCTGAAGCGAACTGAACATGCTTTATGTGGCGATATCCGACACCTAATGTAAAAATGTCCGACGCAGAGAGCCATGCACAGTGGCATGAATCTCGCACTGCACTGTACAGGTCGCCCATGCAGTACACCCTGCAAACGCCAGGCGATACGCACCCTGAAGGCCCCGAATGTTCGAATTACATCCAGACTCCCCCACCCCGCTGGTCAACCAGATCATCGACGGGTTGCGTGAGTTGATCGACAACCAGACCCTCAAGCCGGGCGCCAAGGTCCCGTCTATACGCGCCTTTGCCGCGAGCTATTCGGTGAGCACCTTCACCGTGGTCGAGGCCTACGACCGCCTGGTCGCCCAGGGGCTGCTGGTGAGCCGTGGCAATGCGGGGTTCTTCGTCAACCGTGCGGCGGGCGAAATGCTGGACCGGCACACTACCGAGGCCGACGCCAGTCGACCAATGTTCAACTCCGAGTGGTACCTGCAGCAGATCTTCGAGATCCGTCAGTTGCCCTACAAACCGGGGTGCGGCTGGCTGCCCAACGACTGGATGTACGAAGACGGCCTGCGTCGCGGGCTGCGCCAGGTGGCCGGCAGCCCACTGGAACTGTCGGGTTACGGCGACCCCATGGGCCTGATGGAACTGCGTACGCTGACAGCGCAGAATTTGCAGCAAGAGCTTTCCATCGTCGCCAACCCGGCACAGCTGATGCTCACCCACGGTGCCAGCCAGGCCCTGGACCTGGCCGCCCGCACGCTGGTGCGCCCAGGCGATGTGGTGCTGGTCGACGACCCTGGCTACCCCAACCTGATGAGCATCCTGCGTACCCAGGGCGCAACCCTGGTAGGCGTGCCACGCACCCCGGCCGGTTACGACCTGAACCAGCTGGAGCAGTTGCTCACCCACCACCGCCCGACGGCGTTCTTCACCCAGCCGCACCTGCACAGCCCGACCTGCTCACGCACACCGCTGCCGCAGTTGCACCGCCTGCTGCAACTGGCCAGCCAGCACGGCTTCCGCCTGGTGGAAAACAACCTGTACGCCGACATGGTCACCGAACCGCAGCCATGCCTGGCCAGCCTCGACCACCTGCAGCAGGTGGTGTACGTGGGCAGCTACTCCAAGAGCATCTCGCCCAATGTGCGGGTCGGCTACATGCTGGCCAACCCCGAACTGATGCAGAAGCTGCTGCACCTGAAGATGCGCTCAGGCCTGACCACCTCGCAGGTGATGGAGCGTGTGGTGTACGCCGCGATCATCGACGGCCGCTGGCGCAAGCACCTCAAGCGCCTGCGCCAGCGGCTGGCCGAGGCGCACCAGGAAGTTGGCCGGCATCTGCATCGACTGGGCTTCGAACTGTTCACCGAATCGGATGAGGGCATGTACATCTGGACCCGCCACCCGGCGATTCCGGACAGTGCCGCATTGCTGGATGATGCGCTGGAGAAAGGCATCATGCTTGGGCCTGGGCAGTTGTTCATGGTCGATGCCAAAGCGACCGGGTGGATGCGCTTCAATGTGGCGTTCAGTACGGACCCGGCGATGTGGGAGTTGCTGGAGAAGGTGTTCGTCAAGCATGTGCGAAGGGGTGGGATGTAGTTCGCCACGACATCCTCAGCGTGGGTAAGGTTTGCAGGAACTTGTGGGAGCGGGCTTGTCCCGCGAAGGGGGCCTGGCGATACATGGCACCGGCTTTGCCGGTGTTCGCGGGGCAAGCCCGCTCCCACAGGGTCCCCCTATTCAATGAGTTATGTCGACACGGCCTGCACGTGCCAGCACAGCGTTCAGCAGTACATCCGCGCCCTGTCGGGCATCATCAGGCAGCACGTCCTCAGCCTCGTTGTGGCTCAGGCCACCGACGCAGGGGATGAACACCATCGCCGTCGGGCAGTACCGCGCCAACAGAATGGCATCGTGACCCGCCCCGCTGACAATCGATTGCTGCGCATACCCAAGGCCATCCACCGCTTGCTGCACGGCAGCCACGCAGTCGGCATCGAACGGGGTCGCCGGGCTCACCCAGTGGCGCTCGATACGCACTTGCAGGCCGCGCTGGCTGGCGATGGCTTGCAGCTTCAGGGTCAGCTCGCGCTCCATGGCTTCGATGGCCTCGTCGCGGTGATGGCGCAGGTCGACCGTGAACTGCAGCAGGCCGGGAATGGTGTTGCGCGAAGACTTGGCAATGGAGAGCTCACCTACGGTGGTCAGGCCTTGGGGGGAAAAGTCCGCTGCCAGTTGCTCGACCGCCTGGATCATCCGCGCAGTGCCGTACAGCGCATCCTTGCGCAGCAGCATCGGCGTGGTGCCGGCGTGTGCCGCCATGCCCTCGACCGTCACGTCCAGCCAGCGGATAGCCTGGCCACCACTGACCACGCCAATGGCCTTGGCGTTGTCTTCAAGGATCGGGCCTTGTTC
Source organism: Pseudomonas sp. XP2 (assembly GCF_053557975.1). Lineage (NCBI taxonomy): Bacteria > Pseudomonadati > Pseudomonadota > Gammaproteobacteria > Pseudomonadales > Pseudomonadaceae > Pseudomonas > Pseudomonas sp. XP2. The sequence goes on from NZ_JBNRIK010000012.1 coordinate 131,458, forward strand.
GATATGCGCCTCGAAATAGGCATCCACCTCGCCGCCCAGCGGGCGTTGGCCGGCGTACCCGGTGCGGTGCAGTTCATCGGCGACGCTGACGCCATCGGCATCGCGAATGGCCAGCGCCTCGGCCAGCGCGAGGCTGCCGGTGAACACCGCCGAGCCAAACATGGCTGGGGTGAAGCGCGCGCCCTCCTCGTTGGTCCATACGGCAATTTCCAGTGGCTTGCGGGTCTGGATGTTCAAGTCGTTCAGGCGGCGCACCACCTCCAGGCCGGCCAGCACGCCATAGACGCCATCGAAACGGCCTCCTTCGGGCTGGGTGTCGAGGTGGCTGCCCATCATGACCGGGGCGGCATGCGGGTCACTGCCGGCACGGCGGGCGAACAGGTTGCCGATGGCATCTACCGACAGGCTAAGGCCCGCTTCGCGGCACCAGTGGCTGAACAGTTCACGGCCGGCTTTGTCCTCCTCGCTGAGGGCCAGGCGGCAGTTGCCGCCGCGGGCGGTGGCGCCGACTTCGGCCATGGCCATCAGGCTCGCCCACAGGCGTTCGCCATTGCTTTTCAACATATGCGGGTACTCCAGAATAGTGGGGGTTCGATCAGGCCAGTTCCAGGCGCTGGCTACGGGCGTACTGGCGCGCCAAGGCGAGCACGCAAACCAGCGAAATGGTGGCGATCAGGGTGTAGAAGGCTGCCATCGGCCACCATTGGCCGCTGAAGGTATGGGCCAGCCAGGTGCCAATCAGCGGGGTCAGGCCGCCAGCGATCGCGCCGCAGATCTGATAGGCCAGAGAAATGGCGGTGTAGCGCACGCGGGTTGCGAACATGCCGCTGACATAGCCGGCAATCACCGCGTAGAAGGAAGCCATGCAGGCTGCGGCCAGGGCGATGCCAAGCACGATCAACGGGCCCTGGCCCGAGCTGACCAGCACGAACATCGGGTAGGGCGAGGCCATCGCCAGCAGTGCAACCAGCGCCAGGAAGCGCGTCGCGCCGACCTTTTCCGACAGCCACGCCGCAAGCGGCTGCACACAGAACTGGATGATCGCCACAAAGAACAGGCATTCAAGGATCAACGAGCGCTCCAGGTGCAACTGCTGGGTGGTGTAGCTGATCATGAAAGTGTTGGTGAAGTAGACCCCGGCAATGCCCAGGGTGTTGGCGCCGATGCACAGCAACAGCGGGCGCCAGGCGGTGCGCAGCACTTCAAGGACTGGCGCCTGCTCCTTGCGCCGAGCCTTTTGCGCCTGCTCGCGGCTGGCGATGAACTCGGGTGACTCATTCACCCCCAGGCGAATCGCCAGGCCCACCAGCAGCAGCAACGCGCTGGCCAGGAACGGCACGCGCCAGCCCCAGCTCATCAGTTCCTCTTCAGGCAGGCGGGTAACCGCGCCAAAGGCCAGAAGCGACAGAATCAGGCCAGCCGGGCTGCCCAGCTGGGCGAACGAGGCGAAGAAGTTGCGCCGACCTTTGGGCGCATGCTCGCCGGCCATCAATACCGCCCCGCCCCACTCGCCGCCCACGGCAATGCCCTGGACGATGCGTAGCAGGATCAACAGCACCGGCGCGGTGGCGCCGATCTGCGCGTAAGTCGGCAGCAGGCCGATGCACACGGTAACGATGCCCATCATCAGCAGGGTGATGACCAGCGACTTCTTGCGGCCGATTCGGTCGCCCACGTGGCCGAAGACGATGCCGCCCAGCGGCCGGGCGAAGAAGCCCACGGCGAAGGTGCCGAACGCGGCCATGGTGCTGAACAGGCTGTCGTCAGAGGGGAAGAACAAGGCACCGAACACCAGGGCGGCGGCGGTGGCGTAAATGTAGAAGTCGTACCACTCGATCATGGTACCGATGAACGCGGCGGCGGCTGCACGGCGGGGCTGGGCGGAAGCGGTGGGGTTCATGGGGGCTCCTTTGCTTGTTGTTCTGGCAGGAGTTGCTGGGACACGGTGGCGCTCTGGTGGCGCTTGGCCTGCTGGTTCGGTGCTGGCTTGTTCGCGGGCTCGCCCGCTCCCACAGGGGTCGCACCCTGTCTGCAACAGTGCAGTACCTGTGGGACGGGGCAAGCCCGCGAAAAAGCCGCCGCCGACACACCGGGCTTCAATGCATGCGATTTATCGGCCCGGGGCTATGATTAGTCAATTTTCTATTTATTATTCGAACTATTAACCACGCTTATTATCGAGCCCCCGCCATGTCTGACCGCCTGCTCAACGACCGCCTCGACTGGAACCTGCTGCGCACCTTCCGGGTCATCGGCCAGGAGCTGTCCATCAGCCGCGCCGCCGCCCGCCTGCACCTCACCCAACCGGCGGTAAGCCAGGCGCTCAAGCGCCTTGAAGAGCAGCTCGGCCGCCAGCTCATTGCCCGCCGTGGGCCGCGCTTCGTGCTGACAGAAATGGGCGAGCAGCTGTTCCAGCTGGCCGGCGAGGTGTATGGGCAAATGTCGCAGATCGGCGGCTTGCTGGAGCAACCGGCGGACGAAGTGGTGGGCAAAGTGCGCCTGCTGATGATCAGCCGCATCGTCAGCGAACGCTTCGACAACTTCCTCGCCGACTTCCACCGCCAGCGCCCGCGAGTGGAACTGGAAATCGACGTGATGCGCAGCTCCGACATCGTCGCCGCCCTGCAGGAAAAAACCGCCACGGCGGGCCTTAGCCTCACCCGGCGTGCACAGCCACGGCTGGAACAGCGGCTGTTCCTGCGCCAACGCTATGCGTTTTTCTGTGGCAAGCACCATGCCCTGTTTGGCCAGGCCGAAGGCGACCTGCAACGGGAGAACTTCGTCAGTTTCACCAGCGATCAGATTGGCGGCATGTTGTCGCCGCTGACCATTTTCCGAGACCTGCAAGGGTTCGCCGGGCGGATCGTGGCCTCATCGCCAAGCCTTGAAGAAGTCCGCCGGCTGGTGATCGCCGGGTTTGGCATCGGCTGCCTGCCCGAGCATGTGGTGGCACCGGATGTCGAAGCGGGGTTGCTGTGGAAGCTGGCGCCGCAGGAAGGGATTGCCGATGTGGATATTCACCTGTTGTGGAACAGGGAACAGCGGTTCAGCCGGGCGGAAGAGGTGTTTATCGAGGCGTTGCAGCGTGTCATAACCTAGCGCTTCTGAGCGGCTCCATAGACCTCGCGCGCTCGCGCTTGCCAACCTGCGTGCTTCACTAGAATGGCTTGCATCACTGCAACTCACTTACAGGAGCCATCCCATGAACATCGACCTCGGCGGACGCACCGCCATCATCAGCGGCTCGACCGGCGGTATTGGTCTGGCCATCGCCCGTGGCCTGGCCCGCGTCAATGCCGACGTGGTCATTGCCGGCCGCAGCCAGAAGTCGCTGGACGCCGCCCTCGCCGAAGTGCGCAAGCAAGGTGGGCGTGGCCAGGTGCACGGCGTGGTCGCCGACCTGGGTACCGCCGCCGGTGCCGAAACCCTGTTCGCTGCCCACCCACGGGCCGACATCCTGGTCAACAACCTGGGCATCTACGACGACGTCGACTTCTTCGATGTAGACGACAGCGAGTGGGCGCGCTTCTACGAAACCAACGTGCTCAGCGGTGTGCGCCTGGCCCGCCACTATGCCCCGGGCATGATCGAGAACGGCTGGGGGCGGATCCTGTTCATTTCCTCGGAATCGGGTGTCGCCATTCCTGCCGACATGATCAACTACGGCGTGACCAAGGCCGCCAACCTGGCCGTTTCCCATGGCTTGGCCAAGCGTCTGGCCGGCACCGGGGTTACCGTGAACGCAGTGCTGCCGGGCCCGACCCTGACCGATGGCGTGACCGCGATGGTGGCCGATGCAGCCAAGGCTTCCGGGCGCAGCATTCGTGAAGAGGCGGACAACTTCGTCCGCACCGCGCGGCCAAGCTCGATCATCCAGCGCGTCGCCGATGTCGATGAGGTTGCCCACCTGGTGGTGTACCTCGCCTCCCCTTATTCCTCCGCCACCACCGGCGCGGCCCTGCGGGTCGACGGCGGCGTGGTCGACAGCCTCGCTATCTGAATTCAACTGGCGGCATTCGGGGAAAACTTGGATCCCATTCTATGAGAGGGTATGCTGCGCAATAGCTATACGCCACTATCCAGGCAGGTTTGACGCCTGCCTTCAAGGACGAAGCCTTTGCCCAGCCACCCAACCCGCCATACCATCGCCCGACAGTGGCAGCTGCTCAAGTTGCTGCCCGGCCGCCACCCCGGGATGAGCTCTACCCAGTTGCAGGCCGCCCTGACAACCGTGGGCCATACCACCAGCAAACGCACCGTCGAACGCGACCTGGTCGAGCTTGCCGCGTTGTTCCCGTTGCAGTGCAACAGTAAAGGCATGCCTTACGGCTGGTACTGGCAACCGGGCCTGAGCCTGAGCGAAGCGCAGCAGCTGCAACCCGACGTGCTTACCCCCCCGGACCACGTTGAACTGCATGCCTGGGTCGATGACGCGCTGGCCCGCCGCCTGGAACAATCACCCCTGTCAGCAGACATGCAACTGACACCGCAAGCGAGCGGCGGCGCCGTGCTGGTCGCTACCGTGGCCGACAACCGGGCGCTGATGGGCTGGCTGCTGTCCCAAGCAGGTTCTATCCGCATCCAGGCCCCGCTGGCGCTGCGTGTGGCCATGCTCGAACAGCTGCGCCAGAGCCTGGCACTGCACGATGGCAGTTATTGACTGGCAAGCAAAATTCATTGTCAGGCGGGGCCGTCTGTGGCCCCGGTAATCTCACAAGAAAGTGAACACTTGCGAAGCCGGCAAGCGTGATTTGTTCAGCCCGGCGTTGAAGTCCGACTCGCTGCGATAACCCAGGCTGAGGATCACCACACTGGTAAAGCCACGCTCACGCAAGCCCAGCTCAGCATCGAGCACCTTGCTGTCGAAGCCTTCGATCGGGGTTGCATCCAGACCATGCGCCGCTGCCCCCAGCAGCGCCGTACCCAAGGCCAGGTAAGTCTGCTTTTCCATCCAGTGCTGCACGTCCTTCTGGTCATAGCGGTGCAGGTTGACGTAATGGCGGCGGCTCTGGTTTTGCCCGGCGCGGGCTTGCTCGTCACGGAAACGGCCATCGGCAGCCTCTTGATCAAGCACCGCATTGAGGTGCGCTTCGGTCATTTCGGTGCGGGTGCAGAATACGATCACGTGCGACGCATCGAGGAGCTTGGGTGTGTTGTAGGCAAAACCCTCGTTGGTACTCTTTGCCAGGCGGGCCTTGCCTTCGGCGGTATCAGCAACGATGAAGTGCCACGGCTGTGAGTTGACCGAGGACGGGCTGTGGCGCAGCTGTTCAAGCAAGGCATCGACAGTGGCCTGGGGAATACGGCGCGAGGCATCGTAGGCTTTGGTGGTGTAGCGGCGCTTGGCCAGCGAGACGGTATCCATGCAACAACTCCGGGAATCAACGGTGTATGTGGCGTGTATCTTATCTTTCCAGTACAAAAGAAAAACCGGCACAATGCAGCAACACTTTCATCCACGGAGTGAAAATGCAACATGCTGCGTATTGCCGACCTCGAACTGTTTGCCCGCAGCAGCGTACTGGGCAGCTTCACAGCCGCCGCCCATGAAGCCGGCCTGCTGCCGGGCCAGGTGGCCGCAGCAATCAAGCGCCTGGAGCGCGACCTCGATGTACGCCTGTTCGCCCGCACCACGCGCAGCCTGCGCCTGACCGCCGAGGGCGAGCGCTACCTGCCCACCGCGCTGAATGTGCTGGAGAGCTTGCGCCAGGGCCATGAAGACCTGCATGGCAACCCCAATACCCTGCGCGGCACCCTGCAGGTGTCGGCACCTTCCGACATGGGCCGCAACATGTTGCTGCCCTGGCTCAGCGCTTTTCGCCGCGAGCACCCGGCATTGCAACTGCGTTTCTTCCTGTCCGACCAGATTGCCGACCTCAACCGCGACCCGGTGGATGTGGCCATCCGCTATGGCCTGAACCAGGATGCCAACTACATCGCTCTGCCATTGGCCGACTGGAACCGCAGAGTGCTGGTCGCATCGCCCGACTACCTGGCCCGCCACGGCCGCCCGCTCAGCCCCGACGCCCTGCAGCAACACGCCTGCCTGCTGTACATGCAGCACAACCGGGTATACGACAAGTGGCAGCTGGGCAACCGTACCGTGCAGGTGCGCGGGCCGCTGGTCAGTGACGATGCCGACGTCATCCGTCGCCTGGCCATTCAAGGCGAAGGCATCGTCTACAAGTCGTGGCTGGATGTCAGCGCCAACATTGCGGCCGGTGAACTGGAAATCGTCCTGCCCGAACTGCTCGGCGAACCTACCCCGGTCACCTTGGTCTGCCCGCATCGCAAGCAGCTCACACCGGCAGTTTCGCAATTGCACCTGTGGCTGCGCGAGCGCTTCGAGGCCCTGCGTGATCGGGCACTGACCAACGGCTGCACAATCGTTCCAGACTGAGCCGGGGGGTTGCGCTAAGGTAGCCATTTACCCCAACGGCACACGTTCATGAGCAACTGGATCGACCTCAAGCAAGACGCCGATACCGGCATCGAATCGGTCCGGGCGCATTTCGTCGGACATGCCTACGACCCGCACTGGCACGACAGCTTTCTGGTCGGCGTAACCGAGCAGGGCGTGCAGCAGTTCAACTGCCGTCGGGTGCGCCATCGCAGCACGCCGGGGCAGGTATTCTTGCTCGAGCCTGGCGACATCCACGATGGGCTGGCGCCCACCGAAGAAGGCTTCACCTATTCGACGCTGTACCTGCAGCCCGCTTGGCTAGACCAACAGCTGCGGTCGCTGTTCGAGCACACACCGGGCGACAGCCTGCCCAGTTTTGCCGATACCCTGTGCCACGATGAGCGCCTGGCGCGGGCCACCGCCCTCGCCTTCTGCACCGTGCACGACCGGGACTTGCGCATCGTGCGGCAAACGGCCATGGACGACCTGCTGGCCTGTCTGACCCGCCACATGCACTGGCGCCGACGCATCAACCCCGACCCGCGCCTGCCGCTGAGCGCGCAGCGCGCGCGTGATTACCTGCACGCCCACCTGGAGCGCGACGTCGGCCTGGAAGACCTGGCCCAGGCCTGTGGCATCGACCGTTTTCGCCTGACCCGTGCATTCAAGGCCGCGTTCGGCATTGCACCGCATGCCTACCTGATCCAGCTGCGCCTGGCCCGGGCACGGCGCCTGCTCGCCCAGGGCCAGACGCCTGCCGATGTGGCCGTGGCCTTGGGCTTCGCCGACCAGAGCCACTTGGGGCGCTGGTTCCGTCGGGCCTACCGGCTGACCCCTGCCGACTACCGCAGGCGCTGCTCAAACCTTCCAGACTGAACCCCTGAAGGCAGCGAGCATGGTGCTTCGATTTTCCGGAGCCATGAACCATGTCGCAGTCGTTGTTGCCTTTCATTCTGTTCGCCCTGGTTGCCAGCATCAGCCCGGGGCCGACCAACCTGCTGATCCTGGTCCATGGCGCGCGCGCAGGTTTGCGCGCGAGCCTGGTGCCAATCGTGGCGGCCTGTGGCGCGGCAGCGGCAATCGTGTTGATGGTCGGTCTAGGGCTGGGTGAGCTGCTCCTGCGTCACCCCTTGGCCCAACAGCTGATGAGCTGGGCCGGCGTGTTGTGGCTAAGCTGGCTGGCGTGGAAGATGCTGCGCAGTGCCGCCACCCCCTTGCAAGCGGCCACCGCGCAAGGGCTCAGTGCTTTCAGCGCCGCATCGCTGCAGGTGGTGAACCCCAAGGTGTGGCTGATGGCTGTGGCGGTGGTCGGGGTATTTGCAGCGCCGTCATTGCCGGTGTGGCAACTGGCGCTGGTATTTTTGCTGATCGCCCTGCCGTGCATGGCAGCCTGGGCGGTGCTGGGGGTGGGGAGCGCCAGGTGGTTGCAGGCACCGCGGCGGTTGCAGCTGTTCAACCAGGTGTTGGCGGGGGTGCTGTTGATTTCTGCCTGGGCTGCCGTACTGGCTTGAAGATCAAGCGGTATCCCCTCGGGTCTACGGGGCACCTGAAGGAGCGGCCTTGTGTCGCGATCGGGGCGCGCAGCGGCCCCAAGATGTCAGCTTCGCCGCAGACATTGCCGGGGCCGCTTTGCGGCCCATCGCGGCACAAGGCCGCTCCTACAAAAAGCCCGCTGGCCATTGGGTCAGTGCGTCAGCGCCTCGCGGAAGCGCCGGGTGCTGGCAACAGCCATTACCAGCCCGACCACCGCCACGCTACCGCCCACCAGGCCGATATCCGCCACATCCATCTGGCTGCTGACAATACTGCCCAGCAGCGCACCGCCCCCAATCCCGATGTTGTAGATACCCGAGAACAGCGCCATGGCCACATCGGTGGCATCGGATGCCAGCTTCAACGTCTTGGACTGCAGCGACAGGCTGAAGCTGAGGATCGCCACACCCCAGAACATGCTCAGCGCCGCGAACGCGTAGAAATTGCCCGACAGGGGCAACATCAGCAACAGGCATGCGGCGAGCAAGCCGATCGAGCCTACCAGGAAGCCATGGGGGAAACGGTCACCGTAGCGGCTGAACAGCAATGAACCGAATACCCCGGCACCGCCGAACAGCAACAACAACAGCGTGGTGCGCTCACCGCCAATCTGCGCCACGTGCAGGGCAAACGGTTCGATATAGCTATAGGCGGTGAACTGAGCGGTAATCACCAGCGTCACCAGCAGGTAGGTAATCACCAGCGCCGGGCGCTTGAACAGGATTGGCAGGCTGCGCAACGAGCCCGAGTTCTGGCTGGGCAGCAGCGGCAGCGACTTCATCAGGCACAGCATGGTGGCCAGCGCGACCCCGGCAATGCTAAGGAAGGTAACACGCCAGCCCAGCGCCTCGCCCACCACGCGACCCAACGGAATGCCCAAAACCATGGCCAGGGTGGTACCGGTGGCCAGCAGGCCCAGCGCCTTGGCCTGCTGGCCAGGTGGCGCCACGCGTACTGCCAACGAGGCGGTAATGGCCCAGAACACCGCATGCGACAGGGCGATGCCGATACGGCTGACCAGCAGCATGGCAAAGCTCTGCGACAGCCACGACAGCAAGTGGCTGACGATGAACACCAGGAACACGAACAACAGCAGGCGCCGCCGTTCGATGTTGCGGGTCAGCAGCATCATCGGCAGCGAGGCCAGCGCCACCACCCAGGCATAGATGGTCAGCATCAGCCCGACCTGGGCGGTGCTCATGTCGAAGCTGCGGCCAATGTCACTGAGCAACGCCACCGGGACGAACTCGGTGGTGTTGAAGATGAAGGCCGCCAGGGCCAGGGCGATGACGCTCAGCCAGCTGCCGCTGCCGGCCGCGGGCGGCATGTGGGTGGGTATGGGTCCGTTCATGGGTGGAAAACGCTTCTCCGCAGACAAGGCAACAGTTCGCACGCCAGCCACCCGCTTGCAGGGGTGCCGACGTACGCGCTGTTATTGATAGGAATGCACGGCATGGTACGCGTCAACCCGGGGCCTCACAACCGCAAGGCAGGCAGAAGGAGTACCATGCGCGCTTTGTGTGAAACGCGTGTGCAACAAGGAGCCCGATCCGCTCATGGACAAGCAGCACCCCCAGCAGCAGTGGCAGCAGGCAGTCATTGCCTATGCCCAGGCCGTCAATGACTACGTCGCGCAGGGCCGTGCGCAAGGCTGGGACAATCTTGAAGAGCCGCAGGCGCCAGCCACCGGGCACCTGCTGGACGCCTGGCTGACAGCCCTGCAGGCAGCCAATCACCCTGGCGCCGACGAACAACAGCGTCGAGCCTTCCGCGAAGCCTGGCCACCTGCGCACCACCCCCTGGTACCGTTGCTCGAAGACCACGGCCAAGGCATCAGCAATGTCCTGCTGCTGGAGGATGGCAGCCTGCTGGCACGCATCGGCATGCCTTACGACAAGGGCCATGTGGTGCGTATCGGCCACCAAGAGGTAACCCCGGTCATCGGCATCGAACACTTTGGCCGCTGCCCGGCCCGTCGCTACTTCGCCCTGGCCAACGCCGAAGGCGTGCGTGTGACCGATGGCTGGGGCGGCCCACACGTGCAGCGCCTGGCCTGGCCAACCGGGCTGGAGGGGTTGCCGCCAGGTTACCCGTTCGAACCGTTCGACCTGCCGCCCACCCCGACCGCGCTGATCCCCTTCCCGGATGGCCAACGCGTGCTGCTGGTGAGTGCCGAAGGTATCTTCGTGCTGTCCACCGAGGGTGCGACTCGCCTGCTGCCACAGCAGACACGCGTGCTCGATGAATTGGCCGAAGGCACCGACCCGGACGACATCAGCCTGGGGCTGAGCATGGAGCATGGCGCGGTGTCGGCGGATGGCCGGCTGATCGTGGTGGGTGAGCAAGGCAGCCGGCACCTGGTGCTGGACGCGCAACTCAGGCTGCTGGCGGACATCGGCCCTGGCAGCGAGTACCCGCACTTCGCGTTGTTCAACCGCGCGGGTGACCACCTGGCCCTCAATGCCTGTCATTTCTACAGCGGCGCCACGTTGGGGGTAAACGTCGCCGATTTGCCGGGGCTGGAAACCGACTACTACAGCCAGGACCCACGTACCCCACTGCTGCAGGATGGCGCGCGGGTATACGCCGGCGTAGCGCGTAATGGCGAGTACATTGTGGGGGATGCCTATGGCTACCTGCGGGCGTTTGGCGAGGACGGTACGGAACACTGGCAGCATTACCTGGGCTCGACCATCAGTGCGATGGATATCAGCGCCGACGGGCAAACGCTGGTGGCGGCTAGCCACGCGGGGGTGGTGTCGGTAATTGCGCTGGATAACGGGCGGCCTGAATGGCAGATCGGCACCGGGGCACATGGCGAGGTGCGGCGGTGGTTGTTCTGGCGGGGGTGGGACAAGGCGATGGTCTGGTAACAGAACCAGGATTTGTTGCAGCCTGTACTGGCCCCTTCGCGGGTGAACCCGCTCCCACGGGACCGCACATAGCGTGAATGCCGTGGTGCAACTGTGGGAGCGGGTTTACCCGCGAAGAGGCCAGGACAGGCAGCCGATCAATCAGCCTTGCAACGTGGCCATGTCGATCACGAACCGGTACTTGACATCACCGGCGATCATCCGCTCATACGCCTGGTTGATGTTACGGATATCCAGCATCTCGATATCGCAGCGGATGTCGTGCTCGGCGCAGAAGTCCAGCACTTCCTGGGTCTCGGCGATGCCACCGATCAACGACCCCGCCAGCACCCGGCGCTTCAACACCAGGTTGGCCGCATGCACGGGCGGGTCGATCGGTTCGATCAGGCCAACCAGGATGTGCACACCATCGAACTTCAGCGTTTCCAGGTACGGGTTGAGATCGTGTTGCACCGGAATGGTATCGAGCAGGAAATCGAAACGACCAGCTGCGGCGTGCATCTGCTCGGGGTCGGTGGACACGATCACATGGTCGGCACCCTGGCGACGGGCTTCCTCAGCCTTGGCCTGGGAGCGAGTGAACAGGGTCACTTCCGCACCCAGAGCCTTGGCCAGCTTGATGCCCATGTGGCCCAGCCCGCCCATGCCGAGGATGCCGACCTTGTGGCCCGGACCGACGCCGTGATGCTTGAGCGGCGAATAGGTGGTAATGCCGGCGCACAGTATAGGTGCGGCGCTGGGCAGGTCCATGCCGGCCGGGATGCGCAGCACGAAGTGCTCGCTGACCACGATGCTGCTGGAGTAACCGCCCATGGTGTTGCTGCCGTCGACCCGGTCCGGGGTGGCGTAGGTCATGGTCGGGCCTTCCGAGCAGTATTGCTCCAGGTCCTTGGCGCAGGCTTCGCAATGGCGGCACGCGTCGACCATGCAGCCGACGCCAACCAAGTCACCCACCTTGTGTGCGGTGACCTTGGCGCCCACCGCCGTGACCCGGCCAATGATCTCGTGGCCAGGCATCAGCGGGTACACGGCAATGCCCCATTCGTTGCGTGCCTGGTGGATGTCGGAGTGGCATACGCCGCAGTACAGGATGTCGATGGCGACGTCGTCCGGGCGCGGGCTGCGGCGCTCGAAGGTCATGGGGGCCAGAGGGCTGGAAGGGGTTTGGGCGGCGTAACCGATGGCGGTATACATGCAGGTCCTCGCAGGGAAGTGAAACGATTCAGGCGACGCATTTTGCGCGTCCAACCGCGTCACGCCCACGGCAGATTCTCCGGCATCCATGCCTGATTATCCGAAGATGCCATCTGATAACTCGCGCCATCCCCTTAATCTGCGATGATTAAGCTGTCTGATCCTCTGCCCTTGGTTTAACATGCAACTGACCCGCCACGTCGACGCCAATTCGCCACTTTGTACGCTGATCCGCAGCCTCGCCACGCGCCCGGGCTTTGTGCCCACGCACCTGCCCCAGGTACAGGTGCTGAGCTGGGACCACTATGTGGCCAGCAGCCCGCAGATCTACGAACCCAGCCTGATGATCCTGGCCCAGGGCAGCAAGCTGGCGCGCCTGGGGCCGCGCACCCTGGAGTACGGCGCCGGGCATTACCTGGTGCAGGCGTTGTCGGTGCCGTTCATGTGCGAAACCTTCGCCACCCCTGACGCGCCATTGCTGGGCGTGGCGGTGGACATCGACCGTGGCGTGCTGGGTGAACTGGTGCAGAGCATGGGCCTGGTGCCGGACGCTGCAGTACAGGCGCAAACACCGCAATCGATGACCTCGGCGGCACTGGATGCGCCAATGCGTGACAGTGTGGAACGGCTGCTGCACTGCCTGCAGGACCCGCTTGATGCCAAGGTGCTGGGCCCGGCGCGCGTACGTGAGGTGCTGTATACCGCGCTGCGCGGCCCGCAGGCCGGTGTGTTGCGAGCACTGGTGGAGCAACAGGGGCATTTTGCCCGCATCGGCGCCGCCCTCGCCCACCTGCGCGAGCACTACGCCGAGCCGCTGAGCGTGGAGGCACTGGCCGCGCGGGCCAACATGAGCGTTTCGACCTTCCATGAACACTTCAAGCGCTGCACCGACATGGCACCGATGCAGTACCTCAAGCGCTTGCGGCTACTCAAGGCGCAGCAGATGCTGATCGGTGAAGGCCTGGGGGTGGCGCAAACAGCGCACCGGGTGGGTTACCAGAGCACCTCGCAGTTCAGCCGCGAGTACAAGCGCCAGTTCGAGCGCAGCCCGGGGGATGAACAGCCCTATCAGAGCTTGCCTGTGTAGCGAAGCCAGTTATCAAGCATGCTCGATCACTGTGGGAGCGGGCGCGCCCGCGAAGCAGACAACGCGGTGGATGGCACCGGCTATGCCGGTGTTCGCGGGTGCGCCCACACACAATGGTCGCATGCGCTTCATGTTTGCCGTTCGACCATGGCGATAATGGCGGCCTTGAGCTCAGCCTTGGCCTGCCCGGCTTCCAGCTCTCCCGCTGCAGCCGCCTGGGACAGCGCATCCGCTGCCCCGACCAGCAGGCGCATGCCGGCAACCCCTACATTGCCGCTGGGCGAAAACCCGGCCAAGGCTTCGCGGCACTTGTCCAGGAACGGCTGCTCGTACGCCCGTTTCAGCGCCTCCAGTTCCGGCGACCCGGCCAGCGCTGCCGACACCCCGGGTATCTCCCGGCCCTGGCTCATCACGCAGTCCACGTAGGCCTCGGCAATCACCCGGGCGCGGCTGGCCAAGCTGGCTTCACAGCTGGCCAAGGCTTGCGCCAGCATCTGCGACTGACGCGCATCGTATTCCTGGTACAGCGCCATCAGCAGCCCGTTGCGGGTCTCGAAATGGTCATAGACCACCGGCTTGGTTACCCCCGCCTGTTCAGCCAGGCGGCCCAGGCTCAAGGCATCGGTACCCTCCTCCCGCACCAATTGCCAGGCCATGTCCAGCAACTGCCTGCGTCGGTCGTCGCGGCTCAGGCGCTTGCGGGAACGGGCTTGATCGTTGCTTGACATCGATTACCTACCAAAAGTAACTTACTAAGAGTAACTTACCTGGAGTATATAACGCTTCAGGCTACCCTGCACCGTTGAATGGAGAGCCACCATGCACGCTCTGATCGTCGTCGGTCACCATGACCCGCAATCCCTCACCCACGCGCTGGCCCGGCAGGTTGCCGACGGCCTGGCCAGCGTCGGCCACAGCAGCGAAATCGCCGACCTGGCCAGCGAAGGCTTCGACCCCCGCTTCAGCCTGGCAGACCATGCCGTGCACCGCCGGCTGGCAGCACCGCCGGCTGATGTACTCAACGAGCAGGCACGCATCGAGCGCGCCGATGCCCTGGTGCTGGTCTATCCGGTCTACTGGTGGTCACTGCCGGCCCTGCTCAAGGGCTGGGTCGAACGGGTATTCAGCAATGGCTGGGCGTTCGACTATGAAGAAGGCGCCACGGTGAAGAAATTGCGTGGCATGAAGGTTCACCTGATCGGCGTTGCGGGTGCCGATACAGGCACCTTCGAACGGCACGGGTATGGCGAGGCGATGCGCGTGCAGATCGAGCACGGCATCTTCGACTATTGCGGCGCCGAGGTACTCAGTTCCACCTTGCTGGATGACAGCGAAGGGCCTGACCAGCTTCCCCACTTGCACCATGCACACGCCTTGGGCAAAAAACTGTTTGCAGATTGCCAGGCCGCAGCCTGAACTGTGCGCAGTGCCGCTACTCAAGTAGCGGCAGCTCGGTTCTGCACACCGGCCCATTGCAGGAAATCAGATGACCCGGCTACCATTGAGAACGATTCACACTCACAACCGGAAGCCAGGCGTTGGACAGCACATCGACCCGTAAACTGGGCTTTTTCTTCAGCGACCACCATCGCTGGTTGCTCCAGCACATCCACAAACGCCTGCGCAACCACGCCGACGCCGAGGACACCGCCGCCGAAGCGTTCTGCCAGATGCTCGGTGCACGCGTCGATCCAGACAGCATCCAGCAGCCTCGCGCCTACCTAACCGTCATCGCCCGTCGGCTGATCTTCGACCGCCATCGCCGTCGCCAGCTCGAGCAGGCCTACCTGGAACACCTGGCGCGGCTGCCGGAGGCCGTAGCGCCATCGGCCGAGGAGCAACTGCTGCTGATCGAGGCCCTGGTGAGCATCGATCAGGCACTGGACGGCTTGCCGGCACTCGTCAAAGCCACCTTCCTCTTTAGCCAGCTCGATGGCATGCACTACGCCGACATCGCGACAAAGCTGCAGATCAGCGAACGCTCTGTCAGCCGCTACATGAAACAGGCGTTGCGCCAATGTTACCTGTGTGAGCTGCAGGCATGAGCAGGCCTGCCCTGGACCGGGTCAGCGAGCAAGCCATCGACTGGATGGTCGAGCTCAGGGCCGCTACGCCTGACCCGGCGCTGCTGCAACGAGTCAGGCTGTGGCTGCAGCAAGACCCCGCTCACCAACAAGCCTGGAACCGCCTGGAGCAACGCCTTGGCCATCCATTCGCCGCGTTGCTCGCCCTGGATCAACGTGCCCCTGGCCAAGCAGCAGAGGCACGCCGATTGCTGATGCAGCCTACTCGCTCACGGCGTGAGGTACTTGGCGCCATGGCCAGTCTGGGGCTGTTCGGCGCGGCGCTGTGGGGTGGATGGCGCAGCGACACCGCCCAAGGCTGGCTGGCCGACCTGCACACAGGCCGTGGCGAGCGGCGCAGCTTCACCTTGGCAGACGGCAGCCGCCTGAGCCTGAACAGCGCCAGTGCGGTAGACGTACAGTTCGATGCCGGGCAGCGTCTTCTGATGCTGCGTCACGGCGAGTTGCTGATTCAGGTTGCACGCGATCCATTGCGGCCTTTGCGCGTGCGTACCGCACAAGGGCAAGTACAGGCTTTGGGGACACGGTTTCTGGTCAGCCAGGAACAAGACGCCACCCGGGTCGTGGTGCTGCAGCACAGTGTCCGCGCCAGTCTGGCCGATGGACAGTGGGCGGAGCTGCACCAAGGGCAGGCTGCCCTGCTGCGCAGCAACACCATAGAACGGCTGACGGGCGAGCAACAGCAACGGGCTGCATGGCTTGAGGGCCGCCTTGAGGTCCTCGACCAGCCCCTGCATGTAGTGGTTGACGCGCTGCGCCCCTACCTGCGCGGCTACATCCGGCTCGCCCCAGCGACACGCGATCTGCGGGTACAGGGCGTATTTCCTCTGGACCAGCCACAGCAGGCGTTCAAAGCGTTGGCCGAGGCCCTGCCAATCAGCGTGGCGCGCTATGGCCCGTGGCTGATATTGATCGACGTGAAAACCGCTTGATAAAAATATTTATCGAAATCATTCGCAATCGTGGCAAGTTTTCTTTGCTCATCCCACATACCTCCTGACAGCCACTTTATTCGGGAGTAATCCGTGTACAACCCCTTGCCCCGCGCTCTGCCCCTGGTCGCTGCCCTGGTCAGCTACAACGTGCTTGCCCAGGCGCAAACCCAAGTGTTCGACCTGCCACCCGCCAGCCTGGCTCACACGCTCAACCGCATCGCCAGCCAGAGCGGCCACATCATCGCGCTGGAGCCAGCACTGGTGCGCGGCAAGCAGGCACCTGCCGTGGTCGGCCAGATGAGTGCCGAGCAGGCCATGCAAGCTGCGCTGGCCGGCAGCGGCTTGCAGTTGCGGGTTTCCGCCGAGGGCCATTTCAGTGTGGCGCCCGGCAACCTGGGCAGCGACGTCATGGAGCTGGGCAGCACCAGCATCACCGACAACTATGTGGATGCAACCAGCGAAGGCACCGGGTCGTATGCTGCCCGCGCGGTGACCCTGGGCAAAGGCACGCATACCCTCAAAGAGATTCCCCAATCTGTCACTGTCATCACGCGCAAGCAACTGGATGACCAGGGCATCACCGACTTGCAGGACGCGCTTAACCACACCACGGGCATTGTAGGCGCGCAGGGCATTGGCCCTGGCGTGGTCGTGACCTCGCGTGGCTTTCAGATTGATGACTGGCAGTACGACGGTGTGCCGATTCCGCGAAACAACTATTCGCTGGGCAACTGGGCAACCCAGGACCTGGTGTTCTTCGACCGCGTGGAAGTGCTGCGTGGTGCTTCGGGCCTGTTGCAAGGTACAGGCAGCCCAGGTGGTGCGATCAACCTGGTGCGCAAGCGGGGCCAAGCGGCGCCGACCGTTACGCTGACAGGCAAAGCCGGCTCGTGGGACCACTATGGCCTGCAACTGGATGCCGGCGGCCCGCTGACGACCGACGGCCGTGTGCGCGGGCGGCTTGTCGCTGACGAAGACCAAAGCGACAGCTTCATCGACTATGTCTGGAGCAAAAACCATTCGCTGTACGGTGCGCTGGACATCGACCTGACCGATGCGACGACAGTGGGCGGCGGCATAAGTTACAACCGTCAGCAGTCCCGGCCGATGCTGCGCGGCCTCCCACGCTACGCCAATGGTAAACCGGTCGAACTACCGCGTTCGACTTACACCGGCGCCCGCTGGAGCCGCGCAGAAACCGACGTCACCACGTACTACCTGGACCTTGAACACCGCTTCAACGATGACTGGACCTTCAAGGCCGCTGCCGTGCGCATGGATGAAACCAACACATCCACCCACCAGCGCGTGCAGAGCACCCGCCAAGGCGTTGCGCCTGACGGCAGCGGCATCACCTACGCCGACTGGCTCACCGATTTTCACTCGACCAAACTGGGCCTGGACATGAACGTGGTGGGCCACTTCGACACAGGTTCGCTGGCCCATGAGATCACCGTGGGTGGCAACTATTCCAAGCTGACCTCGGATGATGCCTACTGGCGCAACTTCGACGCAGGCGGCAACATCTTCGACATCGACCATGACCGCCCGGAACCCAGCCGCGACAGCGTCTTCGAGGGCGAACTGGCACGTGCCAACAGGGCCAGCTACGACATCCGCCAGAAAGGCCTGTACGGCGCCTGGCGCATCAAGCCTACCCAGGATCTGACATTGATCCTCGGCACGCGTGTCAGCTGGTTCGACTACAGCTGGGATTCGATCGACTTTGACAGCCTGACCGACCCTGGTACCCGCTACCCGACCAGTCGCATGACCGAAACGGGCCAAGTCACCCCTTATGCCGGCTTTGTCTACGACCTGACCCGCGAATGGGCCTGGTACGCCAGCTACACCGACGTGTTCGTACCGCAAACCGAACGCGCTGTGGGCAATACGCCGCTCAAACCGGTGATCGGCAGCAACTACGAAACGGGCTTGAAAGGCGAACTGCTCGACGGCCGGGTCAATGCCTCGATCGCACTGTTCCGCTACGACCAGGAAAACCGCGCCGTCACCGACGTAGCCTCGGGCTTCGCTTGCGATGACTGGTACTGCTCCACCGCAGCGGGCAAGGTGCGCAGCCAAGGCGTTGAAGCCGAAATCAGCGGCGAAGTGCTGAGTGGCCTGCAACTGTTCGCAGGCTACACCTACAACACCACCAAGTTCCTCGATGACCCTGACGACAAAGGCCGCACCTTCAGCCAGTGGACACCCAAGCACATGCTGCGCGCATGGGCCGATTACACCCTGCCACTGGACGGCCAGCGCTGGAGCACCGGCCTGGGCTTCACCACCCAGAGCCACACCCTCGGCTACGAGCGTACCTACACCGTGCCTGGCTATACCGTCTGGAGCGCACGCCTGGCCTACCAGCTAACCTCCGAAGTGAACCTTGCCGTGAACGCCAACAACCTGTTCGACAAGAAGTACTGGGTTGCAGGCTTCAACCAGCTCAATGGCAGCAACAATTATGGCGAGCCACGCAATTTCATGCTGACGGTCAAGTACACCCCGCAACTCTGACCCTGGGTCAGTCTGCCAGCGGCCACTGCGCCAAGGGCCAGTAAGCGCCCTTGCGCGACTCGTAGAGCGTGAAGTGGCGCGCGCTGAGGTAGAACTCCGGCGCGCTGCTGGCCTCGGGTGGTTGCCCGTGGTAATCCCTGGACAGGGTCAAGTGCGGCCGATACTCACGGTTGGCCGCCTCCACCCCCAACGGCAGCAGTGCCTGCTGCAAGCCGTACACCAGTTGCAACAGGGCCGGCGGTGTCTGCTGTGCCTCCAGCACCAACGCGCCGGCCCGCTGCCACACCTGCAAACGGTCAAGCAACAGCCGCGGTGCCAGAGTTGGCAACGTCAGTTGATCGACTGCCGCACAGATCGCCGGCACCTGTGCGGTATCCACATCGCCGAGGAACAACAGCGTGACATGGAAGTTGGCCGCGGGGACGGGTTTGCCGCTGCGCAGGTTCAGCGCCCGGCGCCACTGAGCCAAGGCATGGCGCTGGGCATCGCTGACCGGCAAGGCGAAGAACAGCCGTTTGAACGGGCTACCGCTGGGGCGTATATCCTGAACCATACCAACTCCCTGACATGAAACGTTTGCGCAAGACTGTAGGGCATTACACCAATGTCGCCCCGGTGTTTCGTAACAATAAGTACAAACTACCCCCATGATTGTTTATGCTGGCGAGCTTATGCCATGACGCATGGCCATTTTTCGACAAGTAAACGTCCATGAAAATTGCACTCGTACTTATCTTCGCCCTCTCGATTGCCTACGTGCACCTGCGCGGTCGGGTTCGCCACAAATTGACTCGCCAGCTGGGCGACCACTCCAGCTTCCTCGCCCCGGTCAACAGTTTCCTGTACCTGTTTTCCAAGCTCCCGGCCAAGCCGTACTTGCCGGTCGAAGCCTTCCCCGAACTGAAGCCGCTGCAAGACCACTGGCAGGAAATCCGCGAGGAAGGCCGCCAGTTGCTGCACGTGGGCGAAATCAAGAAGTCCGACAACTACGATGACGTCGGTTTCAACTCGTTTTTCAAGACTGGCTGGAAGCGCTTCTACCTGAAGTGGTACGGCGAAAGCCACCCTTCGGCGATGGCCCTCTGCCCACGCACCACCGAACTGCTGCAAAGCATCGGCACGGTCAAGGCTGCCATGTTCGCTACCCTGCCGCCGGGCGCCAAGCTGGTGCGCCACCGTGACCCGTATGCCGGCTCGTACCGCTATCACCTGGGCCTGGACACGCCGAACGATGACGGTTGCTACATCGACGTGGACGGCGAGAAATACTCATGGCGCGATGGCGAGGGCGTGATCTTCGACGAGACCTACATCCACTACGCGGCGAACACGACCGAGCACAACCGCATCATCCTGTTCTGTGACGTCGAGCGCCCGCTCAAGTACCGCTGGGCCACTGCGTTCAACCGCTGGTTCAGCCGCAACGTCATGGCCGCCGCCGCCGCGCCCAACGGTGCCGGCGACAAGACCGGCGGTATCAACCGGTTGTTCACCCGCATCTACAAGATCCGTGAACGCGGCAAAGCGCTGAAGAAGCGCAACCGCCTGCGCTACTACGTGGAAAAGTGGGCGGTGGTTGCAGCGCTGGTGCTGGTGTTCATCTACATTTGAAGGCTCAACGCGCCCACAAGTGCTGCTGCACACCCACCAAAGTACAAGCCTCGCAGGTGTCACTCTTCGACTAGCCTGAAAGCTCCACTCGCAACCACCACAAGGTGAAGACGATGAGCATGATGGACTGGGACGCCTACCGTAAGCAGTTGATGGCCGGCATCGGCGATCTCAAGCAACTCTCCCCCGACACCGTGGCCGGTTACATGACCGCCAGCGGTGCAGGGGCCAAGACCAACCACCTCGACGCCAAGACGCGTGAGTTGATCTCACTGGCCGTGGCCGTGACCACCCGTTGCGACGGCTGCATCGCCGTGCATTCGCAGCAGGCGGTCAAGCACGGGGCCAGCCGCGAGGAAATTGCCGAAGCCCTCGGCGTCGCCGTGGCGATGAACGCCGGTGCTGCGCTGGTGTACTCGGCGCGAGCCATGGATGCGGTGGGCAAGGCCAACGGCTAGGCCCAAACGGCGTCGTCGCCCTTGCGCGACGGCGCCGCGCCCCACAGACTTGGCGGCCCAGCCCTTGCAGGAGCCCGCATGATCCACGTTCGCCCTATGACAGCCGAAGACTTCGAGCGCTTCTGGCCCACCTTCCAGGCCATTGTCCAGGCCCGTGAAACCTACGCCTTTGACCCCGAGCTGAGCATCGATCAGGCCCGCCAGCTGTGGCTGGAGCTGCCATTGCACACGCTGCTGGCCGAAGAAGATGGCGAGCTGCTGGGTTCTTATTATCTTAAGGCCAATGCCGCCGGGCCTGGCGCGCACGTGGGCAATTGCGGCTATATGGTGTGCGAACAGGCACGCGGCCGAGGTGTGGCACGCCTGATGTGCGAGCACTCGCAGAAGCTGGCGCGCCAGGAGGGCTTTCTGGCCCTGCAGTTCAACTCGGTAGTGGCCAGCAATGAAGTTGCGGTGGCACTGTGGCACAGGCTGGGATTTGAAACGGTCGGCCGCTTGCCCAAGGCTTATCGCCATGCCCGCCTGGGGCTGGTGGACTGCCTGGTGATGTACAAGTGGCTGGCAGAGGAGCCGGTGGTGGAGAAACCACCGCTGCTGATCGGGCGCAAGAACATCGAGGCACGGGTGTCGCGGCGTCGCGGGCGCTAACCTTCTCTCGCAGGTTCGGCCCCTTCGCGGGCTTGCCCGCTCCCACAAGTACTGCGCAGCACCTAAAGGCTGTGCGGTCCCTGTGGGAGCGGGTTCACCCGCGAAGAGGCCGGGCCTGCTAAACGCTCAGCTTCAGAACGCCAAGCCCACCTTTACACCAAACTCGTCACGCTTGAGCTTGGTGTTGTCTGCCACTGGCGAATCTTCGTCCAGCTTGTATTCGGTGCGGGTGTAGTACACCCCGGCCTGCACCGGCAAAGCGCCCTGCTGGTTCATCAGCAACGTCACTTCGGCGTACGGGTTGGTGCGGTCTTTGAGGTCGACCGTGTCGCTGCCAAAGTCGTCCACTTTCAGCCGCGCACGGCCGTCCAGGGTGTGGCGCGCGCCCACTTCAACCCGCAGGGTCGAGGCGTCGAACTGGTGGTTGTAGCCCAGCGCCGCCTTGGCAAAGGGCGACTTCACGGTGAGCTTGGTATCAAGGTCGTTGATTTCCGGCTCGAAGCGCGACCAGCTGTAGCCGCCGCCCACGGTCACATCGACGAAGTTGCGAGCGTCCAGCGCCGCACGCCAGCCAAGGTCCAGGTCAGCCTGGGCTTCCTTGAGCTTGTTGTCGTTCTTCTTGCCGTATTTGGCTTCGGCGCCGATTTGGTAGATGAAACCGGATTCGGCTGTCAGCTTGTTGCCGAAGGTGGCGAACACACCGCCCTGGCCCATGTGTTCCTTGTCGCTTTCACTGCCACCTTCGAACTTGAACTTGTCGTAGGCGCCCTGCAGACCGATGGTGAACAGCGGGTCGGTGCTGGGTGCGGCGGTGGCGGCCAGCGGTGCGGCGATCAAGGCGAGCAGGCAGGTGTGGCGCAACAGATGACGAGCAGGCATGCGTAAAGTCTCCATGACTTGGTAACGAAAGACGAACGCGCGGTTCGAGACAAACGCCACACGAAAAGTTCGAAAAAAAATCAGTAAAAACACGCAACCCTGTGTTTTATCGGCGTATTCATGGCACGCCAACATTTGACGCCTTAGCCTTTCAGTGGTCAGATGCGCGCCAGTTTCAGGTGCCCTTCGCCGCCGCGCGCAGGGTGAAACGGGAAGCCGGTGCGTCATGTTACCCATGACAAGTCCGGCGCTGCCCCCGCAACGGTAAGCGAGTGAACCCTTCGAGATACCACTGTGCACGTGCATGGGAAGGTGAAGGTTTCATGCCCCTCGCAAGCCCGGAGACCGGCCTGGAGCTTCACTTGGCAACCCGCGGTGGGCGGGCGCAGGCCGGAATCCGTGCGCGCGCCTGCCTGCATGGTTCGCCTTTGCGTGTTTTCCACCGGGATCCATTCATTCCTGCAGCAGTGGAACGACATGTCCCGTATGTTCAAGCTTCACCCCCTGGCGGCCTGCCTGGCCGTCGCCCTCCCGGCCCTGGCCGATGGCCATGACCGGCAGCCCTTGGCCTTGCCTTCCACGGCCATCACCGACACCCTCGACAGCCGCACCCTCGACCTGGCCACGCCGACCCAGGCAGGCTCGCGCCTCGGCCTCAGTGCCCTGGAAACACCGGCCAGCACCAGCAGCATCAGCGCCGAGCAGATTCAGCAGCGCAACAACCTCACCGTGCAGGATGCGGTGACGCGGTCGCCGGGCATCACCTTCGTCGGCTCCCCCGGCGACGGCGGCACAGGCCTGTCCGCCCGCGGCTTTGCCGGTCACAGTTCGGTGATGACCCTGTTCGACGGCGCACGCCTGTACACCGGTGCCGGCACCCAGACGTTCCCGGTCGACCCGTGGATGGTCGAGCGTATCGATGTCATTCGCGGCCCGGCTTCGGTTCTGCATGGCGAAGGCGCCACCGGCGCGGTGATCAACGTGATCCCGAAAAAACCGTTTGCCGGCGAGGTGCGCAACCACCTGCGCCTGGGCTACGGCTCGTGGGACCGC
Source organism: Pseudomonas sp. XP2 (assembly GCF_053557975.1). Taxonomy (NCBI): domain Bacteria; kingdom Pseudomonadati; phylum Pseudomonadota; class Gammaproteobacteria; order Pseudomonadales; family Pseudomonadaceae; genus Pseudomonas; species Pseudomonas sp. XP2. Next base: position 154,739 of record NZ_JBNRIK010000012.1, read on the forward strand.
CAGCAGCTCGGCCTGGACAGCGGCGGCAGCCTCAGCGAGCGCCTTAGCTATCGCCTGACCCTTAACCAGCAGGCCGGCAACGGCTGGGTCGACCGCACCACATCGCGCAGCCTGGCCCTGAGTGCCGCGCTGCGTTTCGATGCCAGTGACGACCTCAGTTTCACCCTTGCCCACGACCGTGGTGATGCAGAGCCTGCCAACTACTACGGCACCCCGCTGATCGACGGCCACTACCGCAGCAGCCTGCGCAATAAAAACTACAACGTGCAGAACGACGTGCAGCACTACGTCGATGAGTGGACCCGGCTGACCACGGACTGGACGCTGAACGACCACGTCAGCGCCAGCAACCAGCTGTACTACATCAAAAGCCGCCGCCACTGGCGCAATGCCGAAGACTACAGCTGGGACGCCGAGCGCCAGCAATTGCAGCGCGGCAGCTACCTGGAGATCAAGCACAACCAGGAACAGTTCGGCGACCGCCAGACCTTCACCTTTGACCACAGGCTGTTCGGCCTTGCCAGCAAGACCGTGGTCGGCGCGGAATACAACAAGGTCCGCTTCAACGTCGACAGCAACGCGCCCTACAACGATGTGGGCGGTGACTACATCGACCCATGGCAGCCAGAACCGGGCGGGTTCCACAGCGCCTCGCCACTGCGCCCGCAAACCTTGTCCAGCACCCACACCTTCGCTCTGTTCGCCGAGAACCGCTTGCAGCTGAGCGACCGGCTGTCGCTGGTCACTGGGGTGCGCCGCGACCAGAACCACATCGACCGCACCAACCTGGCCAACGACAACCGCAGCGACCGCAGCCTGCAAGGTGGCAACTGGCGCGCCGGGCTGGTGTTCGCAGTCACCGATGACTTGGCGCTGTACGGGCAGTACTCCACCAGCCAGGAGGGGGTCAACAACCTCATCAGCCTCAGCCCCACCCAGATGCACTATGACCTGACCGAGGCGAAACAGACCGAGGTTGGCCTCAAGCAGCGCTTCTGGAACGGCCGTGGCGAATGGACGCTGGCCGCCTACCACATCGTCAAAAAGAAGCTGCTGGTGGACGACCCGATCACCCACGAGAAACAACAGGCTGGGCAGCAGACGTCCGATGGCCTTGAGGCAACCCTGGAACTGGCACTGGCGCATCAGTGGCAGGTGTCGGCCAATGCATCGCTGGTACGCGCCAGGTATGACGATTTCGACGAGATGGTCGGCGGTGTAGCGCAGGACCGTGCCGGCAACCGGCCGGCCAACGTGCCACGGCGTACCGCCAACCTGTGGCTGAGCAAAGGCTTCGGCCAGCAGGTAGAGGCCGGCGTGGGTGTGCGCTACGTGGATGAGCGTTATGCCGATACTGCCAATTCCCAACGTGCCCCCGGCTACGCCGTGGTCGATGCCAACATCGCCTGGCAGGTGCTGCCGGATGTGAAGTTGGGGTTGCAGTTGAACAACCTGTCTGATCGTGAATATGTGCAGTCGGCGTTCAGTGGGCAGCAGTGGTTGATGGGGATGCCACGATCGTACTTTGCGACGGTTGATTACACCTTCTGACCTGAGTTGCCTGTAACGGCCTCTTCGCAGCACCAGGCTGCTCCTACCAGTCACCACCGACCGGTAGGAACAGCCTTGCGCTGCGAAGAGACCGGCACAGGCAACACAAAAACCTCTACCAACCTCTCGTCGATTAGTTATAAGATAACGTTTCACATGACATTAATTCCTATCAGCGACCCTCCATGACAAGCGCCAGCGCCACGCCCTCCTTGATCACCCAGCGCCTGCAAAGCATCGATGCCCTGCGCGGCCTGGTGATCCTGTTCATGCTTCTGGACCACGTCCGCGAAACGTTCTTCCTGCACCGACAGGTCAGCGACCCGATGACCATCGACGCTACAGAGCCTTCGCTGTTCTTCAGCCGGACCCTGGCCCACCTGTGCGCGCCAGTGTTTGTCCTGCTAACCGGGCTGTCGGCCTGGCTGTACGGCGAAAAGCACCAAGGCCGCGGCGATGTCTCGGCGTTTCTGTTCAAGCGCGGGTTGTTCCTGGTGGTGCTGGAATTCACCCTGGTCAACTTCGCCTGGACCTTTCAGTTGCCCCCCAGCGTCATCTACCTGCAAGTCATCTGGGCCATCGGCGTCAGCATGATCGCCCTGTCGCTGCTGGTATGGCTGCCACGTGCTGCCCTGCTCGCCCTGGGCGCAGCCATCGTTGCCGGCCACAACCTGCTCGACGGCCTGCACTTTGGCGTGGAGTCAGCCCTGCACGTGCCATGGGCAATCCTGCACGACCGGGGCTGGCTTGAGTTTTCCGAAAACCTGCGCCTGCGCACGTCTTACCCGGTGCTGCCATGGATCGGCGTCATCGCGCTGGGTTATGGCCTGGGCCCCTGGTTTGCCCGTGGCAGTGCGGCTGGCCAACGCCAGCAGCGCCTGCTGCTGGCGGGTTTGATCGCGTTGCTGGGCTTTGTCGCGTTGCGCATGTTCAACGGCTACGGCGAGGCGCCGTGGAGCGGTTACCCCACCTTCACACAAACCGTCATGAGCTTCTTCAACATCACCAAGTACCCGCCTTCACTGCTGTTCCTGGCCTTGACCCTGGGCTGCGGCCTGCTGTTGCTGCGCGCCTTCGAGCGCGCCGGCCAGGCCCGCTGGGTCAGCGCGCTGGCAGTGTTTGGCGCAGCACCGATGTTTTTCTACCTGTTGCACCTGTACGTGCTGAAGCTGTTGTACCTGGCCTGCGTGGCGCTGTTCGGCCTCAACCATGGCGACTACTTCGGCTTCGACGGCATCGCGGCGGTGTGGCTGGGTGCAGTGGTGCTGGCGGTTTCGCTGTACCTGCCGGTGCGCGGGTTCGCTCGCCTGAAAGCGCGCCGCCGCGACATCACCTGGCTGAAGTACTTCTGAAAAGCGTTTTCACCCGGCGGCACGATGGTCTACCATGCGGGCCGCCGGTTTCCACCACGGAATTAATAGGGAATCCCAGGCCCGCCAATACGGGCCAAACGGAACTGCCCCCGCAACTGTAGGTGCCGAGCCTGCTCCATTGATGCCACTGGGCCACAACCCGGGAAGGCCGGAGCCGGGCCATGACGCACCAGTCAGGAGACCTGCCGGCCTACATTTACCAACCGGCGGGGTGTCCGGGATTGGCCATCAGTGTTGCCCCTGCCCTCGGCGGGGGCTCGGCGATGCCTGTCCGTGCGTTCCTCACCCGAACTGTCCGATAGGAGATCGCCCAGCATGCTGCCCCGTTTCGCCACCCTGCTCGCCGGCCTCGGCCTCACTGGCCTGGCCCAGGCCGCCGCCACCCACTACCCGCTCACGGTCGAGAACTGCGGCAAACCGCAGACCTTCGCCCAGGCCCCGCAGCGCGCCGTCACCATCGGCCAGGCCGGCACCGAGATACTCTACGCACTCGGGCTTGGCGACAAGCTGGCGGGCACTTCGCTGTGGTTCAACAACGTGCTGCCCGAGTACCAGGCGCAGAACGACAAGGTGCCGCGCCTGGCCGACAATGACCCCAGCTTCGAGGCCGTGGTCGGCAAGCGCCCGCAGCTGGTGACCGTGCAGTTCGAATGGATGGTCGGCGCCCAGGGTGTGGTCGGCACCCGCGAGCAGTTCGATGAGCTGAAGATCCCCACCTACCTGCTGCCGTCGGACTGCGAAGGCAAAGACAACCTGGTCGGCGCCGACGGCACCCGCCTGCAGGCGTTTCAGGTAAACAGCATCTACAAGAGCGTCAGCCAGCTGGCCGAGATCTTCGATGTGCAGGACCGCGGCACTGCGTTGAACGCCGAGCTGAAAGGCCGCCTGGACAGCGCCAAGGCGCAACTGGCCGGCAAGGACCTGTCTGCCACCTCGGCACTGTTCTGGTTCTCCAGCGCTGACCTCGACATCGACCCTTACGTGGCGGGCCGTCAAGGGGTCGCGGACTTCATGCTACGCACGTTGGGCGTTCGCAACGTGGTCGAATCCACCGAGGAGTGGCCGACCGTAGGCTGGGAAACCCTGGCCAAGGCCAACCCCACCTGGCTGATCATCGCCCGCATGGACCGCCGCCGCTTCCCCGCCGACGACTACCAGAAGAAGCTGGAGTTTCTGCGCAACGACCCGGTAACCCGCAACATGGATGCGGTGAAACACGATCGCATCATCGTCCTCGACGCCGACGCCATGCAGGCCGGCATCCGCCTGTTCCGTGGCCTGCAGACGCTGTCCGCCGCCTTTGCCAGCGGTAAAGCACCCCAGTGATGAGCCGCCTGCTACCTTGTATCGCCGTTGCCCTGGCGGCACTGCTGACTGCCTTGCTGGCCGGCACCGCCATTGGTGAGACCAACCTGTCGCCCAGCGTGGTCGGCCAGGTGCTGGCCAACCAGCTGTGGCAGGCCGGCTACCCGGTTGACCCGATCGACGCCGGCATCGTCTGGAACTACCGCCTGACCCGCACCCTGGTCGCGGCAGCCTGCGGTGCCGGCCTGGCCACCTGTGGTGTGGTTCTGCAGGCGCTGTTGCGCAACCCGCTGGCCGAGCCGTACCTGCTGGGGCTGTCGGCCGGCGCCTCGACCGGTGCAGTGCTGGTCGGCCTGCTGGGCCTGGGTAGCCTGACGCTGAGCATGTCCGGGGGCGCCTTCATGGGGGCGCTGGCTGCGTTCGCCCTGGTGCTGGTACTGGCCCGCGCGGCCGGCCCTGGCAGCAACAACGCGCAGGTGATCCTCGCCGGTATCGCCGGCTCGCAACTGTTCAACGCTCTCACCGCCTTTCTCATCACCAAGTCGGCCACCGCCGAACAGGCACGCGGCATCCTGTTCTGGCTGTTGGGCAATCTCAGCGGCGTGCGCTGGCCATCGGTGTGGCTGGCCGTACCGGTGGCGCTGTTTGGCCTGGTAGTGTGCCTGTGGCACCGCCGCGCACTGGATGCCTTCACCTTCGGCGCCGATTCGGCTGCATCGCTGGGCATCCCGGTGCGGCGCACCCAGCTACTGCTGATCAGTTGCACAGCGCTGGTGACGGCCGTGATGGTGTCCATCGTCGGCGCCATCGGTTTTGTCGGGCTGGTGATTCCGCATGCCCTGCGCCTGCTGCTCGGCCCAGGCCACAGCCGCCTGTTGCCCGCCAGCGCACTGGGCGGTGCACTGTTCCTGATTGCCGCCGACGTCCTCTCACGCACCTTGATCACGGGCCAGGTGATTCCCGTGGGCGTGGTCACCGCACTGATCGGGGCGCCCGTCTTCGCGCTTATTCTGGTCAGCCGCCGAGGGCACTCATGACGGTCATGACAGCTGTACAGCTTGCGCCGCTGAGTTGCCAGGGCCTAGGGCTGCAACTGGCCGGCACTGCCGTGCTGCGCGATATCGAGCTGAGCGTTGTAGCAGGTGAAACCCTGGGCATCGTAGGCCCCAACGGCTCCGGCAAGTCCTCACTGCTCAAGTTGCTGGCCGGGCTGCGCAAGCCGGCCAGTGGCAACGTGCAACTGCTGGGCGAACCGCTGGCACAACTGCCCCGCCGCCGGGTTGCGCAGGCCCTGGCACTGGTCGAGCAACAAGCTGACACCCTCGACGCAATCCGGGTGTTCGACGCCGTTGCCTTGGGCCGCACACCTTGGCTGTCGGCATTGGCACCCTTCTCTCGAGAGGACCGTACCATCGTCGAACAGGCCCTGGCTGACCTCGACGCCCTGCACCTGCGCGCACGCCTGTGGGGGTCGCTGTCGGGTGGCGAGCGCCAGCGCGTGCACATCGCCCGCGCCCTGGCACAACGGCCACAGGTACTGTTGCTGGACGAGCCGACCAACCACCTGGACATTCAGCACCAGCTAAGCCTGCTGCAACAGGTTCAAGCCCTGCCCGTGACCACGCTGGTGGCCTTGCACGATCTCAACCAGGCACTCACCTGCGACCGCGTCGCGGTACTGGACAAGGGCCGCCTGGTCGCCCTTGGCAAACCGTTCGAAGTCCTCACCCCCGAGCGCCTGCTGTGCACCTTTGGCGTGCATGCCCGCTACCTCACCGATCCCTTCGATGGCGCGCGCATCCTGCGTTTTCGCGCCCCCTGAACCAGGAAGTTCCACTGATGCTGTTGCGCCCTGTCGCCCTGCTGCTTGCCAGCGCCCTGCTTGCCCCGGCCGCACTGGCCGAGGTGCATGAAGTGAAAATGCTCAACCGCGGCAGCGAGGGCGCCATGGTGTACGAGCCGGACCACCTGCGCATTGCCCCCGGCGACACGGTGCGCTTTCTGCCCACCCAGAACGGGCACAATGCGGCCAGCGTGACCGGCCTGCTACCGGCGGGGGCCGAGGCCTTCAAGAGCAAGTTGAACCAGCCGTTCGAGCAGACCTTCAGCGTGCCGGGGGTATACGGCATCCAATGCATTCCGCACCTGGCGATGGGCATGGTGATGGTGATTCAGGTCGGTGACGCGCCGGCTACCGAGTTGCCAGCCAGCTTGCCTGCGCGGGCGCAAGCCCGCTTCGCAGCCCAGTTGCAGAAGCTTGAGGCAGCGCGATGAACCGGCTGTTGTTGGCGCTGCCACTGTTGGGGTTGTCGCCCTTTGCCCTGGCCGACTCCGCTCAGTCGCAAAGCAACGGTTTTGTCGAAGACAGCAGCTGGAGCATCCTCAACCGCAGCGTATTCGACCAACGCAACTACCGGCACGGCGGGCGTAACAGTGCCGCGCGCAATGCCTACAAACCGCGCAGCGAACGTGATGGCAAGGCTGAGGAATGGGCCTACGGTTTGATGGGGACATTTCAGTCCGGCTTCACTCAGGGCCTGATCGGTGTCGGCGTCGATGCCCATGCCTATCTGGGCGTACAACTCGACAGTGGCGGCGGGCGCGCGGGCAAAGCACGCCTGCTGGGGATGGATAACGACGAGCATCCAAAAAACGAATACAGCCGCGCAGGCGCGGCGCTGAAGTTGCGGGTATCCAATACTGTACTGTCCTATGGCGAACAACGCGTCAAAACCCCGGTGTTCAGCTCTTCCGACAGCCGCCTGCTGCCCGAAACCGCCACAGGGTTCTTCCTCACCAGCAACGATTTCGACACGCTAACGCTGGTGGCCGGGCACTTCAACGAAAGCGCCGACCGCAATGCCTCCAGCCACGACCAGGGCTTCGTGGTGAATTACTCCAACGGCAAGCAGGGCAACAGTTTTGACTTGGCGGGCGTGGTCTGGAACCCCGGTGCAGCATTCAGCGGCAGCCTGTACACCTCGCGCTACGAGGACAGCTGGAACCAGCACTACCTGGGTAGCACCCTCAGCCACGCGCTGGATGACCGACGCAGCATCAGCCTGGACCTCAACCTGTACCGCACCACAGACACCGGCAAGGCGCTGTCCGGGCGCATCGACAACACCACCTGGAGCCTGGTCTCGCGCTACAACCAGGGGCCGCACGGTTTCAGCCTTGGCTGGCAACAGGTCGACGGCAACACCCCGTTCGACTACGTGACGCGAGGGGCAATCTTCATTGCCAACGCCGTGCAGATGTCGGACTTCAACGCCCCGAACGAGAAGTCCTGGCAGGCACGCTATGACCTGAACATGGGGGCCTATGGGGTGCCGGGGTTGAACCTGACGGCGTTGTATGTGCGGGGGTTCGATATCGACGGCACGCATGTCGACCCCAATGGCGGGTATGCATACCTGGGGTATGGCAAGGGTGGCAAGCATTGGGAACGCGACCTCGAGGCGAGGTATGTGGTGCAAAGTGGCAAGGCCAAGGGGACGACGTTCTCGGTGAGGCATAACGTGCACCGGGGGAACACGGCGCAGGCGGAGCTGGACGGCGACCAGATACGCTTGGCGGTGGAGTGGCCGTTGTCTGGGGGGGGCTGATAGACCGGGTTGCCTGGACTGGCGGCGGTTTGCGGCCCCAGGATCCATCAGGCAACAGCGCTACCCGCAGGCAGCAACCCCCACTGCGCTTGCTCCTGCTCACTCATCGCGGCCAGCACCTCGGCAAACGTGCGCTGCAGCTCCGAACTGACATTGCCAAACGCCCGGTAATGGGTAAGCAAGTAGCGCTTCACCGTCCTGGGCCAGCGCCGCTCGTTGTGCGCCGCGTTGATAATACCTTTGGCATCATGGCGCGTCGCCCCACGCCACAGTTCCATCAACCTGTTCTCGAAATCACCGAAGGTCCACAGGCCAGTGCGGTCTTCGAATTCGTCAAGCAGTTTGAGTTTGTACAGGGCCATGTGTGGCATCGTGAGCCTCCCTCGTGTGCAGTGAATAAGCCGTGCACAGGGGAAGGTAAGCAAGCAGGACCGGCCTGGATATGAACGCGTCGATCACACCCAAAGCGCCGTTGTAGGCAATTTCCCACAGATCAGGGCAATCGCAAGTGCATGTGCGTGGTCTGCCAGACCGGGTCTTGCTCCACATTCACCACGGCAAACCCTTGCCGCTCCCAGAACGCAATCGCACCCGGCAGAAACGGATGCGTATGCAGGTACAGGCAGTCGATACCTGCCTGCTCCGCCCGCTCGCGCAACGCGCCGAACAACGCGGCAGCCAGGCCATGCCTGCGGTAGGCCGGCAACACGAACAGGCGCACCACCTCGACCACCCGCTCAGCGTGATAATCAAGCTGAGGGAAGCGGTGGTCATAGGGCAAGTAGCCGATCACCGCAACCAGCCGCCCGGCATCACGCGCCTCAAGGAAGCACCCCGCACCGTCCAGGTAAGTCTCGGCAAAATGCGCAAGGTCGTGCGGCAATGGCGCTTTTGCAAGCATCGGGAACAACTCGCGGCGTGCGCTATCGACAAACGCCACGACTTCGGCAATGGCGACGCGCGCCACAGGTTGCAGGGTCCAGTTCGGCATGGGGCTGTTGGCAGTGGTGGGAGGGCAAGGTTCTACCCCAGTGTGCCGTTCAAGGCAAATCACAAAGCTCGTCGTGGCCGGGCGGACATCGGTATAATCGGCCGTCTTCACTGCCCGACCAGGCCACGCCATGCCTCGCTTCCAGACGTTGCTGTTGCCCCTGCTGCTGACTGCCGCCCTCACCGCCTGCGACCAGAAACCCTCTCGTGAAGACCAGATCCTCGCTCAGTTGCCGCTGCAAGAGGCCTATACCCATAACATCGAGCGCATGGCCGCGCTGCTCGGCCGCACTCACCCGCAGCTGTCGCAAGCCACCATCCAGGGTGTACTGCGCAAGTACCTGACCGTCGAGGACCAGCGCCAGGACCTGTTCCGGCTGTACAGCGAAAAGAACTTCAGCGACGCCGAATTTGCCACCATCGTTGCTGCCACCCAGGACCCGGCCAAGGCCAGAGCGCTGGAAGACACCGAAGCGGGCAAGCGCCTGAGCGAAAAACTCACCGCCCTGATGCGTGAGACCGCCCGCGACGTCAAGGTGCAGGCACTGGTCGAGCGACGCATGCAGCAGGTAGAAGACGAACTGAATGCGCTGGACAGGGCTGGTTCCTGAACGCGGTTCCCCACTTCCCCTAGCGCGAAAGGTCGTCGCTACTTTCAATCAATCGAGGTCAGGATTGCCACACGCCAAGCACGGATTGCGCCTGGATCTACGCACACTCATTCTGGTGCTCTGCGCCCTTACCGCCCTGGTCATGCTGTGCGCCAGCTATTTCGCCAGCTACCGGGTGCAGCGCCAACTGCTGATCGACCACGCCCTGGAAGCCAACCGGGTGTATGCGATGAAGCTGGCCAGCATCACCGAGACATTCATCGGCAACGCCCAGCAGCAGCTGAGGTTCAGCGCCGGCGTACAAGGCCGGCAGCTAAGCGATGCCGCGGCGCTGCTGGGGGAAACCGACCGTGTACTGGGCCAGAGCATGGCCTTCAACTCCACTTTCGTCATCGATGCCAACGGCGTGCTGCGGGCCGTATCCCCCGCCCCGCTGCGGCATCTGATTGGCACCCTTGTCCAGTCGCCCGGCGCTCAGGAAGCACTGCACGAACGCCGCCCGCTGGTTTCCACACCCTACCTTTCGGCGGCCGATAACCTGGTGGTGGCGCTTTCACACCCCATGTTCGACAGCGACGGTCGCTACCTGGGCTATGTCGGCGGCAGCCTGTACCTGCGTGAACGCAACATCCTCAACAGCCTGCTGGGCGAACACTTCTACAAGGACGGTTCGTACCTGTATGTGGTCGACCGCAACCGTCGCCTGCTGTACCACCCCAATCACGAACGGGTAGGCACGGTGGTAGAGGGCAACGCCCTGATCGACCAGTTGGCGACGCTGGACAACGGTACTCGGCAAATCACCAACAGCCTGGGCGTGGAAATGCTCGCCGGGTTCGCCACCGTACCCAGCGCCGGCTGGGGGGTAGTGGCGCAGCAACCGCTGGCGCAGACGGTGACGCCACTGAACCACCTGATCCTCAACGTGGTGGGCACTTCTGCGCCTCTGGCGCTGGTGGGCTGCCTGTTGCTGTGGTGGCTGGCCATGACCATCGCCCGGCCGCTGTGGCAACTGGCTGCCGGTGCCCGCTCGATGGACCGTGCAGGCACCGCCGAGCGCTTGCACCGCGTGCGGGCCTGGTACTTCGAGGCGGCCGAGCTCAAGCGTGCCCTGCTGATCGGGCTGAACCTGCTGCAGGAGCGCATCGGCCGGCTCAACCGCGACGCCCAGACCGATCCGCTGACCGGCCTGGGCAACCGCCGCAGCCTGGAGTTCAGCCTGTCATTGCTGGAAGCCGAAGGCCGGGCCTTTGCCGCCATTGTGCTGGACATCGACCATTTCAAACAGGTCAATGACAAGCATGGGCATGAGGTCGGCGACCAGGTGCTTCGCCGACTGGCAGAGTTGATGCGCCGCTGCTGCCGCGAGGGCGACCTGCTGTGCCGCACCGGGGGCGAGGAATTCCTGATGCTGCTGCCGGGGGCCAGCCTGGACGTGGCGACAGTGGTGGCCGAGCGGCTGCGGGTGACGGTGCAGGATACGCCCGTGCCGCCGGTGGGCGCGGTGACGGTTTCGCTGGGGGTGGCACGCTGGGATGGCGAGGCGGGCAGCGAGCCTGTGGATGCATTGAGCAAGGCTGATCGGGCGCTCTACCTGGCAAAGCAGAGCGGGCGCAATCGGATGTGTGTGGCCTGAGCCTCCTGTTGCACCTTTACCCGCGAAGAGCCCGGCACAGGAGAAGTTGAAACCAGCAGCTGTAACAATCTTTGTCATAAAACTGTCGCGTTACAGTCATAGGATTGACCCCAACCTGACATTTTCACTTCATGGATGAGCGTCTCATGCGTCGTGTGGTCTTCAATCAGAAAGGTGGCGTCGGCAAGTCCAGCATCGCCTGCAACCTCGCCGCTGCCAGTGCTGCCGAGGGTTACCGAACGTTGCTGGTCGACCTCGACCCGCAAGCCAATGCCACCTATTACCTCACCGGCCTGGTCAATGACGCCATACCTGCCGGCATCGCCGACTTCTTTCGCCAGACCCTGTCAGCGGCCACTGCCGCCGGCAAGAAGCACCGGGTGGCGATCACCGAAACCCGTTACAGCAACCTGCACCTGGTCACCGCAAGCCCCGATCTCAGCGACCTGCAAAGCAAGCTGGAGAGCAAGTTCAAGATCAACAAGCTGCGCAAGCTGCTGGTGGAACTGAGCGAGGACTACGAGCGGATCTACATCGACACCCCGCCAGCGCTCAATTTCTACACCTTCAGTGCGCTGGTGGCAGCAGAGCGCCTGCTGATCCCGTTCGACTGCGACAGCTTCTCGCGCCAGGCCCTGCACAGTGTCATGGCCGAGGTCGAGGAACTGCGCCAGGACCACAACCCGGCGTTGCAGGTAGAAGGTGTGGTGGTCAACCAGTTCGCCGGGCGCACCGCCCTGCACCGGACCCTGATCGACCAGTTGCGCAGCGAAGGCATGCCCGTGCTGCCGGTGTACCTGAGCAGTTCGATCAAGATGCGTGAATCGCACCAGGCGTCAGTGCCGTTGGTGCACCTGGCGCCACGGCACAAGCTGGCGCTGGAGTTTGTCGATTTGCTGGATGTGCTGGAGCGGGCGGCCTGACAGCCCCTGGGGGCGCTCTGCGCCCCTATCTCGACACAAGGCCGCTCCCACAGGAGATCGCGGTTGCCTGTGGGAGCGGCCTTGTGTCGCGATAGGGCTGCAACGCAGCCCCAAAAACTTGCAGTAAAAGCACTACCCGACCGTTCATCCGGATGGTAGATTCGCCGCCATGAAAATCACCCGGCACACTCGCACGCTGACTGCCTGGACGCTCTATGCCAGCGTCCTGTTCAGCCTGTTGCTGTGCGGCCTGCACCATGGCCAGATGGGTGGCCTGCGCCTGGCCGGGCTGGAAGGCGGCTTCTGCTCGGTCAACAGCGAACACGGCGTGGCCATTGACCTGGACGGTGCCGGCGGTGACCAGCACATGGCCCAGCTCGACTGCCCGGTGTGCTCCTCGTTTGGCCTGGCCGTACCGCTCAGCAGCGGCGGCTGGTCATTCACCCCGGCGCAAGCCGTGGCCACCTCGCCCATCGTCGTGCGCAGCTGGGCACAACCGCCGCCACGCTACCAACGCCCCGCCCTCAACCCACGTGCCTCCCCCGCCGCCTTCCCCGCAGCCGTACTTCATTTCGCCTGACATCAGCCGGGCGCGCCTGCGTGTGCGCTCGCCGTCAGCCATGACCTTTGCGTGGAAGACATACCAACATGCTTCGCAAGACCTCCCTGGTGCTCCTCATGGGCACCTGCAGCTTTGCCTGCGCTGAAACAGCCCCTGTGGAACTCGGCGCCACCACCATTGACGGCGAACGCGACGCCGCCAGCGGCGTGCAACTGGACGAGCCGATCCGTACCGGTTCGCGCCTAGGCCTGACCGCGCGGGAAACACCCGCCTCGGTCAGCGTCTCGGACCGTCGCCTGATCGAAGAACGCGGCGCCAAGGACAGCCAGGACGTGGTCAACGCCATGACCGGCGTCAACGCCTCGGCCAACCCCGGCTTTGGCGGCTTCGTTGCCTACCGCGGCTTTACCCAGAACCAGGTCACCCAGTTGTACAACGGCATCAACCTGGGCTACAGCAGCGCCACCCGCCCAGTGGACGCCTGGGTTCTCGACCGTGTCGAGCTGATTGGTGGGCCGTCTTCGTTCCTGCACGGCGCGGGTGCGGTGGGCGGCTCGATCAACTACATCACCAAGCTCGCCAGCCGCGACCAACAGACAATCGATGGGCGTATCCGCTATGGCAGTTTCGACGACAGCGAGGTGGCGTTTGGTATCAACCAGGCGCTGGCCAGCAACCCCGCCGATGCCCGCCATTTCATGCGCCTGGACTTCAGCCGCGGGCATGGCAACGGCTACGTCGACCGCAACGAACGGGATACCGACAGCCTGGCCTTTTCGCTGCTCAGCGACCTGGCCCCCAACCTCACGCACACCCTGGCGGTCGAGTACCAGGAAGACCGCGAACAAAGCCCCTACTGGGGCTCACCGATTCTGCCCGGGCGCAGCACGATGAAGATCGACAACAGCCGCCGCTTCGAAAACTACAACGTCGCTGACGGCCGCTATGAGCAGCGGGTGCGCTGGCTGCGTTCGATCCTCGACTACCAGATCAGCGACAGCACCAGCGTGCAGAACACGCTGTACCACTACAATGCCCAGCGCGATTACCGCAACCTCGAACGCTACGCCTACACCCGCGATGGCAAGGTGCAGCGCAGCAGCCCCTACCTGCAGCGCCACGACCAGAACCTGCTGGGCGACCGCATCGAACTGCGCCATGACAACCAGCTGCTGGGCCTGACCAGCCAGTGGTCGCTGGGGCTGGAGTACTCGCGCATGCGCCAGACCCTCTACCCCACCTCCGGCAGCTGGAGTGACGTGGTCGATGCCGACCACTTCAACCCCGGCAGCTTCGATGACATCCCCGGGGTGAATGCCGGCCTGACCAAGCAACGTCACCACGAGGTCATCAACCGCGCCGTGTTTGCCGAAAACCGCTTGCAGCTGACCGAGCGCCTGGCCCTGCTGACCGCCCTGCGCTACGACTACCTGGACATGGAGGTCACCAACTACGGCGCAGTCTCTCCCACCTCGCCGGCCTATTTCGAACGCCGCTGGGAACCGCTGTCCGGGCGCATCGGCCTGACCTATGCGCTGACGCCTTCGGCCAGCCTGTATGCGCAGTACAGCACCTCCGCCGACCTGCCCGCCGGCTCGCTGGCGGCAGCGACCTATTCCAACGTCGGGCTGTTCGACCTGTCCAAGGGCGAGCAGTGGGAAGTGGGCAGCAAGTTCGACTTCCTCGATGGTCGCGGTGCGGCCACGCTGGCGCTGTACCAGATCGTGCGCAAGGACTTTGCCGTGCGCGATTCGAACGACGCAAACCTCACGGTCCAGGCCGGGCAGCAGACCTCACGTGGTGTCGAACTGTCCGGGCGCCTGCAGGTAACGCCGAAACTGCTGGCCGAGGCCAACTATGCCTATGTCGATGCGCGGTACGATGAGTTCAACGAGGCAGTCAGCGGCAAATCGGTTTCACGCAAGGGCAATGCGCCGACCAACGTGCCGGCCAATGTCGCCAACCTGTGGCTGACCTACAGCCTGTCGCCGGCATGGTCGGTGGGCGCCGATGGGCGCTACGTGGGCTCGGTGTATGCCGACAACGCCAACAGCCTGAAGGCCCCGGCCTACACCCTGTTTGGCGCTTTCGCCCGCTACCGGCTGGATGAACACACCACGCTGACCGGGCGGGTGCGCAACATCACCGATGAGGTGTATGCCAAGCAGGCCTATAACAGCCAGTACTACATGGGGCCGCCACGCACCTTCGAGCTGGCGCTGGACATGCGCTTCTGACGCAAGCCAGGTTGCCGTATTCATTGCTCTGGCAGGTTGGCTGTTAACCGCAATGGCGGTTAAATCAGGTATCCCGAGGTCGCACTCGACAAAGCATCGTCCAGCGCCCGGTTATCTACTGGCAAGCACAATAATGATGGCGCGGCCCGACCGCGCCACTTTTCATCATGGCTGCCAATGGAACCGGAGAGCACCCGCATGTCCGCACCTCATGAGGTATCCCCCGCCACCCTGCGCAGGGTGATCGCCGCCTCGGCCATCGGCAATTTCGTCGAATGGTTCGACTTCGCCGTGTATGGCTTTCTCGCCACCCTGATCGCCAGCCAGTTCTTTGCCAGTGAAGACCCCAGCGCGGCGTTGCTCAAGACGTTCGCGGTGTTTGCCGTGGCCTTTGCCCTTCGCCCGCTGGGCGGGATCGTGTTTGGCGCGCTGGGCGACCGCCTGGGACGCAAGCGCATCCTGTCGCTGACCATCCTCTTGATGGCAGGCTCCACCACCCTGATCGGCCTGCTGCCGACCTACGCCAGCATCGGTCTGGCAGCCCCAGTGCTGCTTACCCTGGCGCGCTGCCTGCAGGGTTTTTCTGCCGGTGGCGAATACGCGGGGGCCTGCGCCTACTTGATGGAGCATGCACCCAATGACAGGCGTGCCTTCTACGGCAGCTTCGTGCCGGTCTCGACTTTTTCCGCCTTCGCCTGCGCCGCTGTGATCGCCTATGGGCTGGAAGCCAGCCTGTCGGCCGAGGCGATGGGTGCCTGGGGCTGGCGCGTTCCCTTCCTGGTTGCCGCACCGCTGGGGCTGGTCGGCCTGTACCTGCGCTGGCGTATGGAAGAAACCCCGGCATTCCGCGAAGCCGTCGCCCAGGGCAAGGAACATGAGCATTCACCGCTCAAAGACACCCTGCGTCACCATGGCCGGGTCATTCGCAACCTGGGGGCCTTCATCTCGCTGACTGCCCTGTCGTTCTATATGTTCACCACCTACTTCGCCACGTACCTGCAACTGGTGGGCAACCTGACCCGCGCGCAGTCACTGCTGGTGACCACCGTGGCGCTGCTGTTCGCCGCCGTCGGCTGCCCGCTGGCCGGGGCGTTCTCGGACCGCGTGGGGCGGCGCAAGACCATTGGCTTTACCTGCCTGTGGGTGATGCTGTGCGTGTTCCCGGCGTACTGGCTGGCCAGTTCGGGCTCGATGTCCGGTGCGCTGCTGGGGGTGATCCTGCTGGCGGTGGGGGCCTTGTGCAGTGGTGTGGTGACCGCAGCATTGCTGTCGGAGAGCTTCCCCACCCGCACCCGCTATACCGCTTCGGCGATTACCTACAACGTGGCCTATACCCTGTTTGGCGGTACCGCGCCGCTGGTGGCGACCTGGCTGATCGGGCAGACCGGCAGCAGCCTGGCACCGGCGTTTTACCTGGTGGTGATTGCGCTGGTAGCGTTGGTGGGGGGG
>NZ_JBNRIK010000013.1:0-28689 GCF_053557975.1 Pseudomonas sp. XP2
CAAGCATCTAGCCCTCTGCCGTGTCGACGTTAACCCATCATGGTCTCGAACTCCTCGTCAGTGAGGATCGAGGGAGCCCGCGCGATCTGCCCGAACTCAGGTACGCCGCAATCGACTCCTGCGTCACCTCGCCCAAAAACACCTGCTCGGCATCCAGCACCGGCAACCACGCCCGGTTGAACTCGTACATGCGCGACAGCAGGATGCGCAAATGTTCATCGTGCGACGCCGTGGCATTGAACGAACGCAGGAAGTCGCCACACGTCCCTTGCTGGCGGTGCATGTCACGTCGGCGCACATAGCCCAGTGCCTTGTTCTGTGCATCGGTCACCACGACATAGCGGCGGTCGTGCTCATCCAGCAGCTCGAGCGCATCGCTCACGGGCGTTTCCGGGCTCACCGATGGCGCGTTGTCCGCTGCATCCTCGGCGCGTACCAGCAGCAGGCGTTTGAGGGTGCTGTCCTGGCCAACGAAGTTGCTCACGAAGTCGTCCGCCGGGTGCGCCAGCAAGGTGTCGGGGTGGTCCAGCTGCAACAGTTTGCCGGCGCGGAAGATGGCAATCTTGTCGCCCAGCTTGATGGCCTCGTCAATGTCGTGGCTGACCATGATCACGGTCTTGTTCAGCGCCCGCTGCATCTCGAAGAACTCGTTCTGGATCATTTCGCGGTTGATCGGGTCGACCGCGCCGAACGGCTCGTCCATCAGCAATACCGGTGCTTCGGCCGCCAAGGCACGGATCACGCCGATCCGCTGCTGCTGGCCACCGGACAGCTCGCGCGGGTAGCGCTGCAGGTACTGCTTGGGTTCGAGCTTGATCATGTGCATCAGCTCACGCGCCCGCTCGTGGCACTTTTGCTTGTCCCAGCCGAGCAGGCGCGGGACCACGGTGATGTTCTCCTCGATGGTCATGTTGGGGAACAGGCCAATCTGCTGGATCACGTAACCAATGCGGCGGCGCAGGGTGACCTCGTCCAGCCCGGTAGTGTCTTCGCCGTTGATGAACACCTGGCCGGAGGTAGGGGTGATCAGGCGGTTGATCATTTTCAGCGTGGTGCTCTTGCCGCAGCCCGAGGGGCCGAGGAACACGCAGATTTCGCCTTCATTGACGGTGAGGTTCACCGAGTCGACGGCTTTGACGTCCTTGCCGTTGACGTTGAAGGTTTTGCTGAGGTTCTTCAGTTCGATCATGAGCGCAGTCCTTCTGGAGTCAGGGCACGTTGCAGGGTTTGCAGCAGCAGGTCGGCGATGATCGCCAGCAGGCTGACCAGTACGGCGCCGACCAGCAGCATCGACATGTCGCTGCGGCTGATGGAGGTAAGAATGAGTACGCCCAGGCCGCCGGCGCCGATGGTGGCGGCAATGGTCATGACGCCGATGTTCATGACTACGGCAGTGCGTACACCGGCGAGGATTACCGGTACCGCGATAGGCAGCTCGACCATGCGCAGGCGTTGGCCGAAGGTCATGCCAATGCCGCGTGCGGCTTCCCGGATACCGGGCTCGACATTGGTCAGGGCCAGGTAGGTATTTCGCATGATCGGCAGCAGCGAGTACAGGAACACTGCAGTGATCGCGGGTAGTGGACCCAGGCCTTGGCCGAACTTGGAGTAGAACGGCAGCAGCAGGCCGAACAGGGCAATCGACGGGATGGTAAGCAGCACCGTGGCGCTGGCTTGCAGCGGCCCGGCAACAGCCGGGAAGCGGGTCATCAAGATGCCCAACGGTACGCCGACGAGGATGGCCAGGCTCACTGCAACGCCCACCAGCATGATGTGCTGCCAGGTCAGTTGCAGCACCTGGGCCCAGTCCAGGTGGCTGAAGGTATCGATCAGGTTCATGGCTGGCCCTCGCTGTTCAGTGGGTGCTCGCGCAGGAAGGTGGCGGCCACGGTGCTCGGGTTCTGGTGCTGGACGTCAACCTTGGCGTTGAGCTGGCGCATGGTTTCGTCGTCCAGTTGCTCGGCCAGTGGCTTGAGCAGGGCGGCCAGTTGCGGGTTGGCGTCGAGCACGGCTTTGCGCACCACAGGCGCGGCGGTGTAGTCGGGGAAGTAGTGCTTGTCGTCTTCCAGCAGCTTGAGGTTGAACGCACTCAGGCGGCCATCGGTGGTGTACACCAAACCGGCGAACACCTGGTTATTGCGCATGGCGGTGTACACCAGGCCACCGTCCATCTGGCGGATGTTGCGCCGGTCCAGCGGCAAGCCGTACATCTCGCGCAGGCCAACCAGGCCGTCGGGGCGGTTGGCGAACTCGGTGTCCAGCGCCACCAGGTGGTTGCGCGGGCTTTCGTCACGCAGTACCTGGTTGAGGTCGCTGATGGTGTTGACCTGCGGGTAGGCGTCGGCCACTTGCTTGGGCAGGCCCAGTGCGTAGGTGTTGCTGAACTTCGACGGGGTCAGCCAGATCAGGTCCTTCTTTGCATCCAGCTCTTTGACCCTGGCGAAGGTGGCTTCGGCACTGGGCATGCGCTCGTCGATGTGGTTGTACGACACCAGCGAAACACCGGTGTATTCCCACATCAGATCAAGCTGGCCGGTTTCCTGGGCCTGGCGCGCGATGTTACTGCCAAGGCCGGTGGTGACGCGCACGTCAAAGCCATTGGCGCGCAGGTATTGCGCAGTGATTTCGGCGAGCACAGTCTGCTCGGTGAACACCCGCGCGCCGATGCGCACCAGCGGTTTTTCCGCTGCCTGGGCAAATCCTGCGAACAGCAGGGCCGCGCCCAGCAGCAAGGCGATTCTCTTGTTCATAGGTTCCCTATCCTTGTTGGGCCAGGCCACGTTCCAGCCAGCGCTTGCTGGAGAAACTCACCGCCGCGTCCAGCACCAGCGCCAGCAGTGCGGTGCAGGCGGCACCCAGCAGCAGCTGTGGCTGGTTGTTCAGGGCGATGCCGGGGAAGATCAGGCTGCCCAGGCTGTTGGCGCCGATCAGGAATGCCAGTGGCGCGGTGCCCACGTTCAATGCCAGGGCCACACGTACACCCCCGACGATGATCGGCACGGCATTCGGTAGCTCCACCTGCCAGAGTTGCTGGCGCGGGGTCATGCCGATGCCGGTGGCGGCTTCCTTGAGCGAGGCGGGGACGTTTTTCAGGCCCTCGTAGGTGTTGCGCACGATGGGCAGGAGGGAGGCGAGGAACAGCGCGAAGATCGCAGGCCCGGCGCCTATGCCCAGGATACTGAGCGCGATGGCCAGAACGGCCAGGGGAGGGATGGTGTTGCCAACGTTGAAAAACTGCATGAAGCGTTCGGCTTTGTCGACCCGGTGCGGTCGACTGAGGGCAATGCCAGCCGGGATGCCCACGGCCAGCGCCGCCGCCATCGAAGCCAGCACCAGAACCAGGTGCGCTTGCAGGTAGAACCCAAGATCGTCGCGGTAACGCGCGATCGTGTCGATGCCGATCCAGTGGACCAGCAGGGCCAGGATGACGAGCACGGTGGCGCATCCCAACAGCCCTTTACCGTAGCGTTTAGCCACAGGCGGACTCCTTGTGTTGTCGGCGAGCACACTTCTTTTTTGCCGGCCAGTCCTGGCGGCGGTTGGTGTGTTCGCGAGTAGCAGCGTGACGCACGCCGAAGGCTGCGATCAGGCCATGAGCCGAACCCCGTCGGGCCCGAAAATGCTGATGAAACCAGTCCCCAACCGAAGCGGGTTGCAGGGGAATGGACGTCTCCGTGGGCGTAAAGGTTCCCATTTGAGGCGGCATTTGGCCAGCGTTAATCACTGGGTGTCAGGAATTTTGGCGAGAAAAAACAGCAGCTTAATGCGCTGCAGGCGTTGAAATAACTGCGCTTTGGCCATTTGTCGCGATAAAGCGATTGTCAGATGTTTTTTTTGCCATTGGGCTGGCCCTGTCGCCGGCAAGCCCGCTCCCACAGGTACTGCGCAAGGCTTGAAAACAGCGCAGGTCATTGTGGGAGCGGGTTCACCCGCGAGACGCCGGCGCAACTGCCGCTGATTCAGCAGATTTTGGTCCCAGCCCAACTTCAGGTATGATATCGCCCCTTTTTGAATCCCCCAGTCAGGCGATTTCCCATGACCAACCAGGCCGCCGAAGTCGCGAAGCGCCGCACTTTCGCAATCATTTCCCACCCCGACGCCGGTAAGACCACCATCACCGAGAAGCTGCTGCTGATGGGTAAGGCCATTGCCGTCGCCGGTACCGTGAAGTCGCGCAAGTCCGACCGCCACGCCACTTCCGACTGGATGGAAATGGAGAAGCAGCGCGGCATCTCGATTACCACCTCGGTGATGCAGTTCCCGTACCGCGAGCACATGATCAACCTGCTCGACACCCCCGGCCACGAAGACTTCTCGGAAGACACCTACCGCACCCTGACCGCGGTGGACTCGGCGCTGATGGTGCTCGACGGCGGTAAAGGTGTAGAGCCGCGTACCATCGCCCTGATGGACGTCTGCCGCCTGCGTGATACGCCCATTGTCAGCTTTATCAACAAACTCGACCGTGACATCCGCGACCCGATCGAACTGCTCGACGAGATCGAAGCCGTTCTGAAGATCAAGGCTGCGCCGATCACCTGGCCGATTGGTTGCTACCGCGACTTCAAGGGCGTGTACCACCTGCGCGGTGACTACATCATTGTCTACACCCCGGGCCACGGCCATGAGCGTACCGAGGTGAAGATCATCGAGAAGCTCGACTCCGATGAAGCCCGCGCGCACCTGGGTGACGAATATGATCGCTTCCTCGAGCAGCTTGAGCTGGTACAGGGTGCATGCCATGAGTTCGACCAGGACGAATTCATCAACGGCCAATTGACGCCCGTGTTCTTTGGTACGGCGCTGGGCAACTTCGGTGTCGACCATGTGCTCGATGCCGTAGTCGACTGGGCGCCACGCCCGCTGGCTCGGGTCGCCCACGAGCGTACCGTGGAGCCGGTGGAAGAAAAGTTCACAGGTTTCGTGTTCAAGATCCAGGCGAACATGGACCCGAAACACCGTGACCGTATCGCCTTCATGCGCATCTGTTCGGGCAAGTACGAAAAGGGCATGAAGATGCGCCACGTGCGTACCGGCAAGGACCTGCGCATCGGTGATGCGCTGACCTTCTTCTCCTCTGAGCGCGAGCAGCTGGATGAGGCCTTTGCCGGCGACATCATCGGCCTGCACAACCACGGTACCATCCAGATTGGCGACACCTTCACCGAAGGTGAGGCGCTGGGCTTCACGGGGATTCCGCACTTTGCCCCGGAACTGTTCCGCCGCGTGCGCCTGAAGGACCCGCTCAAGTCCAAGCAGCTTCGCCAGGGCCTGCAGCAGCTGGCCGAAGAAGGCGCGACCCAGGTGTTCTTCCCCGAGCGCAGCAACGACATCATCCTCGGTGCGGTGGGTGTGCTGCAGTTCGATGTGGTCGCCAGCCGCCTGAAGGAAGAGTACAAAGTCGAATGCGCCTACGAGCCGATCACCGTGTGGTCGGCGCGCTGGATCAGCTGTGACGACAAGAAGAAGCTCGAGGAATTCCAGACCAAGGCCATGGAAAACCTGGCTATCGACGGTGGCGGGCACCTGACCTACCTGGCGCCGACCCGGGTCAACCTGGCGCTGATGGAAGAGCGCTGGCCGGATGTGAAATTCCGCGCGACCCGCGAACACCATTAAGGCCTGAAATCGGGGGCTGCAAAGCAGCCCCATTTCAATTTCCGGCTTTGATACTGGTCCAGATCCGGGTGCGAATGCGGTCGATCTTCGCTGGCATCGCCTCCAGCGCATACAACTTGCCCATCATGTCTTCGCTCGGGTAAATCATCGTATTGCCCTTCATGGCCGGCTCCACCAGCCCGTCCGCCTTCAGGTTGCCGTTGGCGTACTGCACATGGTTGCTGATGTTGGCCATCACCTCTGGCTGCAGCAGGTAGTTCATGTAGGCATACCCGGCTTTTTCGTCCGGTGCATCGGCCGGCATGGCCACCATGTCAAACCACATGGGCGCGCCTTCCTTGGGTATCGAGTAGCCCACCTTCACCCCGTTCTTCGCTTCTTCGGCACGGTTTTTCGCTTGCAGCACATCCCCCGAGAAGCCCACCACCACACAGATATCGCCATTGGCCAGGTCGCCGGTGTACTTCGATGAATGGAAGTAGCTGATGTAAGGCCGCACCTGCATCAACAGCGCCTTGGCCTTGTCGTAGTCCGCCGGGTTCTGGCTGTGGTGCGGCAGGCCCAGGTAGTGCAGGGCAATCGGCAGCAGTTCGGGGCCGTTGTCCAGCACGGCGACGCCACAGCTTTTCAGCTTGCTCATGTACTCGGGCTTGAAGATCAGGTCCCACGAATCCACCGGCGCGTTGTCGCCGAGCACCGCCTTGACCTTGTCGATGTTGTAGCCAATGCCGGTACTGCCCCACAGGTACGGGAAGCCGTACTGGTTGCCGGGGTCGTTTACCTCCAGTGCCTTGAGCAGCACCGGGTTGAGGTTTTGCCAGTTGGGCAGCTGCGACTTGTCCAGCTTCTTCAGGGCCTTGCCCTGGATCTGCCGTGCCATGAAGTGGTTGGAGGGGAACACCACATCGTAGCCGGAGTTGCCGGTCATCAGCTTGCCGTCGAGGGTTTCGTTGCTGTCGTACACATCGTAGGTGGGCACGATGCCACTGGCTTGCTGGAAGTTCTTCAGCGTGTCGGGGGCGACGTAGCTGGACCAGTTGTAGATTTTCACCGTTTCGGCGGCGTTGGCCACACTGGCGGCCAGCATCAGAGGAGCGAGAAGGAGCGTGCGCATGTCGGGTTTACCTTGCTTTGTCTGTTGTTATCGAAGGCAGGCGATCAGCGGATCAGAAGATAAGTACGTAGGTCTTGCGCACGGTCTCCTGGATGTCCCAGGTGCCTGTGCTGTTGGCCGGTAGCATCAATGCGTCTCCGGCTTCTATGACCAGGGGTTCGCCACCGTCAGGGGTGAAGGTGCAGCGGCCCTTGATGAAATGGCAGAACTCCTGTTGCACGATCTGCCGCCGCCAGCGCCCGGGGGTGCACTCCCAGATGCCGGTCTCGACGCCATCACTGCGTTCCACGCAGGTGACAGACGTTACAGCCACGGGGTCGCCAAGTGGCACCGCGACCGGGTTGGAGCTGTCGAGCACAGCGCTGTCGGTGTTCTTGAACTGGGTGATGCTCATGACCGGTGGATCCTGTGCAGTTGATAAGGGAAGTCAGTGCATGAAGCCTTCCATGAAGTCCGCAAGCGAGCTGGCCAGGCGCCGCCTCCACGGCGCGCTGGCGGGGTTGGCGAGGGTGCGGTCCTCGTGGACGAAGCTTTGGATGATCGCGTTGTAGCCCAGCCAGCGACAGGGCTCGGGCGGCCAGCTGGCCAGGCTCGAAACCGGGCGGTTGTCCATTACCCAAGGTTGTGCCGTCAGTTCGTTGTGCTGGTTAAGGATCAGCGCGGCCAGGGTGCGCCCGCCCAGGTTGGTGGCACCGACG
This sequence comes from Pseudomonas sp. XP2, assembly GCF_053557975.1. Classification (NCBI taxonomy): domain Bacteria; kingdom Pseudomonadati; phylum Pseudomonadota; class Gammaproteobacteria; order Pseudomonadales; family Pseudomonadaceae; genus Pseudomonas; species Pseudomonas sp. XP2. The sequence goes on from NZ_JBNRIK010000013.1 coordinate 7,432, forward strand.
CCTTCGCCACCGTAGCCACCGGCCAGGGCAATGCCGCGCTGGCGGTCGCAGAGCATGTGCGGGCGGAAGCGCCGCGCCATGCCCAGGTTGCCGCCCCAGGAGTGAGTGGTGCGCACATGCTTGAGCTGGGGGAACAGCTCGCTGAACAGGTAGCGGCGCAGTTCGATTTCGTGCGCTTGGAGGTTGAAGTTTTCGCGCAGGCGGCCACCGAAACGGTAACCACCGCGTGCGCCGAATACCAGGCGGTTATCGGCAGTACGCTGGCCGTAGGTGACCTGCCTGCTGCTCTCGCTGAAGGCTTGGCCCTGGCTCAGGCCGATCTGCTCCCAGGTGGCCTCCGGCAGCGGTTCGGTGGCCACCAGCAAGCTCTGCACAGGCAACCTGTGCTTGCCCAGCGGCGGCAGGCTGGCCGCATAGCCTTCAACAGCGGGCACCATCCACTGGCAGCGGATGCGCGCCATCGGGGTGCGCACTTCGCCGGGCTGCCAATCGATTGCAGGGGTGTTTTCGTAGATCGGCACACCCAGCGCTTCGACCGCGCGCGCCAGGCCGCGCACCAGCTTGGCCGGCTGGATGGTTGCGGTGTGCGGGCTGTAGATGGCGCCAAACGCATTGCTGACCCGCAGCTGGCTGCCCAACTGCTCGGGGCGTAGCCAGCGGTAGTCATCCTCGGTCATGCCTTGGCGATACAGGTCGTCGAGGTAGGCGCGCAGGCTGCGCTCCTGCTCCGGGTAGCGTGCCGCGCAGTACAGCACACCCCCTTTGCGGTAGTCGCAGTCGATGCCTTCGCGCTGCAGCACTGCGTGTACTTCATCGGGTATGCCGTGTAGCAGGTCGATGCTGGCGCGGCGCTGTTGGGGCGACAGGGTGGCCAGCAGGCGGTCTTCGCCCAACAGGTTGCCCATCAGCCAGCCGCCATTGCGCCCAGAGGCGCCGAAACCGGCAATGTTGGCGTCGATGACCACGATGTTCAGCTGTGGCGCCTGGCGCTTGAGGTAGTAGGCGGTCCACAGGCCTGTGTAGCCGGCGCCGATAATGCACACATCCGCGTGCAGGTCTTCGCGCAGGGCCGGGCGGGCGCACAGTGGCTCGTCGAGCTGGTCCATCCACAGGCTTATCGTGCGCAGGGGTTGCATCGGGTTCGACTCCACATCCGTCAAGGTCTGTGGGTGATCCTAGTGATGTGGGCCGGCCGCTGTCTTACGTGCGTGCACGCAGGGAAAATTGCTTCAGGTAAGCCTTGGGTGTGAACCCGGTGTGTTCACGGAAGCACTTGTAGAACGCCGACAGCGAGTTGAAGCCGGCGCTGAAGGCCAGCTCATCGATCGTCGCTTCGACGCTGTCATCGTCAAGGCTGGCCATCAGGTGCTGCAGGCGGGCCTGGTTGACGTAGCGGTAGAAGCTTTGCCCCAGCACCTGGTTCAGCAGGTAGGAAATCTGGTTGCGGCTGTAGCCACTGGCGTCGGCGACTTGCTGCAGGTTCAGTTCTGCGTCCAGGTAGGGGCGCTTGCGCTGGAAGTAGTGCTCCAGGTCCTGGGCCATGGTCGACAACTGCCGGGGTGACAGGCCCAGGCGACTGGTTGCCGGGCGCGGGCCTGCGCTGGCGTGGCGGGTGCCGTTGTGGCGGACCAGCGTGGCGTATTCGTTGACCTGCCAGATAAGCCCGTCCTTGACGGTGATCGCTTCGCTGGACTTGAACGCTACCAGGCCGTCACCGCCCTGGACCGTGACCTGGTACTGGATGAACGCTGTGCAGCCGTCGACGCGGATGCGGTCGCTGTGGACGATGTCTTCGCCGGCCTCATGGGGCAGGCAGGCGCGGACGTAGTCGCGCAGCTCCTGGTAGCCGAGCACGCGGTTCTGGAAGAAGTCGTGGTACTGGATGTCAGGGTGGTAGAGCGCCATCACGCCGTCTAGATCGCGGTGCTTCCAGCACAGGTGATAGCGCAGCACCGTGTCTGCGGTAATCGGGGTGTGGGCAGGGCCATCAGGGAGCGTCATGGGTGAATGATGCCTCGTCGCCAAGTTTGCGACAAGAATGCAGAACACCTGATGCACAGGGCCCAGTCGCGCAATTTGCACGATTCAAAATTAATCCGTTTTTCCAACTCATTGTTTTTCAATGGGTTAATTTTTTGTCACAACTGGCACAGCCGCTGCAAAGGTTACTGCGCGAATGGACTTGTCGCTAACCACTTAAGGCGAAAACATCATGATCACCCCTGCCGACTATCCCGCTGTCGATTCACAAAGCCGCTCAGGTGTTTCCTGGGCTGCGATCTTCGCTGGCGCCGCTACTGCAGCTGCCTTGTCTCTGATCCTGGTGGTCCTTGGTGCAGGGCTTGGCTTTGCAGCCACTTCACCTTGGGCAGACGAGGGGGCGAGTGCAAAAGCCTTGGGCATTTCCACCATCGTATGGCTGCTGCTGACGCAGATCATCGCTTCGGGCCTGGGTGGCTACATTGCCGGCCGGCTGCGGGTGAAATGGGCCAACCTGCATGGCGATGAAGTGTATTTCCGCGATACCGCGCATGGTTTCCTGTCCTGGGCCGTAGCAACTCTGGTGGCTGCCATGTTGGTGCTGGGTGCTGCGGGCAACCTGGTGGGTGCTGGTGCCAGTGCAGCTTCGCAGGCGGCTACCGTATCGGCCGCTGCCGGTGGTGCCGCGGCGTCCGGTGACAACAACGATTCGATGGGCTATTTCGTCGATAGCCTGTTCCGTGGGGATGGCCCGGCGCCGGTCAGCGAGGATGCAGCCAATGGCGTGGCCGCACGCATCCTGGCCAAAGGCATTGCCAGCGATGGTGCGCTGCCTGCCGAAGACCGTACCTACCTGGCGCAGCTGGTGGCCCAGCGTACGCGCTTGACCCAGGCCGAAGCCGAAGCCCGTGTCGATCAGGTGATGGGCCAGGTGCAACAGCTGAAGCTGAAGGCCAAGCAAGCCGCTGATACCGCCGCCAAGGTCGCTGCCTGGACAGCGCTGTGGACCTTCGTCGCGCTGCTGTGTGGCGCCTTCTTCGCCAGCCTTGCAGCGCTCTACGGTGGTCGCCGCCGTGACCAGGTGCAGTGGCTGGAAGGTGAATACGTAGCCCATCGCACCATTCAACGTTAAGCAAGGAGAACTGACATGCGCTCGATACTGCTCTGGATGCTTGGTGTACCGATCCCGGTCATCATCCTGATTGCCATTTTCATGCATTGACCGAGAGGGCCGCTTTGCGGCCCATTCGCAGCACAAGGCTGCTCCTACAGACGACCGCGATATCCCCTGTTATCGCGGTCCCTTGCAGGAGCAGCCTTGTGCTGCGAATGGGGCGCAGAGCGCCCCCGGTCATCTACAGGAACTGCTCGGCATAGTGGCAAGCCACCTGCCGGCTACTCACCTGCCGCAACGCCGGCACCTCCTTGGCACAGCGTTCCGTCGCATACGGGCAGCGCTTGTGAAACGCACACCCATCTGGCGGGTTCAACGGGTTGGGCAGCTCCCCGACAATGCGGATCATCGGCTTCAGCGGATCCGGGTGAATGGCAGGTGTTGCCGACAGCAGCGCCTGGGTATAGGGATGCAGCGGCCGCTCGTAAATATCCGTTTTCGGCCCCATCTCTGCCGGTCGTCCCAGGTACATCACCAGTACGTGATCGGCCACATGCCGCACCACCGCCAGGTTGTGCGAGATGAACACGTAGGCGGTGTTGAACTCCTTCTGCAAATCCATGAACAGGTTCAGTACCTGCGCCTGGATCGACACATCCAATGCCGAGGTCGGCTCGTCCGCCACCAGCACTTTTGGCTGCAGCATCATCGCTCGGGCCAAGGCGATACGCTGGCGCTGGCCACCAGAGAACATATGTGGATAGCGCTGGTAATGCTCGGGGCGCAGGCCCACCTGCTCCATCATTTTTTGCACTTTCTCGCGCCGTTCGGCTTTGCTCAGCGAGGTGTTGATCAGCAGCGGCTCGGCCAGCTGGTCACCAATTTTCTGCCGTGGGTTGAGCGAGGCGTAGGGGCTCTGGAACACCATCTGCACGTCGCGCCGCAGTTGCTTGCGCTCAGCCTTGCTTGCGCCGTTCACCTCGGTGCCGGCAATTTGCAGCGAGCCGGACGACGGCTCTTCGATCAGGGTCAGGGCGCGGGCCAGGGTGGACTTGCCGCAGCCCGACTCGCCGACCACCGCCAGGGTCTTGCCGGCTTCCAGTTCGAACGATACGCCATTCAGCGCACGGACCAGGGCGTGCCCTTTGAACAGGCCGCGGGAGACTTCGTAATGCCGGGTAAGCTCGCGCGCAGATAGAACGACGGCCATCACGCCACCTCCTGGTTCAACGGGTAGAAACAACGCACCAGGCTGTGAGCCTGGGGATCGAGGGGAGGGCGCTGGCGCCGACAGTTGTCCTGCACATAGGGGCAGCGCGGCGACAACAGGCAGCCGACGGGGCGGTCGTAGCGGCCAGGGACGATGCCAGGCAGGGTGGCCAGGCGCTCGGCGCCGATGCTGTGCTCGGGGATCGCCGCCAGCAGGGCTTCGCTGTAGGGGTGGGCGGGCACGTCGAACAGCATCGGCACCTGGCCCACCTCGACGGCTTCGCCTGCGTACATCACGCATACCCGCTTGGCCGTTTCGGCGACCACGGCGAGGTCGTGGGTGATCAGGATGAGCGCCATGTTGCGCTCCTTCTGCAGGTTGACCAGCAGCTCCATGATCTGCGCCTGGATGGTCACGTCCAGTGCGGTGGTCGGCTCGTCGGCGATCAGCAGCTTGGGCTCGCCGGCAATGGCCATGGCAATCGCCACACGCTGGCTCATGCCGCCAGACAGCTGATGCGGATAGGCATCCAGGCGGCTTTGCGCAGCTGGGATCTCGACCTTTTTCAACAGCTCAAGGGCACGCTGGCGCGCGGCCTTGCCCTTCAGGCCCAGGTGCTGGCGCAGCACTTCTTCGATCTGGTAGCCCACGGTATAGCTGGGGTTGAGGGCGGTCATCGGGTCCTGGAAGACCATGGCGATGTCCTTGCCCACCACCTTGCGCCGCTGGCGGCCGCTGAGCTTGAGCATGTCGGTGCCGTCGAAACGGAGGGCATCGGCGGTGATGCGCCCGGGGGCGTCGATCAGGCCCATCAAGGCCATCATGGTCACGGATTTGCCCGAGCCGGATTCGCCGACGATGGCCAGGATCTCGCCAGCCTCCACCGACAGGTCCAGGCCATCGACGACAGGTACGGCATTGGCGTCGCCGAAGCGCACGTTCAGGTTGTTGATCTGCAACAGTGACATGGCGTTCTCCTCAGGCGGCGTTCTTGAGTTTCGGGTCCAGCGCATCGCGCAGGCCGTCGCCCATCAGGTTGATTGCCAGCACACTGAGCAGAATGGTCAGGCCGGGCAGGCTCACCACCCACCAGGCGCGCTCGATATAGTCACGGGCCGAAGCCAGCATGGTGCCCCACTCCGGGGTGGGTGGTTGTACGCCCAGGCCCAGGAAGCCCAAGGCGGCAGCATCGAGGATCGCTGAAGAGAAGCTGAGGGTAGCCTGCACGATCAGTGGCGCCATGCAGTTGGGCAGCACGGTGACGAACATCAGCCGTGGCAGCCCGGCACCCGCCAGGCGTGCGGCGGTGACGTAGTCGCGGTTCAGTTCAACCATTACCGCAGCCCGGGTCAGGCGCACGTAGGAGGGCAGTGAGACGATGGCGATGGCGATTACCGTGTTGATCAGGCCTGGGCCGAGGATGGCGACGATGGCCACGGCCAGCAGCAGGGAGGGCAGGGCCAACATCACATCCATCAGGCGCATGATCGATGGGCCGAGGATGTGCGGGAAGAAGCCGGCCAGCAGGCCCAGCAGGATGCCTGGGATCAGCGACATCACCACCGACGACAGGCCGATCAGCAGCGACAGCCGCGCCCCCTGTATCAGGCGCGAAAGCAGGTCGCGGCCCAGTTCGTCGGTGCCGAGGATGAACTGCCAGCTGCCGCCTTCCAGCCATACCGGCGGGGTCAGCAGGAAGGCGCGGTACTGCTCGCTCGGGTCATGCGGGGCGACCCACGGCGCGAACAGTGCACAGAACACCACCAGGCACATGAAGGCCAGGCCCATCACTGCGCCTTTGTTGCGCGCAAAGGCTTGCCAGAATTCTTTGTACGGCGAGGGGTAGAGCAGGCTCTGGTCCACCGGGCTGGCCGGCGACACGGATTTTGCAATCGGGCTAGTCATGGCGAAGGCCTCAGCGCTGATGACGGATGCGTGGGTTGGCCAGGCCGTAGAGGATGTCCACGACGAAGTTGACCAGGATTACCAGGCAGGCGATCAACAGGATGCCGTTCTGGACCACGGGGTAGTCACGGGCACCGATGGCTTCGATCAGCCACTTGCCGATGCCCGGCCAGGAAAAGATGGTTTCGGTCAGCACCGCACCGGCCAGCAGCGTGCCGACCTGCAGGCCGAACACGGTCAGCACCGGAATCAAGGCATTGCGCAGGCCGTGCACGAACACCACGCGGGCCGGCGACAGGCCTTTGGCGCGGGCGGTGCGGATGTAGTCTTCGCGCAGTACTTCAAGCATCGACGAACGGGTCATGCGGGCGATGACTGCCAGCGGGATGGTACCCAGCACGATGGCCGGCAGGATCAGGTGCATCACCGCGTCCTTGAAGGCGCCTTCTTCGTCGCTGAGCAGGGTATCGATGAGCATGAAGCCGGTTTTCGGCTCAATGTCGTAGAGCAGGTCGATGCGCCCGGACACTGGGGTCCAGCCCAGGCTCACCGAGAAGAACATGATCAGGATCAGGCCCCACCAGAAGATCGGCATCGAGTAGCCGGCCAGGGAAATGCCCATCACCCCGTGGTCGAACAATGAACCGCGCTTGAGCGCGGCGATCACCCCGGCCAGCAGGCCGACGATACCGGCGAACAGCAGGGCGGCGAAGGCCAGCTCCAGGGTGGCCGGGAACAGGGTGAGAAACTCGGTCCACACGCTTTCGCGGGTGCGCAGCGATTCGCCGAGGTCACCCTGGGCCAGCTTGCCGACATAGTCCAGGTACTGGACCGGCAGTGGCTTGTTCAGGCCCAGGCGCTCCATGGCCTGGGCGTGCATTTCGGGATCGACCCTGCGCTCGCCCATCATGACTTCCACCGGGTCGCCGGGGATCAGGCGTATGAGCGCAAAGGTCAGCAAGGTGATGCCGAAAAAGGTCGGTATCAGCAGGCCAAGGCGCCGGGCAATAAAACTCAACATTGTCGGGGTTACCTCATCAGGCCGCGGGGCGATCAGCCCGGTACGGCAATGCCGCCGGTCCCCGTGTGGGTTGCCGGCGGTCGTTGTTGTTCTACTTCACCTTGGTGGTGGCGAAGTTATTGTTGGTCAGAGGGCTGATCACGTAGCCCTCCACGTTGTCACGCATGGCGGTGAACATCTTTGGATGGGCCATGCTGATCCAGGGCTGGTCGTCATCGTACACCTTCAATGCCTCGCTATAGAGCCTTGCGCGTTCGTCGTTGTCGACCACCTCGCGGGCACGGGTGATCAGCTCCTGGAATTTCGAGTTGCACCAGCGGGCGTAGTTCTCGCCGGTTTTGGCGGCGTCGCAACTGAGCAGCGGGGTGAGGAAGTTGTCGGGGTCGCCGTTGTCGCCAGCCCAGCCGGTGGACACGAGGTCGGCCTCGCCATTTTTTGCACGGCGCAGCATTTCGGCCCATTCCATCACGCGGATATCCAGCTGCAGGCCGATCTGCTTCAGGTCGGCCTGCAGCATCTCGGCCGACAGGCGCGGGTTAGGGTTGGTCATGCCACCGCCGTTGCGGGTAAACAGTGTGATCACCGTGCCTTCCGGTACGCCAGCTTCCTTGAGCAGGGCGCGTGCCTTTGCGAGGTCGCGGGGCGGGTTCTGGTTGGCGGTGTTGTAGCCAGGCATGGTCGGTGGGTAGGGGTTCACACCCACCAGCGCGTTGCCTTTGCCGAACAGCTGGTCGACATGAGTCTGCCGATCGAACGCCATATTGATGGCTTTGCGCACGCGTACATCGCTGAGGTATTTGTGCTCGGTATTCATGGCGATGTAGCCGGTGACAAGCGCTTCGATTTCGGCGACCTTGAGTTTCGGGTCGGCCTTGATCGATGGCACGTCATCCGGCTTGGGGTACAACGCGACCTGGCATTCGTTGGCGCGCAGCTTCTGCAGGCGCACGTTGCTGTCGGTGGCGATGGCGAACACCAGCGCGTCGGCCGGCGGTTTGCCGCGGAAGTAGTCTGGGTTGGGTTTGAAGCGGACCTGCGCATCCTTGTTGTAACGCTGGAAGATGAACGGGCCGGTGCCGACCGGCTTGCTGTTCAGCTCGGCGGTTTTACCGGCCCTGAGCAACTGGTCACCGTACTCGGCGGAGTAGATCGAGGTGAAGCCCATGGCCATGTCATGCAGGAACGGTGCTTCCGGCCGGGCCAGGGTGATCACCACGGTGTGGTCGTCGGTCTTGATCACCGATTTGAGCAGCTGCTTGAAGGCCATGCTTTCAAAATACGGGTAGCCGACGCTGGTTTTGTCGTGCCACGGGTGGTGCGGGTCAAGCTGGCGGTTGAGGCTCCACAGCACATCGTCGGCGTTGAAGTCGCGGGTCGGCTCGAAGTAGTCGGTGGTGTGGAACTTCACCCCTTGGCGCAGATGGAAGGTGTAGGTCAGCCCGTCTGGCGAAATGTCCCAGCGCTCGGCCAGGGCCGGCTGGACGTCGGTGGTGCCTGGTTTGAAGTCGACCAGGCGGTTGAACAGTGTCTCGGACGTCGCATCAAGTGTGACCGCGGTGGTGTACTGGACAACGTCGAACCCTTCCGGGCTGGCCTCGGTACAGACCACCAGCGGTTTGGCTGCCAGCTGCGTTGCGCTGCCCAGCACCAGCGTGGCGAGGGCAAGGCGTAACGTTAGCGATTTGATGAAAGCTCTCTGCATGGGTTGAACACTCCCTGCTTTTGCATTGATTCCAGCGTAGCCGCCACGGCCCGCTGCGAAGGGGACCGTGGCGCCAGCGGTCAAAGAATGTTGAATGGAATGGTGGTAACCACCCGGAACTCGTCCAGGCTGCCGTCACCCTGTGCCTTGCTGGCGCGGTGGGTGGTGTAGGTCGCGCGGATGCTGGTGTCTCTCAGCGGCCCGCTCTGCACCGCGTAGCTGGTGCCGATGCCCCACTCGTAGTGGGTTTCGCCGTTCAGGCCATTCACGTCGTAGGCGGTGCCGCGGTAGTGAGTCCCGTCAATGCCCCAGCCGCGTGCGTTGTACAGGTTGAACTTCAGCCCTGGCACGCCGTAGGGCGCCATGTTCAATACATAGGAAAGCTGCAGCGACTTCTCGTTGGGGCCGTTGAAGTCCGACAACAACGAGTTGGCCAGGTAGATGCCGTTGGTTTCGTGCAGGTAGTCGAAGTATTCGTTGCCGTTCACCTGCTGCCACGAGGCGCTGAGGGTATGGGCCTGGTGGGTCAGGCCGAGCGACAGGCTGTAGGTGTCGTTGTCGATCTTGCCCATTTTCTGGCTGCCGGCATCGACGGTCTTGTAGTAGTTAAGGCCGGTGCTCAGGCTGAGCACTGCGCTGTCGCCGAGCACGTGGTTGGCGCCGAAGTAGTACTGGTTCCAGAAGTCGTCTACCTGGGTGGCATACAGGCTGGTACTCAGGCTTTTGAACGGCTGGTAATTGATGCCGGCAGTGCTGGCGCGGTCGGTTTCCACGCCGGTGGCGCCGTATTCGCTGCGAAACTTGCTAAGGCTTTGTTCGGTGCGTGGCGAAACGCGGTCGAAAGTGCCCAGATCGAGGCTCAGGTTGTCGAACTCGGCGCTGTGCAGGAACGCGCCCTGGAAGCTCGATGGCAGGGCGCGGTTGCCGATGTAGGCGATCATGGGCGTGTCCACCGACTGGCGGCCAAGGGTAAGGGTGGTGTTGGACACGCGCGCCTTGATGTTGCCCAGGCCCAGTTTGCTCCACTGGCCGACGGGGTCGCCATCGCTGTGGGTGAGGGTGCGGTTGTTGGGGCCGGCAATCGCTTCGCGGCTCTGCTGCAGGGCGATGGCGTTATAGCCAGCGGCCTCGACAGCGAAACCCACGGTGCCTTGGGTGAAACCGGAGCTGTAGTTGAGGATGGTGCCCTGCAGCCAGTTTTCCCGGCTGTGGGTGGGGTGGCGGGTGCCGTCGCTCTTGTAGTACTTCCACAGCGGGGCGCGTGCAGCGCGTTCGCGGGCGTACCAGTTGCGGGTGCTGCCGGACAGGCTCTGGCCGTCGATGAAGCCGCTGGCTTGCGCCTGCGCGCTGCTGCCTTTGAGGGTGAGCGGAATGTAGTCCTGGCTTTGCGGATCGGCCTGGGCCACGGTGGAAAATGCACTGATGGATAAGGCCAGTGCGCTCAGGGTTGATACTTTCAAGGTTGAAGCTCCCATTGCTTTCTAGTTATTGCCGGCCTTGTGGGCCGGGTTTTTTGCTGCGGTGTTGCCAGAGTTGCCCGGGGTCGCCGGGCTAAAAGGGGGCGTTGTGTTGCCTGTGCTGGCCTTTTGGCGGGCAAGCCCGCTCCCACAGACAGGGTGCACGGTCCGAACCTGTAGAGATCCTGCGGGAGCGGGCTTGCCCGCGAAGAGGCCGGTATTGGCTAACGCTTAATCAACACTCACACCGGAAAAATCATTGCGCCCAAACGGGCTGACCTTGAACTCAGAAACCTTGATGCTGAGCGGCTGGTTAACTGTGGAATGCGCCACCGGCGTAATCGGCACCTGCTGTTTGAGCCGTTGCTGGGCCTGCCGGTACAGCGCACTGCGCTGCGGTTGGTCTGTGACCTGCTTGGCCTGCTTGACCAGGCTGTCGTACTGCGGGTCGCACCACAGCGAGTAGTTGTTGCTGCCGATGGCATCGCAGCTGTAGAGGGTGCCTAGCCAGTTGTCCGGGTCACCGTTGTCGCCGGTCCAGCCAATCAGGGCGATGTCGTGCTCGCCGCTTTTCATGCGCTTGAGGTACTCGCCCCATTCGTAACTGACGATGCGCACCTCGAACCCGAGTTTGTTCCAGTCTGCCTGGAGCATTTCGGCCATCAGCTTGGCGTTGGGGTTGTAAGGGCGTTGCACCGGCATGGCCCAAAGGGTGACTTCGGTGCCAGGTTTGACGCCAGCCTGCTGCAGCAGCTGCTTGGCCTTTTGCGGGTCGTAGGGCGCGTCTTTGAGGCTTTCGTCATAGGACCACTGGGTCGGTGGCATGGCGTTGACTGCCAGTTGGCCGGAATCCTGATACACCGCCTGGAGTATGGCCTTCTTGTTCACAGCCATGTCCATCGCCTGGCGCACCTCCCGCCGGTCGAACGGTGGGTGCTGGGTGTTGTAGGCGATGTAGCCGAGGTTGAAGCCTGGTTGCTGCAATACCCGCAGCGAGCTGTCGGCCTTGAGCGCTGGCAGGTCGGCCGGGCGAGGGTGCAGGGTGACCTGGCATTCGTTGCGGCGCAGTTTCTGGATGCGTACCGAAGGGTCGATGTTGATCGAGAACACCAGGTTGTCGATTTTCACCTCATCCGGCGCCCAGTACTCCTTGTTGCCTTTGTAGCGGATCTGCGAATCCTTCTGATAACGCTGGAACACGAACGGCCCGGTGCCGATGGGCTGCTGGTTGATGTCGCTCGGTCTTGCGCTGGCCATCAGTTGCCCGGCGTATTCGGCGGAGAGGATGGAGGCGAAGCTCATGGCCAGGTTCTGGATGAACGCGGCATCGACCGTGTTCAGGGTGAATGCCACAGTCAGCGGGTCGATCTTCTCGACATGGGCGATGTTCTTGTCCAGGCCCATGCTGATGAAGTAAGGAAATTCGGTAGGGTAGGCCTGGCGGAACGGGTGGCCTTTGTCGAGCATGCGGTTGAAGGTGAACAGCACATCGTCGGCGTTGAAATCGCGGCTTGGGGAGAAGGCCTTGTTGCTGTGGAACTTCACCCCTTCACGCAGGTGGAAGGTATAGCGCAAGCCATCGTCGGATACTTCCCAGCGGGTCGCCAGGGCAGGGTGCACGGCAGTACCACCACGCTCGAACTCGACCAGGCGGTTGTAGATCGGCTCGGCGGCGTCGTTGTCGGTGGCGCTGGTGTACTGGGCGGTGTCGAAGCCGGCGGGGCTGCCCTCGGAGCAAAACACCAGGTTGTTCGCCAACAGGGCCGGGGATTGGCTCATCAGGCCCAGGGCCAGCAAGGTTGAAAGACGGGTCGCGTGACGCATGGCAAGTCCTTTTTCAGCTGTTTGCGCCGCCTCGGGGTGCGAATGGCGGCAACAGTTCGCCCACCCCGCAGCGGATAGCCGCGGGACGACATGAAGAGGGGGAAGGGGGCAAGGCACCCGCCAGATGGCGGGTGCTGGAGTTACCCTATTTGTCCACGCTTACGCCATAGAAGGCGTTCAGCGCAAACGGGCTGATCTTGAAGTCCTTCACTTTGGCGCTCATGGGCTGATACACGGTGGAGTGGGCGATCGGGGTAATCGGCACCTGCTCCTTGAGAATGTGCTGCGCCTGCTGGTACAGCTCGGTGCGCTTGGCCTGGTCGGAGGTGGCCTTGGCCTGCTTGATCAGGTCGTCGTAGGGCTTGTAGCACCACTTGGAGAAGTTGTTGCCGTCGACGGCATCGCAGCCGTAGAGGGTGCCCAGCCAGTTGTCCGGGTCACCGTTGTCGCCGCTCCAGCCAATCAGCATGGCGCCTTGTTCGCCACCTTTGGAGCGTTTGATGTACTCGCCCCATTCATAGCTGACGATTTTGGCCTTGATGCCGATCTTGGCCCAGTCGGATTGCAGCATTTCGGCCATCAGCTTGGCATTGGGGTTGTATGGGCGTTGCACGGGCATGGCCCACAGGGTGATCTCGGTGCCTTCCTTGATGCCGGCTTCCTTGAGCAGCTGTTTAGCTTTTTCGGGGTCGAAGGGGGCGTCCTTTATGCTGTCGTCATACGACCACTGGGTCGGCGGCATGGCATTGACTGCCAACTGGCCGGCACCCTGGTAGACCGACTCGATGATCTTCTTCTTGTCCACCGCCATGTCCAGCGCCTGGCGCACTTTCAGCTGAGCCATGGGGTTGGGCTCGTTGCTGCCCTTGATCTTGTCCATCACGTTGTAGGCGATGTAGCCCAGGTTGAACCCGGCTTGCTGGGGCATCTGCAGGTGCTTGTCGGCCTTTAGCGGCTCGATGTCGGCGGGCCGCGGGAACAGGGTGACCTGGCACTCGTTCTTCTTCAGTTTTTGCATGCGTACCGAGGCATCGGTGGTGATGGCGAAGATCAGGTTGTCGATCTTCACGTCCTCGGGCTGCCAGTAGTCCTTGTTGCCCTTGAAGCGAATCTGCGCGTCCTTCTGGTACTTGCTGAACACGAACGGGCCGGTGCCGATCGGCTTCTGGTTGATGTCGGCGGCCTTGCCGTTCTTGAGCAATTGGTCGGCGTACTCGGCGGACTGGATGGAAGCGAAGCTCATGGCCAGGTTCTGGATGAACGCGGCGTCGACCTCGTTAAGGGTGAACTTCACCGTGTGCTCATCCAGCTTTTCCACCTTGGCGATGTTCTTGTCCATGCCCATGTCGGTGAAATACGGGAACTCGGTAGGGTAGGCCTTGCGGAACGGCTGATCCTTGTCGAGCATGCGGTTGAAGGTGAACAGCACATCGTCGGCGTTGAAGGGCCGGCTGGGCTTGAAGTAGTCGGTGGTATGGAACTTGACGCCTTCGCGCAGGTGGAAGGTGTAGGTCTTGCCGTCGTCGGACACTTCCCACTTGGTCGCCAGGCCCGGGATAACTGCAGTACCGCCTCGTTCGAACTGGGTCAAGCGGTTGAACACGGTCTCTGCCGAGGCGTCGAAGTCGGTCCCGGTGGTGTACTGGCCCGGGTCAAAACCGGCCGGGCTGCCCTCTGAGCAAAACACCAGGTTGGACGCGGCCAGGACCGACGGCGCGCCGGTGAGCAAGCCTGCGCCAAGCAGGAACGGAATGACTGCGTGTTTGAGCATGGTGGCCTCATTGTTGTCATTTTTTGGATGAGGTGGCCTCGTGAGCCGACCTGAGGATACTTATGCAGGGGGTGTTCCCAATGCAACAGGTATAAGGATAGTTGGCGCCGGAAAAGTGGTACGGGCGTACATGGATGTCGCATCAGTATAACTTTAGGCGAAGTTAAACGTTTGCGCAGGCAAAATGATGGCATTTTGCGCGATGTTTCTAGGCGGTGATAAACGTAGGATGCACCTGGGTGTTGCGTAGGAAATGTCTGAAAAGCAGACTCAAGCGGCAAGCGCCAAGCGGCAAGCCAAAGCAGACCGGGTTTACAGTCAACTTGAAGCTTGCCGCTTGAAGCTCGTGGCTGTCAGGGCATTTGCACTTCGATCAGGCCATCAGCATTCATGCTCACTTCGCTGGTGCCCGCCTCGATATCCGGCGCTGGCGCTGCTTCGTCGGCCCCCATGGCTTTCATCGCCATCGGCGCACTGCGCAGGTACGGGCGCGGGTAACCGCTGCTGTTGAGGTTCAGGCTGACCACTTTGTAGCCCTTGCCGCCCAGCGCCTCGGTGGCCAGTTGAGCACGCGCCTTGAAGGCATCGACGGCGTCCTTGAGCAATGCATCCTCACTGGCCTTGCGTGTGGCCGGTGCGATGGAGAAGTCCATGCCGCCCATTTTCAGCTCTTGCAGCAGGTCGGCTGTGAGCTGGGACAGGGCCGGGAAGTTGTCGCTTTCCAGGCGCAGTTCGGCGCGCTCGCGCCAGCCGGTAATCTTCTGGCCCTTGCTGTCATACACCGGGTAGCTGTTGCGGCTGCCTTGGCTGATCTTCACGTCCTTGACCTGTCGCGACTGCTGCACGGCCTTGTTCATGGTTTCGGTGATCTGCTTGGCCAGCTTGCCCGGGTCGCTGTTCTGCGCTTCGCTGTACAGGGTCACGACCATCAGGTCGCGCGGCACTTCCTTGCTCACTTCAGCGCGCAGCGATACCTGGTTGTAACGTGGCTCATCGGCAGCCAGCGCAGGCAGGCTGGCGAGCAAGCCGCAGGACAGAATCAGGGCGGCGCCGCGACGTGGGATTTGCATGTGGTACTCCTTGGCAATAAAAGGCGTGGGGTTGGCCATCATTCCACGCATGGCCCATCAGACCGGCAACAGTGTAGTGGGTTCAAAAGTGCCATCATGAACCTGTGACAAACTGTGGCGCTTTGCCGCAGCGCTGCAGCGAGGCGCCCGGCTTCGGTATACTCCAGCCGATTTTCTGGAGCACTCATCAGGAGAGCTCATGCTCGCCGCCGTACAACCGCTATCTGCTACCCGCCAGAACCTTTGGCGCCTGACCGTCATCCGGGTCCTGGTCCTGGCTGCCCAGGCTGGCTCCGTGGGCGTCGCCTACTGGACCGAATTGCTACCCTTGCCGTGGCTGTCGCTGGCGGGCACCTTGGCTTTGTCGTCGCTGCTGTGTGCCTTCACCGCGCTGCGCTTGCGCCTGTCGCTGCCCGTCACCGAAATGGAGTACGCCCTGCAGTTGGCCTGTGACCTGTTGATCCACAGTGCCTTGCTGTATTACTCCGGCGGCTCGACCAACCCGTTCGTGTCGTATTACCTGGTACCGCTGGCGATTGCCGCAGTGACCTTGCCGTGGCTGTATTCGCTGATTCTGTCGGGTATCGCCCTGACCGCCTACAGCCTGCTGCTGGTGCAGTTCTACCCGCTTGAGGGCCTGCCCATGGCGCGGGACAAGATGCAGGTCTACGGCATGTGGCTGAGCATTGCCCTGGCTGCGGCGGTGATCACTTTCTTTGCCGCACGCATGGCCGAAGAGCTGCGCCGCCAGGAGCAACTGCGGTCCGAGCGGCGTGAAGAAAGCCTGCGCGATGAGCAACTGCTGGCCGTGGCTACCCAGGCCGCCGGTGCTGCCCATGAGCTGGGCACGCCACTGGCGACCATGAGCGTGCTGATCAACGAAATGCGTCAGGACCACACCGACCCGCTGCTGCAGGAAGACCTGCAGATCCTGCAGGACCAGGTAAAGCTGTGCAAAGAGACCTTGCAACAGCTGGTGCGCGCCGCCGAAGCCAACCGCCGCCTGGCGATCGTGGAGCAGGAGGTGACCGCCTGGCTGGACGAGGCGCTGAACCGCTGGCACCTGATGCGCCCGGAAGCCAGCTACCGCTTCCAGCGGTTGCGCGATGGCAAAGTGCCGCGCCTGACGCCACCACCAGACCTGACCCAGGCGCTGCTGAACCTGTTGAACAATGCAGCCGATGCCTGCCCCGATGACTTGGAAGTGCGCCTGGACTGGGACGCTCAGGACATCGTCATCAGTATCCGTGACCATGGCCCTGGCGTGCCGCCGGCCATTGCCGAAGCCATCGGCAAACCCTTCATTACCACCAAAGGCAAAGGCTTCGGCCTGGGCCTGTTCTTGAGCAAGGCCAGCGTGACCCGTGCGGGCGGTTCGGTGAAACTCTATAGTCATGAACAGGGTGGCACCCTGACCGAATTGCGCCTGCCCTATGGCAAGCGAGGAGATGAATGATGAGCGAAGAAAACCAGGTCGAAAGCGAAGAGCTGCCGCACCTGCTGTTGGTGGATGACGATGCCACCTTCACCCGGGTCATGGCCCGGGCAATGAGCCGTCGCGGTTTCCGCGTGAGCACCGCCAGTTCGGCCGAGGAAGGCTTGATTCTGGCCCAGCAGGACCTGCCAGATTACGCCACGCTGGACCTGAAGATGGACGGTGACTCCGGCCTTGTGCTGCTGCCCAAGCTGCTGGAGCTGGACCCTGAAATGCGCGTGGTGATCCTGACCGGTTACTCGAGCATTGCCACGGCGGTGGAAGCGGTCAAGCGCGGCGCCTGCAATTACCTGTGCAAACCGGCTGACGCCGATGATGTGCTGGCAGCATTGCTGTCGGAGCACACCGACCTGGATACCCTGGTGCCGGAAAACCCGATGTCGGTCGACCGCCTGCAGTGGGAACACATCCAGCGCGTGCTGAACGAGCACGAGGGCAACATCTCGGCCACCGCACGTGCGCTGGGCATGCACCGCCGGACCTTGCAGCGCAAGCTGCAGAAGCGCCCGGTCCGGCGCTGAGTCCGCGTTGCCCTCTTCGCGGGGCAAGCCCGCTCCCACAGGCCCTGAACAGGTCTGAAGATTTGTGCGATACCTGTGGGAGCGGGCTTGTCCCGCGAAGAGGCCGGCACTGACAGAAATTTTTCTACAAGCCCGCGATCCCCGCAAATACCAGCCGTTGGCGTATCATTAGCCACCTAACGGCAACCTCTCCAGGATCGCTTGCGCATGCTCGCCCTTCTTATCCAGACGCTGAACATCACGGCACCTGTCTTCGCCATGCTGTTCATGGGCGTGCTGCTCAAACGCATCCGTCTGATCGACGATAATTTCAACCGCGTTGCCTCGCAGTTGGTGTTCAACGTCTGCATGCCTGCGCTGTTGTTCCTCGGCATTTACCACGCCGACCTGGCTGCTGCGGTGAAGCCCGGTGTCATCCTTTACTTCATCGTCGCCACTCTGGTGGGCTTCGGCGTCGCTTGGGGCATGGCCATCTGGCGTAGCCCGCAGGCCGACCGGGGCATCTATACCCAGGGCGCGTTCCGCGGCAACAACGGCGTGATCGGCCTGGCCCTGGCTGCCAGCCTTTACGGCGACTACGGTATTTCGCTGGGTGCAGTGCTCGCCGGCCTGGTCATCCTGATGTACAACTCGCTGTCGGCAGTGGTGCTGGCGGTGTACAGCCCGGACCTCAAGTCCGACCCGTGGAGCATCTGCAAGAGCATTTTAAGCAACCCGCTGATCATCAGCGTGCTGGTCGCGACACCCATGGCTTACGGCCAGGTGCCGCTCCCTAACTGGCTGCTGACTTCAGGTGATTACCTGGCACAGATGACCCTGCCGTTGGCATTGATGTGTATTGGCGGCACCCTGTCGCTGGCGGCGCTGCGCGACAGCGGCCGGCTGGCCATCGACGCCAGCCTGGTAAAGATGGTCTGGCTGCCGCTGGCCGGCACCCTCGGTGCCTGGCTGTGCGGCTTTCGCGGGGCCGAACTGGGTATCCTGTTCCTGTACATCGGCAGCCCGACCGCAGCTGCCAGTTACGTCATGGCGCGGGCGGCCAACGGCAACCATGAGCTGGCTGCGTCGATCATCGTGATCACCACCTTAATGGCGGCAATCACCACCAATATCGGCATTTTCATCTTGCAGTGGGGCGGATGGATCTAGATCCTTGACTGCAAACAACACAAAAACAGCCTCACTGAGCTAAAGGACACTTCATGCAAGACCAGAGCAAGCCCGAGCAGTTACAGCGCGGGCTGAAGAATCGCCATATCCAGCTGATCGCGCTGGGCGGGGCCATCGGTACCGGCTTGTTCCTGGGCATCGCCCAGACCATCCAGCTGGCCGGGCCCTCCGTACTGCTGGGGTATGCCATCGCTGGCCTGATGGCCTTCCTGATCATGCGCCAGCTGGGTGAAATGGTGGTGGAAGAGCCGGTGGCCGGTAGCTTCAGCCACTTTGCCCACCAGTACTGGAGCGAGTTTGCAGGCTTCGTGTCGGGCTGGAACTACTGGGTGGTGTATGTACTGGTTGGCATGGCCGAGCTGACGGCCGTGGGTATCTACGTGCAGTACTGGTGGCCGGAATTCCCCACCTGGGCCACGGCGGCGATATTTTTTGTGGTGATCAACCTGATCAACCTGACCCAGGTGAAGGTCTACGGCGAAATGGAATTCTGGTTCGCCCTGATCAAGGTAGTGGCCATCGTCAGCATGATCGGCTTCGGCGCCTGGTTGCTGAGCAGCGGCCATGGCGGCCCGGATGCCAGCGTGGCCAACCTGTGGCAGTACGGCGGCTTCTTCCCTAACGGTGTCAGCGGCTTGGTGATGGCGCTGGCGGTGATCATGTTCTCGTTCGGTGGGCTGGAGCTGGTGGGTATCACTGCTGCCGAGGCCGACAACCCGCGCCAGAGTATCCCCAAGGCCACCAACCAGGTGGTGTACCGCATCCTGATCTTCTACATCGGTGCCCTGGCGGTGCTGCTGTCCCTGTACCCGTGGCAGAAGGTCGTGCAGGGTGGCAGCCCGTTCGTGATGATTTTCCACGAGCTGGACAGCGACCTGGTGGCAACCATCCTCAACATCGTGGTGCTGACGGCTGCGCTGTCGGTTTACAACAGCTGCGTGTACGCCAACAGCCGCATGCTGTTTGGTCTGGCCAGCCAGGGTGACGCACCGCGCCAGTTGCTGAAAGTCAGCCGCAGCGGCGTGCCGTTGACTGCACTGGGCGTGTCTGCCTTCGCGACCGGGCTGTGCGTGGTGATCAACTACCTCATGCCGGGCGAGGCCTTTGGCTTGCTGATGGCCCTGGCGGTGTCGGCGCTGGTGATCAACTGGGCGAGCATCAGCATTACCCACTTGAAGTTCCGCAAGGCCAAGCTGGCGGCCGGTATTACCCCGTTCTACAAGAGCCTGGGGCACCCGCTGACCAACTACCTGTGCCTGGCGTTCATTGTGCTGATTCTGGTGGTGATGTACCTGACTCCGCCGATTCGCATCTCGGTGATGCTGATCCCGGCATGGATTGCCGTGCTGTGGGTGGCCTTCAAGCTGAAGAAGGCTCGGCAGGTTCGCCGTTAGATTTGTATCGCCTGTGAGAACGAGCGCCGCGCGGGCGGCGCTCGATCTAAAGGGCGACACAAGGCTTAAGGCATGCGGCAGATGACATGGCCCGATCAATGCTGCCGGCGCCAGGCGCGCACGGTGGTATACAGCAGCACCACCGCGAGCACAGGCAGCACATAGAACAGCATCAACCGCTCCAGGCGCCCGGCCAGCGGCATGCCCATGGTGAACGCCGCCACGTGCAGGCCGTAGGCCAGGTACAGGCAAAGGAACACCAGGCCTTCGGCGCGGGTGATGCGGTAACCGGAATAGAACACCGGCAGGCTTAGCGCGGCGACGCCGAGCATAACCGGCAGGTCGAAGGCCAGGGCGTTGGGCGAGATCGACAGCGGCACAGGGGTGATCAGCGCGGTCAGGCCCAGCACTGCCAGCAGGTTGAACAGGTTGCTGCCGATCACGGTGCCCACGGCGATTTCCCGTTCACCACGCAGGGCCGCGATCAGCGCGGCGGCGAGCTCTGGCAAGGATGTGCAGATGGCGACGACGGTCAGGCCGATGATGCGCTCGGACAGCCCCAGGTCTGTGGCAACCTCCACGGCGGCCTCCAGCAGCAGGTGGCCCCCCAGGCTCAGCAGGCCAAAGCCGGCCAGCACCTGCAGCAGCGTGCCTGACCAGAAGCGCCTGGCGCTGGATTTTGCCGTGACCGGCGCGGGGTAAGTGCGTGCGTAGTGGCGCGATTGGTGCCAGAGCATTGCCAGGTAGCCGGCCAGGCCAAGCAGCAGCAGCCCCCCTTCCACCCGGCCCAGGTAACCGTTGGCGGACAAGGCATAGACCAGGCCGCTGGCGAGGATCATCAGCGGAATGTCCAGGCGCACCAGCTGGCGCGACACACGCAGCGGGATGATCAGCGCGGCCAGGCCAAGAATGACCAGTACGTTGAAGATGTTGCTGCCGATCACGCTGCCGACCGCCACATCCGGCGCGCCCTGATAGGCCGCCTGCAGGCTCACGGTCAGTTGTGGTGCTGTACTGCCGAAGGCCACCAGGCTCAGGCCGATGATCAACGGGCGAACATGAAGGCGCTGAGCCAGGCGCAGCGCTGCGCGCACCAGCAATTCGGCGCCGCCGACCAGCAGCAGCAGGGCAATGCCCAGTTGCAACAGGCTGAAGGTGGGAAGGGTGGCCAAGTCGAAAATGGTCGGACTCCTGTCGCGTCAGTCGCTAAGCCCTTGTACTCGCACGCGTGCCGTTCCGCTACGGAGCATGCCGATTTTTTCTGCAGCGGCGCGAGACAGGTCGATCAGGCGGCCGCGGGTGTGCGGGCCACGGTCGTTGATGCGCACCACCACACTGCGCTGGTTGGCCGTGTTGGTGACCCGTACGCGGGTGCCGAACGGCAGGTTGCGGTGGGCGGCGGTAAAACCGTGCTGGTTGAACGGCTCGCCACTGGCGGTGCGTTTGCCGTGGTGGCGTGACCCGTAATAGGAAGCGGTGCCCGTCTGGTCGTAACCACGCGGGTCGATGTCATGGCTGGCGCACCCGGCCAGCAGGGAGAAGAGGGCGAGGGTGCCCCAAAGTCTTTTCAGCAAGTCAGATGTGCTCCAGTGCGGCCATTCGCGGGCTTGCCCGCTCCCCCAGG
>NZ_JBNRIK010000013.1:28825-71365 GCF_053557975.1 Pseudomonas sp. XP2
CACCTGCCCCGGGTTGGCCTTGCCTTTGGAGGCTTTCATCGCCTGGCCGACAAAGAAGCCGAACATCTTGCCACGCTTGGCCTCGTCGGCCGCACGGTACTGTTCGACCTGCTCGGCGTTGGCCGCCAGCATCTCGTCCAGCATCTTGTCGATGGCACCGGTGTCGGTCACCTGCTTCAGGCCTTTGCTTTCGATGATGCTGTCGGCATCGCCTTCACCGGCAGCCATCGCCTCGAATACGGTCTTGGCGATCTTGCCGCTGATGGTGTTGTCGCGGATGCGCAGCAGCATGCCACCCAGGTGCGCGGCGCTGACCGGTGCCTGGTCGATCTCGATGCCCAGCTTGTTGAGCAGGCTGCCCAGCTCGACCATGACCCAGTTGGCCGCCAGCTTGGCGTCGCCACCGATTTTTACCACTTCCTCGAAGTAGTCCGCCTGTTCGCGGCTCGAAGCCAGCACGTTGGCGTCGTAGGCCGACAGGCCATACTGGCGCTGGAAGCGTTCGACCTTCTGCGGCGGCAGCTCCGGCAGGCCGGCGCGGATGGTTTCGAGGAAGCTGTCCTCGATCACCACCGGCAGCAGGTCCGGGTCGGGGAAGTAACGGTAGTCGTTGGCTTCCTCCTTGCTGCGCATGGAGCGGGTTTCATCTTTGTTCGGGTCGTACAGGCGAGTTTCCTGCACCACCTTGCCGCCGTCTTCGATCAGGTCGATCTGGCGCTGGATTTCGCTGTTGATCGCGCGCTCGATGAAGCGGAACGAGTTGACGTTCTTGATCTCGCAGCGGGTGCCGAACTCGGCTTGACCCTTCGGACGAATCGACACGTTGCAGTCGCAGCGCAGCGAGCCTTCGGCCATGTTGCCGTCGCAGATGCCCAGGTAGCGCACCAGTGCGTGGATCGCCTTGACGTAGGCCACGGCTTCCTTGGCGCTGCGCATGTCAGGCTCGGAGACGATTTCCAGCAGCGGGGTGCCGGCACGGTTAAGGTCGATGCCGGTGGAGCCGCTGAAGTCTTCGTGCAGGCTTTTGCCGGCGTCTTCTTCCAGGTGCGCGCGGGTGACCCCGATACGCTTGATGGTGCCGTCTTCCAGGGCGATATCCAGGTGGCCCTTGCCGACGATCGGCAGGTCCATCTGGCTGATCTGGTACCCCTTGGGCAAGTCCGGGTAGAAGTAGTTCTTGCGCGCGAACACGTTGCGCTTGCCGATTTCGGCATCGATGGCCAGGCCGAACATGCACGCCATGCGCACGGCTTCCTGGTTCAGCACCGGCAGTACGCCGGGCATGCCCAGGTCTACCAGGCTGGCCTGGGTGTTCGGCTCGGAGCCGAAGGTGGTGGCGCTGCCGGAGAAGATCTTCGACTGGGTGGCGAGCTGAGTGTGGATTTCAAGCCCGATCACAACTTCCCATTGCATGTGTGAACTCCTCAGAAGCCGTTGGGGGCACGGGTGTGCCAGTCGGTCACTTGCTGGTAGCGGTGCGCGACGTTGAGCAGGCGGCCTTCCTGGAAATACGGCGCCAGCAGCTGCACGCCGACCGGCAGGCCGTCGACGAAGCCAGCCGGCATCGACAGGCCCGGCAGGCCCGCCAGGTTGGCGGTGATGGTGTAGACGTCTTCGAGGTAGGCGGCGACCGGGTCGCTGCTCTTGGCGCCAAGCTTCCAGGCCGGGTTTGGCGTGGTCGGGCCGAGGATCAGGTCGACATCGTTGAAGGCGGCCATGAAGTCGTTCTTGATCAGGCGGCGGATCTGCTGCGCCTTCACGTAGTAGGCGTCGTAGTAGCCGGCCGACAGGGCGTAGGTGCCGACCATGATGCGGCGCTGCACTTCAATGCCGAAGCCTTCGCCACGGGACCGCTTGTACAGGTCGGTGAGGTCTTTCGGCGCTTCGCAGCGGTAACCGAAGCGCACGCCGTCGAAGCGCGACAGGTTGGATGAGGCCTCCGCCGGAGCGATCACGTAGTAGGCCGGGATGGCGTGCTGCATGTTCGGCAGGCTGATTTCCTTGACCACCGCGCCGAGCTTTTCCAGCTCTTTGACGCTGGCCTGGACCAGCTCGGCGATACGTGGATCGAGGCCGGCCCCGAAGTACTCTTTTGGCAGGCCGATGCGCAGGCCCTGCAGCGAAGCGTTCAGGTTGGCGCTGTAGTCCGGCACCGGCTCTTCGATGCTGGTGGAGTCCTTGGCGTCGAAACCGGCCATGCCTTGCAGCAGCAGGGCGCAGTCTTCGGCGGTGCGGGCCAGCGGGCCGCCCTGGTCGAGGCTGGAGGCGTAGGCGATCATGCCCCAGCGCGACACACGACCGTACGTCGGCTTGAGGCCGGTGAGGTTGGTCAGTGCTGCCGGCTGGCGGATCGAACCGCCGGTGTCAGTGCCGGTGGTGGCTGGCAGCAGGCGCGCGGCCACGGCAGCGGCCGAACCGCCCGACGAACCGCCCGGGACGTGTTCGAGGTTCCATGGGTTTTTCACCGCGCCGTAGTGGCTGGATTCGTTGGCCGAACCCATGGCGAACTCGTCCATGTTGGTTTTGCCCAGGGTGACCATGCCGGCTTCAGCCAGCTTGGCGACCACGGTGGCGTCGTAGGGTGCCTTGAAGTTGTCGAGCATCTTCGAGCCGCAACTGGTGCGTACGCCGTTGGTGCAGAACAGGTCCTTGTGGGCGATGGGCGCACCCAGCAGCGCGCCGGTTTCGCCTGCGGCGCGACGGGCGTCGGCGGCACGCGCCTGGCCCAGGGCCAGGTCTTCGGTGACGCTGATGAAGCTGTTGATCTGCGGGTCGAGTTGCTTGACGCGCGCCAACAGGGCGCCAGTCAGCTCTTCGGAGGAAAACGACTTGTCGGCGAGTCCGCGGGCGATCTCGGCCAGGGTCAATTGATGCATGGCAGGCTCTATCCCTTACTCGATGACTTTGGGAACCAGGTACAGACCGCTTTCGGTCGAGGGCGCGATAGCCTGGTAGGCATCGCGCTGGTTGCTTTCGGTGACCTGGTCGGGGCGCAGGCGCTGGCTGGCTTCCAGCGGGTGGGCCAGGGGCTCGATGCCAGTGGTATCGACCGCTTGCATCTGGTCGACCAGCCCGAGGATGCTGTTCAGGGCTTCGGTAATGCGTGGCAGTTCGCCATCATTCAGCCCCAGACGGGCCAGATGGGCGATCTTTTCCACGTCGCAGCGTTCAAGCGCCATGAGGATCTCCAAGGGAAACAAAGAACGGAATTTGGGTCCGCGGTGAGGAACATGTCAGCTTTCTGGCGGTCCAACGGCCGCGATCATCGGCTGGCGTGCTCGGAAAAACAGCCAATTTAACATATTGGCTCCTTGCCCAAAATCCCTGCCATTGTTAGAGTTTGCCGCACTTTTTTACCCACGCTTTCCCCAGGGTCACTTTCCCATGTTCAAGAAACTGCGTGGCATGTTTTCCAGCGATCTTTCCATCGACCTGGGTACTGCCAACACCCTTATTTACGTGCGTGAGCGCGGTATCGTCCTGAATGAGCCCTCGGTTGTTGCCATCCGTACCCATGGCAATCAGAAAAGCGTCGTCGCCGTCGGTACCGAAGCCAAACGCATGCTGGGCCGTACGCCTGGCAACATTGCTGCCATTCGTCCGATGAAGGACGGCGTCATCGCCGACTTCAGCGTTTGCGAAAAAATGTTGCAGTATTTTATCAACAAGGTTCACGAGAACAGCTTCCTGCAGCCAAGCCCGCGCGTGCTGATCTGCGTACCGTGCAAGTCGACCCAGGTAGAGCGCCGCGCCATTCGCGAGTCGGCCCTGGGTGCCGGTGCCCGTGAAGTGTTCCTGATCGAAGAACCGATGGCTGCTGCCATCGGTGCTGGCTTGCCGGTTGAAGAGGCCCGCGGTTCGATGGTCGTCGATATCGGTGGTGGTACCACTGAAATCGCGCTGATCTCCCTGAACGGCGTGGTCTATGCCGAATCCGTCCGCGTTGGCGGCGACCGCTTTGACGAGGCCATCGTCACCTACGTGCGCCGCAACTACGGCAGCCTGATCGGCGAGTCCACTGCCGAGCGCATCAAGCAGGAAATCGGTACCGCCTACCCGGGCGGCGAGGTACGCGAAGTCGATGTGCGTGGCCGCAACCTGGCCGAGGGCGTACCGCGTGCCTTCACCCTTAACTCCAACGAAGTGCTCGAAGCGTTGCAGGAATCGCTGGCGACCATTGTCCAGGCCGTGAAGAGCGCCCTGGAGCAATCGCCGCCCGAACTGGCTTCGGACATCGCCGAACGTGGCCTGGTGCTGACCGGTGGTGGTGCGCTGCTGCGCGACCTCGACAAACTGCTGGCCCAGGAAACCGGCCTGCCGGTAATCGTCGCCGAGGACCCGCTGACCTGTGTCGCCCGTGGCGGCGGTCGCGCCCTGGAGATGATGGACAAGCACGCGATGGACCTGCTCTCCAGCGAGTGATCCCACTCGCTGTTCACGAGCGCCCGGTTTACAGGTACTACGCACAGTGCTACCTGTATGTGCTGGGCTGGCGCCCGTTAAGGGCGCCGTATCCGTCAACCCGCAACCAGGCTGGTGCGTTGTCCCATGTCCAATGACCTCCTGAGTCGTCCACGAGGAACGGCCCATTAAACCGCTTTTCTCCAAGGGCCCTTCGCTGGGCGTTCGCCTGCTCGTTCTGGTGGTAATGTCGGTCGCGTTGATGGTTGTCGACGCGCGCTTTGACGTGCTCAAGCCCGTGCGCAGCCAGATGGGGCTGGTGCTGATGGAGTCGTACTGGATCACCGACCTGCCGCAACGTGCGTGGCAAGGCGTGGCCGGCCAGTTCGGCAGCCGCACCGAGTTGATTGCCGAAAACGAAAAGCTCAAGACCGAAGCGCTGCTGTTGCAGGGGCGCCTGCAGAAGCTGGCAGCCCTGACCGAGCAGAACGTGCGCCTGCGTGAATTGCTGAACTCTTCGGCGCTGGTCAACGAAAAAGTCGAAGTGGCCGAGCTGATCGGTGTCGACCCCAACCCGTTCACCCACCGCATACTGATCAACAAGGGCGAGCGTGACGGTGTGTTCCTTGGCCAGCCGGTACTCGATGCGCGCGGCCTGATGGGCCAGGTAGTCGAGCTGATGCCCTACACCTCGCGGGTGCTGCTGCTGACCGATACCACCCATAGCATCCCGGTGCAGGTCAACCGCAACGGCCTGCGTGCCATCGCCAGTGGTACCGGTAACCCGGAGCGCCTTGAACTGCGCCATGTGGCCGATACCGCCGACGTGAAGGAAGGCGACCTGTTGGTCAGCTCCGGCATGGGCCAACGGTTCCCGGCCGGCTACCCGGTGGCGACGGTCAACGAGGTGATCCAC
Source organism: Pseudomonas sp. XP2 (assembly GCF_053557975.1). Lineage (NCBI taxonomy): Bacteria > Pseudomonadati > Pseudomonadota > Gammaproteobacteria > Pseudomonadales > Pseudomonadaceae > Pseudomonas > Pseudomonas sp. XP2. Next base: position 34,143 of record NZ_JBNRIK010000013.1, read on the forward strand.
GATTCCGGGCAGCCTTTCGCCATCGTGCGCGCCATCCCCACCGCCGCGCTCAACCGCAGCCGCTACATGCTGCTGGTATTCAGTGACCGGCGTACCCCGGAGCAGCGCGCTACCGACGCCGCCATCGCCCAGGAAGAGGCGGACCGCAAGGGCACCTCGGCCCTCGGCCAACCGGCCAGCACAGGTGAGCAGGGCACACCGGCCAGCAATACGCCTGTGGCGCCAGCCACACCCGCAGCGCCGGCCGCCCAGCCAGCAGCCCCGGCAGCTACCCCTGCCACGCCTGCCGCAGCGCCTGCCGCACCCGCTAACACCCGGAGACAATGATGGCTGCTTCACGCCGCAACAACGGCTGGGTCATCTGGCTGACTTTCGCCATCGGCCTGCTGCTCAGCGTCTCGCCCATGCCGCAGTTCATGGAAGTGTTCCGCCCCATGTGGCTGGCTTTGCTGGTGTCGTTCTGGACCCTGGCGGTGCCGGGCAAGGTCGGTATGACCACGGCATTCGTGCTGGGCCTGGCCGAGGACGTGTTATACGGTACTCTGCTGGGGCAGAACGCATTGATCCTCACCCTCATCACCTTCCTGGTGCTGTCCCTGCAGCAGCGCCTGCGCATGTTCCCCATGTGGCAGCAGAGCCTGGTGATCCTGGTCATATTCGGCATTGCCCAACTCATCCAGTTGTGGCTCAGCGCGCTGACCGGCAACCGACTGCCGACCCTGGCGCTGGTCTGGTCGGCGGTTATCAGTGCCTTGCTCTGGCCATGGGTCAGTTTCGCCCTGCGCGACCTGCGCCGACGCTTGCATATCAACTGACGGCGACGCCGCAACTGACAGGGAGATGTCTGCATGAACCCGCTATACCTGGCCTCTGGCTCGCCCCGCCGTCGCGAATTGCTGACCCAGATCGGTGTGCCCTTCACTGTCGTCAGTGCGCCCATCGATGAAACCCCGCTGCCCGGTGAAAACGCCCCGGCCTACGTTGAGCGCCTGGCCCGGGCCAAGGCTGCTGCCGGTCTGGCCCGTGTCGAGGGCCCGGCAGTGGTGCTGGGGGCAGACACTGCCGTAGTGCTCGACGGGCGTATTCTGGGCAAGCCGGAAAACCGCGAAGAGGCCCTGGCCATGCTGGCCGACCTGTCGGGCCGCGAGCACCAGGTATTGACTGCGGTTGCCCTCAGCAATGGGCTGCTTACGCAAAGCCTGTGCGTCACCAGCAAGGTGCGCTTCCGGGCCATCAGCGCCGATGAAGCGCAACGCTACTGGGCCAGCGGTGAGCCTGTGGACAAGGCAGGTGGCTACGCCATCCAGGGCCTGGGCGCAGTGTTCGTCACCGGCCTTGGCGGCAGTTATTCGGCCGTGGTAGGCCTGCCCCTCAGTGAGACGGCCGAGTTGCTTGGCACGTTTGGTATCGCCTGTTGGCAATCGCCCGTGCATACGCCAGAGGTAACAAACCCGCGGTAGCCAGCACGGCGTACGCCATCCATCATTACAAAAGACCTTTGACGAGAGCCGGCCATGAGTGAAGAGATCCTGATCAACATCACCCCGATGGAGTCACGCGTGGCGGTGGTGGAAAACGGGGTACTGCAGGAAGTGCACGTCGAGCGCACCCAGCGCCGTGGCATCGTCGGCAATATCTACAAGGGCAAGGTGGTGCGTGTGCTGCCGGGCATGCAGGCGGCCTTCGTCGACATCGGCCTGGAGCGTGCCGCGTTCATCCATGCCTCGGAGATCTCCCAGCGTGAAGGCTCGGCAGTCGAGACCATCACTGCACTGGTGCATGAAGGGCAGGCCCTTGTGGTGCAGGTGACCAAGGACCCGATCGGTACCAAAGGTGCGCGCCTGACCACCCAGCTGTCGATCCCTTCGCGCTACCTGGTGTACATGCCGCGCAGCAGTCATGTCGGCATTTCGCTCAAGATCGAAGACGAAGCCGAGCGGGACCGCCTGAAGCAGGTGGTCAGCAACTGTATGGAAAGCGAAAACATCAAGGATGCCGGCGGCTTCATCCTGCGCACCGCCGCCGAAGGCGCGCGTGCCGAAGAGATCTTGCAGGACATCCGGTACCTGCGTCGCCTGTGGGAGCAGATTGGCTCGCAGATCAAGACCTGCGGCGCCCCCATGGTCATCTACGAGGACCTTGGCCTCGCCCTGCGTACCCTGCGTGACCTGGTCAACCCGAAGATCGAGAAGATCCGCATCGACTCGCGTGAAACCTTCCAGAAGACCACGCAGTTTGTCGGCGAACTGATGCCGGAGATCGCCGACCGCCTTGAACACTACCCTGGTGAACGGCCCATCTTTGACTTGTATGGTGTCGAAGATGAAATCCAGCGCGCGCTGGAGCGCAAGGTCCCGCTCAAGTCCGGCGGCTACCTGGTGGTCGATCCGGCCGAAGCGATGACCACCATTGACGTGAATACCGGTGCATTCGTTGGCCATCGCAACCTTGAAGAGACCATCTTCAAGACCAACCTGGAGGCTGCCACCGCCATCGCCCGGCAACTGCGCCTGCGCAATATCGGCGGCATCATCATCATCGACTTCATCGACATGGAAGATGAAGAACACCAGCGCCAGGTGCTGCGCACACTGGAAAAGCAGCTGGAACGGGACCACGCAAAGACCAACATCATCGGCATCACCGAACTGGGCCTGGTGCAGATGACCCGCAAGCGCACCCGTGAAAGCCTGGAGCAGGTGTTGTGCGAGCCGTGCCTGGCCTGCCAGGGCCGTGGCAAGCTGAAAACCCCCGAGACCATCTGTTACGAAATTTTCCGCGAGATCCTGCGCGAGGCCCGTGCCTATCAGGCCGAGGGCTACCGCGTGCTGGCCAACCAGAAGGTGGTCGACCGCCTGCTGGATGAGGAGTCCGGCAACGTGGCAGAACTGGAAGCCTTTATCGGTCGAACCATTCGCTTCCAGGTCGAGTCGATGTATTCGCAGGAACAATACGACGTGGTGCTGCTCTGAGGTCTTCTCGAACGCGCCGCTGGATGGCCGGGCTGGCAAAATCGCCACTACCGGCCATCATGGATAAACGACTTGGAGGGCCATGGCCATGGGACGTCTGACCCGCGTTCTTGTCGCCTTGACCCGCTGGGGGCTGGGCTTTTGCGCCCTGCTGGCGGTATTGGTGGCGCTGTATGTCAGCCTCGGCCGCGAGTTGGTGCCGCTGGTGGCCGAGTACCGTGCCGATGTGGAGCGCAAAGCCGAAGAGGCATTGGGCCTGCCGGTGCATGTCGGTGCCCTGGAAGGGCGCTGGAGCGGCCTGGCGCCGGTGTTGCGGGTACGTGACCTGCAACTGGGTGAAGGTGCAACGGCGCTGCGCCTGGACGAGGTAAAGGTGGTTCCCGATGTCTGGGCCAGCCTCACTGCCCGCGAAGTGCGTTTGGCGCGAATACAGCTGGGCGGCCTGCAACTGATCCTGCGCGAGAACGAGCAGGGTGCCTGGCACCTTGAAGGCCTGCCGAAGAAGGACGATGCGCCACTTGATCCCGCCGAACTGCTGCAGCGCCTTCGCCAGTTGGGCCGCATTGATGTGTTCGACAGCCAGGTCACTTTGCACCCGTGGCAGCGTGACCCGCTTACCCTGACGTATGTGAGTGCCGGGCTGCAGGCAGGTGCTTCGCGCCAGGTTGTGAACCTGCGTGCAACCCTGCCCGATGGCCAGCCCTTGGCGCTGAACCTGCGTAGCCGTATGTCGGCCGAGGCCTGGCGTGACGGGCAGGTAAATGCTTACCTGAGCCTCCCGCAGAGTGACTGGGCGCGATGGTTGCCCCCGCGGCTGCTGGGGCAGTGGCATGCCGACACGCTGCGAGCGGGCGGCGAGTTCTGGGTCGACTGGCGCAAAGGGCAATTGCAGCAGGCAGTGGTGCGGCTCAACGCACCAGAGCTGCAGGGCGGTTATGCCGGGCGCAAGGCCGCGACACTGAACAACCTGGCCTTGGGCGCCTGGTTCCAGCGTCAGGCTCAAGGCTTTGATGTAGTTGTCGACTCCCTGGCCATGGACATCGGCAAGACCCGTTGGGAGTCGCACCTGCAGTTGCAGCAGCGCCCTGGCGAGAACGCTGCCGATGAAAGCTGGAAGCTGCAGGCCGACCGGCTCCACCTTACGCCCTTGACCCCGCTGATCGACGCGCTGGCACCGCTGCCTGACAATGTCATGGCCGTGGTCGATGGCCTGAAGGTAACCGGCGCGTTGCGCAATGTACGGCTGGAGGCCCGGCCCAAGGCCGAGGGTGACCAACGCCTTCTGTTCGACGCCAACCTGGAGAAGATCGGTTTCAATGCATACCACGGTGCCCCGGCGGCCGGTAACGTCAGTGGCAGCATCAGCGGCGACCTGGGGCATGGTGAACTGCGCCTGGATACCGATGCGTTCATGCTGCACCTGTACCCGATCTTCGCCAAACCGTGGCACTACCAGCAAGCCAATGCGCGCCTGACCTGGGCGCTGGACAAGGAAGGCTTTACCCTCGTTGCGCCTTACCTCAAGGTACTGGGCGAGGAGGGCAAGATTGCCGGTGACTTCCTTATTCGCCTGTTGTTCGAAGAAGGCCGCGAGGACTACATGGACCTGCGTGTCGGCCTGACCGAGGGCGATGGCCGCTACACCGCCAAGTACCTGCCTGAAGTGCTAAGCCCGGCCCTCGACGAATGGCTGCGCAGCGCCATCGTCAAAGGCACGGTGGATGAAGGCTACTTCCAGTACCAGGGCTCGCTGAACCACGGCGCCGCGCCAGAGGCTCGCAGCATCAGCCTGTTTTTCAAGGTGCGAGACGCAGCCTTGGACTTCCAGCCTGGCTGGCCGCAGGTGCAGCACGTCGATGGCGATGTGTTCATCGAAGACAGCGGGGTGCGCATCAAGGCTCAGCGTGGCGTGTTGCTCGACACCAAGGTGAGTGATGTCAGCGTCGATATTCCGCATGTCGAGGGTGACCAGCACAGCCGTCTTTACCTGGATGGCGACTTCGACGGCAGCCTGGGCGATGGCCTGAAAATACTCAAGGAAGCGCCGATCGGCACGGGCGAGATCTTCGCCGGCTGGGAGGGCGAAGGGCCGTTGCAGGGCAAGCTCAAGCTCGACATCCCGCTGGCCCACGGAGAGCGGCCGAAGGTCCAGGTGGACTTCGCCACCCGCGATGCGCGCCTGAAAGTGGCCCCGCCGAGCCTGGAATTGAGCCGCTTGAAGGGTGACTTCAGCTTCGATTTTGACAAGGGTCTGAGTGGCAAGGGCATCAGCCTGCAGGCGTTCGGCAAGCCGGTGACGGCGCAAATTACCGCCGAAGGCCAGCCGGGGCAGATGCAGACGCGCATCGACGCCAATGGCCAGGTATCGCTGAAGGCACTGACCGACTGGCTGCAGTTCAAGCAGGCCTTGCCAGCATCCGGCGACATCCCTTACCAGTTGCAGCTCAGCCTGGGTAGCCGGGATAACCGGCTGAGCGTCAACTCCACCCTCAAGGGCTTGGCCATCGACCTGCCGGTACCCTTCGGCAAAGCTGCTGCAGACTCTCGCGACAGCCGGTTCAGTATGAGCCTGCAGGGCCAGGAGCGGCGTTTCGATGCGGCGTACACCGACCTTGCACGCTTTGCCTACGCCGCACCGGCCGACAAGCTGGCCCAGGGCCGTGGTGAGTTGTTGCTTGGCACCGGTGACGCCCAGCTGCCCGCTGGCCAGGGCTTGCGCGTGCGCGGTCGCCTGGAGTCGCTGGACCTGGCACCCTGGCAGGAACAGGCGGCCCGTCTTGCTGGCGACGACCCGGGGGGGAGCGCGCGACAGAACCTGCAAAGTGTCGACTTGAGCATTGGTCAGCTGAAGGCCTTCGGCATGGACCTGAACCAGGCCGTGGTACGCATGGCCCGTGGCGGTGCGGCCTGGGACCTGCGCCTCGACAGCAGGGAAGTGATTGGCAACGCTCGGGTGCCGGATGCCAAGGGTGCGCCCATGGTCGTGCGCATGCAGACGCTGCGTCTGCCCGCTGCCGACCCTGCCCAGGCTGAGGCCGAAGACGGCCCGGACCCCTTGGCCTCGTTCGACCCGCGCAAGGTGCCGGCGCTGGACCTGAGCATCGACAAGCTCTACCGCGGCGACGACCTGTTCGGCAGCGCGGCGATCAAATTGCGACCGACAACGCGCGGCGTGACCGCCAGCGACATCGACCTTGACTTCAAAGGGCTGCGCATCGACGGTGGTGGTGGCTGGGAGGGCGCGCAAGGCCGTACCAGCAGTTGGTACAAAGGGCGCCTGGACGGCAAGAACCTGGGGGATGTGCTCAAAGCCTGGGGCTTCGCCCCTACCGTGACCAGCCGTGACTTCCGCCTGGATGTGGACGGCCGCTGGCCCGGGTCGCCTGCTGCGGTGGGCCTGAAGCGGTTCTCTGGCAGCATGGACGCAGCACTGCGCACCGGCCAGTTCGTTGAAGTCGAGGGCGGCGCACAGGCACTGCGCGTGTTCGGCCTGCTCAACTTCAACTCCATCGGCCGGCGTCTGCGCCTGGACTTCTCCGACTTGTTCGAAAAGGGCCTGGCCTATGACCGGGTCAAAGGCCTGCTGGTGGCCAGTGATGGTGTCTATGTGACCCGCGAGCCGATCAGTGTGACTGGCCCGTCGAGCAACTTCGAACTGGAGGGCACGCTGGACATGGTACGCGACCGGGTCGATGCCAACCTGCAGGTGAGCTTGCCGGTCACCAACAACCTGCCGCTGGCGGCACTGATTATCGGCGCGCCGGCCGTGGGCGGCGCGCTGTTCCTGGTCGACCGGTTGATCGGTGACCGTGTCTCGCGCTTTGCCAGCGTGCACTACCGTGTAGAAGGGCCGTGGAAAGAGCCTAGAATCACATTTGTGAAACCTTTCGAGAAATCCCGCTAGGAGTGCCCATGAAGGCAGCGGTAATCCAGATGGTCAGCCAGGATGATGTGCTGGCCAACCTGCAGCGTGCCGGTGTTCTGTTGGAGCAGGCCGCCTTTGGCGGCGCTCGGCTGGCGGTGCTGCCGGAAAACTTCGCCGCCATGGGCCGCAAGGACGCCGCTGCCATCGGTCGCGCCGAAGCATTGGGTGAAGGGCCGATCCTGCCATGGTTGAAACGCACCGCCCGCGACCTCAAGTTATGGATTGTCGCCGGTACTTTGCCCTTGCCGCCGGTCGGCCAGCCCGAGGCCAAGGCTCATGCCTGCTCGCTGCTGATCGACGAGCACGGCGAGGTGGCGGCACGGTATGACAAGCTGCACCTGTTCGACGTGGACGTTGTCGACAACCGCGGTCGGTACCGTGAGTCGGATGACTACGCCCATGGCACCCAGGTGGTCGTGGCGGACACGCCGGTTGGGCGGTTGGGGCTGAGCGTATGCTACGACTTGCGATTCCCCGAGCTGTACAGCGCACTGCGCGCCGCCGGCGCCGAACTGATCACTGCACCAGCGGCTTTTACTGCCGTTACAGGCGCGGCACATTGGGAAGTGCTGATACGCGCCCGCGCGATCGAAACCCAGTGTTACCTGCTGGCTGCTGCACAGGGCGGCACCCACCCAGGCCCACGGGAAACCCATGGCCATGCGGCGATCGTCGACCCTTGGGGGCGCATCGTCGTAGAGCAGGCGCAAGGCGAAGCGGTGCTGCTTGCCGAGCGCAACATTGATGAACAAGCGTCCATCCGGGCGCGCATGCCGGTGGTAACGCACCGGCGCTTTTTCTCGCAGGGCGCGTTGCGACCTGCGCATACCTCGGAGTGACTATGAGCCAGATGTTATCCACCGTCAGCGAGCAGCTCCTGGCCCCAGGCGGCTTGACCCTGGACAGCCTGCAGAGCGTGCTGGGTGAGTTGGCCGGCCCCGGCATCGACGCCGCCGACCTGTATTTCCAGGGTCAGATCTCGGAAACCTGGGCACTGGAAGACGGCATCGTCAAAGAGGGCAGCTTCAACCTGGACCAGGGCGTGGGCGTACGTGCCCAGTCCGGTGAAAAGACCGGCTTCGCCTATAGCAATGCGATCAACCTCGAGGCGTTGACCTCGGCTGCACGCGCCGCCCGTTCCATTTCCCGGGCCGGGCAGAACGGCACGGTCCAGGCCTTCCGCAGCCAGGAAGTGACCGCCCTGTATGGCGCAGACAACCCGCTGGATGTACTGAGCCGTGCCGAGAAGGTTGAGCTGCTCAAGCGTGTCGATGCTGCCACCCGCGCCCTGGACCCGCGCATCCAGCAGGTCAGCGTAAGCATGGCCGGGGTCTGGGAGCGCATCCTGATCGCTGCGGCCGATGGCAGCCTGGCCGCCGACGTGCGCCCGTTGGTGCGCTTCAACGTCAGCGTCATCGTCGAGCAGAACGGCCGCCGCGAGCGCGGCGGGCAGGGCGGTGGCGGGCGTACCGACTACCGCTTCTTCACCGAGGAACGGGTGATGGGCTATGCCCGCGAGGCATTGCGCCAGGCGCTGGTGAACCTGGAGGCGATCCCGGCACCTGCCGGCACCTTGCCGGTGGTGCTGGGTTCGGGCTGGTCGGGCGTGTTGCTGCACGAGGCGGTGGGCCATGGCCTGGAAGGTGACTTCAACCGCAAGGGCAGTTCGGCGTTCAGCGGCCGCATTGGCGAGAAAGTGGCATCGAGCCTGTGCACCATCGTTGACGATGGCACGCTCGAAGGCCGCCGTGGCTCGCTGAGCGTAGATGATGAGGGCACCCCGACCGAATGCACCACGCTGATCGAGAACGGTGTGCTCAAGGGTTACATGCAGGACAAGCTCAACGCACGCCTGATGGGTATGGCGGTCACCGGCAACGGCCGCCGTGAATCCTACGCGCACCTGCCGATGCCGCGCATGACCAACACCTACATGCGAGCAGGGCAAAGCGACCCTCAGGAAATCATCGCGTCGGTGAAAAAAGGTATCTACTGCGCCAGCCTGGGTGGTGGTCAGGTGGACATCACCAGTGGCAAGTTCGTGTTTTCGACCAGTGAGGCCTACCTGATCGAAGACGGCAAGATTACCGCCCCGGTGAAGGGCGCGACCCTGATCGGCAATGGGCCGGAGGCGATGAGCCGGGTGTCGATGGTCGGTAACGACCTGGCGCTGGACAGCGGAGTAGGGACGTGCGGCAAGGACGGGCAGTCGGTGCCGGTCGGGGTAGGGCAGCCTACCTTGAAGCTGGATGCGATTACCGTGGGTGGGACCGGGGCTTGATAGCTTCGGGGGCTTTTGTGGGAGCGGGCTTGCCCCGCGAAGAAGGCCACATAATGGTGGCTGACACCGGCTTTGCCGGTGTTCGCGGGGCAAGCCAGCTCCCACAGGGCCCCAGAGCAATCCGTCAGCGCAAGCCGCGTTGCAGCTCGTCGAGGTCGCGGATGTACTTGAACACCTTGCGTGCGGCGGCAGGCGGCTTGTTGCGGGCCTTCTCGTGCTGGGCATGGCGCACCAGCGAGCGCAGCTGCTGGCGGTCGGTGTCGGGGTACTCGTTGACGAAGCGCTCAAGGTCTTCGTCGTTGCCGTCGATCAACCGGTCGCGCCAGCGCTCCAGGCCGTGGAAGCGCTCGTTGTACTGGCGGGTCGAGCTGTCCATCTGCTCAAGCAAGGCGTGGATGGCATCCAGGTCCTGCACGCGCATCAGCTTGCCGACAAACGACATATGGCGTTTGCGGGCGCCATGAGCGGTGTGCTTGCTGGCCTCGGCCAGGGCCTTGCGCAGCTCGTCGGTCAACGGCAGGCGGGCCAGGGTATCGGCTTTGAGCGTGGTAAGGCGCTCGCCGAGTTCGACCAGCTCATGCAGTTCGCGCTTGATCTGGGTTTTGCTTTTTTCGCCGTCGAAGGCGTCGTTGTTTGAATCAACCATGGTGGCAGTCCGCTAGAAATCGCCGCCATGATAACCAGTCGGGGGCCGCTTGTCCGGCCCGGTCGTAGAATGACCCCAAGCCGTACGCAGAATTTGAGTGGAGAGAACCATGAGTGCAGTCCAGAGCGTAGGTCCGAAAGACCTGCCAGCATTGCAGGAGCAGGTCGAGGCAATCATTGCCGAGGCGCGCCGCCAGGGGGCCAGCGCCTGCGAAGTGGCGGTATCGCTGGAGCAGGGCCTGTCCACCACAGTACGCCAGCGCGAGGTTGAAACAGTTGAGTTCAACCGCGACCAGGGCTTTGGTATCACCCTTTATGTTGGCCAGCGCAAAGGCTCGGCCAGCACCTCGGCCAGTGGCCCGGAGGCGATCCGTGAGACCGTTGCGGCAGCCTTGGCCATTGCCAAACATACGTCCGAGGACGATTGCTCCGGCCTGGCCGACGCGGCGCTGATGGCCCGTGAAATCCCGGACCTGGACCTCTATCACGACTGGGCTATCGAGCCCGAAAGGGCCATCGAGATGGCCCTGGCCTGCGAAGCGGCGGCGTTCGATGAGGACCCGCGCATCCTCAACGCCGACGGCACCACACTCAATACCCACCAGGGCTGCCGCGTGTATGGCAACAGCCATGGCTTCATTGGCAGTTATGCTTCGACCCGGCACAGCCTGAGCTGTGTGATGATCGCTGAAGGCGACGGCCAGATGCAGCGTGACTACTGGTACGACGTGAACCGCCAGGGCAACCTGCTGGCCGACCCGCGCAGCATCGGCGTACGCGCGGCCCAGCGCGCAGCCAGCCGCTTGGGCGCGCGTCCGGTACCGACTTGCGAAGTACCGGTGCTGTTTTCCGCCGAACTGGCGGGTGGCCTGTTCGGCAGCTTCCTCTCGGCCATTTCCGGCGGCAATCTCTACCGCAAGTCGTCGTTCCTTGAAGGCACCATTGGTCAACGCCTGTTCCCCACCTGGCTGACCCTCGACGAGCGCCCTCACATTCCACGGGCACTGGGCAGCGCGGCGTTTGACGGTGATGGCCTGGCGACCTATGCCAAGCCGTTCGTCGACAAGGGCGAGCTGGTGTCTTACCTGCTGGGTACCTATTCCGGGCGTAAGCTGGGCTTGCCAAGCACAGCCAACTCCGGTGGTGTGCACAATCTGTTCGTCACTCACGGTGTCGAAGACCAGGCCGCACTGATCCGCCGTATGGGCCGCGGGCTGCTGGTGACCGAATTGATGGGGCATGGCCTTAACATGGTGACGGGTGATTACTCCCGTGGTGCGGCAGGCTTCTGGGTCGAAAATGGCGAGATTCAGCACGCTGTACAGGAAGTGACCATTGCCGGCAATATGAAGGATATGTTCCAGCAGATTGTCGCGATTGGTAGCGATCTTGAAACCCGTAGCAATATCCATACGGGCTCGGTATTGATTGAGCGGATGACTGTTGCGGGTAGCTGATCTTTAGCAGAAATTTCAATGTCACTGAAAACCCGGCCCCTGCGCCGGGTTTTTTTCATCACCTTTCCCTTGAAGTGATTCTGTTTATCACTTAATAATGAATATCATTATCCAGTAACCCGGCGATGATGTTCATGAAACCCGTCCTGCGCGAACTCCCCTACCTGGAAAACTGGCGCTGGCTCAGCCGGCGCATTCGCTGTGCGCTCGAGCCCGACGAGCCGCGCCTGATCGAGCATTACCTGGCCGAAGGCCGCTATCTGGTGTGCTGCACCGAGACCTCGCCATGGACGGTGGCATTGACCTCCTTCCGCCTGCTGCTGGATACCGCCTGCGACCGCATGCTGCCCTGGCACTGGCGTTGCCTGTGCCTGGATCAGGCCTGGCGCCCCCTGCTGGTGTTGCGCAACCTCGATCGCCACGAAGAAAACCAGCGCTGGCAGCCCTACGCCCTGCAGTTGGCCAATTGCCGTCTGCTGCCCTCCATTTCTCCCGATGAATTGATGCAAGGATTTGATGATGAGTGATACCCGTATCGAGCGTGACAGCATGGGTGAACTGCAGGTGCCGGCCAAGGCCTTGTACGGTGCACAGACCCAGCGCGCGGTCGACAACTTCCCGGTCAGTGGCCTGCGCATGCCGGCCCAGTTCATTCGTGCCCTGTTGCTGGCCAAGGCTGCCGCCGCCAAGGCCAACGTCGAGCTGGAACAACTGTCTGCGGCGCAGGGCCAGGCCATCGTCAAGGCTGTCGAGCAACTCTTGGCGGAGGACTTCATCCAGCACTTCCCGGTGGATGTGTTCCAGACCGGCTCTGGCACAAGCTCGAACATGAACGCCAACGAGGTGATTGCCACCTTGGCCAGCCGCGTGCTGGGTGACGCTGTCAACGCCAACGACCACGTCAACTGTGGCCAGAGCAGCAACGACATCATCCCCACCACCATTCATGTCAGTGCTGCACTGGCCTTGCACGAGCAACTGCTGCCGGCGCTGAGCCACCTGGTACAGGTGATCGAGACCAAGTCGGCGCAAGTGCATCAGTGTGTGAAAACGGGTCGCACCCACTTGATGGACGCCATGCCGGTACGCATGAGCCAAGTGCTGGACGGCTGGGCGGCGCAGATCAACGGTGCCAAGGGGCACATCGAAGCCACCTTGCCAAGCCTGCAGGCGCTGGCCCAGGGCGGTACCGCCGTGGGTACCGGCATCAATGCCCACCCTCAGTTCGCTGCCGGCTTTGCCCGGCAGCTCAGCGGCCTGACCCAGGTCGAGTTTACCCCGGGGCAGAACCTGTTCGCCCTGATCGGCTCGCAGGACACCGCCGTGGCGCTGTCTGGCCAGCTCAAGACCACGGCCGTGGCACTGATGAAGATCGCCAACGACCTGCGCTGGATGAACTCCGGCCCACTGGCCGGCCTGGGCGAAATCGAGCTGCAAGGCTTGCAGCCGGGCTCTTCGATCATGCCTGGTAAGGTCAACCCGGTGATCCCGGAGGCCACTGCCATGGTTGCTGCCCAAGTGATCGGTAACGACGCGACCATCGCTGTTGCTGGCCAGTCCGGCAATTTCGAGCTGAACGTGATGCTGCCGGTGATCGCCCGCAACCTGTTGGAGAGCATCGAGCTGATGGCCAACGTCAGCCGCTTGCTGGCCGACAAGGCCATCGCCAGCTTCAAGGTCAACGAGGACAAGCTCAAGGAAGCCCTGGCGCGCAACCCGATCCTGGTCACTGCGCTGAACCCGATCATTGGTTACCTCAAGGCCGCCGAAATCGCCAAGACCGCCTACAAGCAGGGCCGCCCGATCATCGAGGTGGCGTTGGCGCACACCGATCTTTCGCGTGACCAGCTGCAAGCGCTGCTGGACCCGGAAAAGCTCACTGCCGGCGGTATCTGACCCTGCGTCACCGCCTTAGCGCCATCAGCGCGGAGTAGCAATGCCATGCAGCACTGGAAACGCACGACCGAAACAGCCAACCGCCTGTTCGACCAAGGCGAGCTGGTAGACGCCCGGGAACATTACCTGCAGGCACTGGCGCTGGCACAGGTGCTGTTCGAGCGCTGGCATGACGTTGACGAAGCGGTGGCCGCGTTGGTCATCGCCCACCACAACCTGGCTGACCTGCACCTGCGCCTGAATCAGCCGCACGAAAGCGCCGACTACCTGTGCGCCGCCCACCAGCGGCTGCTGCAGGCCAGCCAGGAGGCGCGTTTGCCCCAGGCTCTGCGTGACGCGGCCCTGCGCCACAGTGGGAGAACCTATACCGAACTGCTGAGCTTCATCGCCGAGTACGGTCAGTACCCACGTACCGAGCGCCTGCTCCACCGCCACAATGCCGGGGGCAGCGAGATCGCTGCCCGGCCGGACGTGGCGCCCAGAACCCATGCCTACGGAATTCACTGACATGCCCCATACCTTGCCTGCTTTGCCTTACGCCTACGATGCACTGGAGCCGCACATCGACGCCCAGACCATGGAGATCCACCACAGCAAGCACCATCAGACCTACGTCAATGGCCTCAATGCCGCCATCGAAGGCACCGAGTGGGCCGAGTGGCCCGTGGAAAAGCTGGTCGGTGCGGTCAAGCAACTGCCGGAAAACCTGCGGGGTGCGGTGACCAACCATGGCGGCGGCCACGCCAACCACAGCCTGTTCTGGACCGTAATGTCACCGCAGGGGGGCGGCGAGCCGCAGGGCCAGCTGGCGCAGGCCATCTCGTCGCAACTGGGCGGTTTCGACGCCTTCAAGGACGCCTTCACCAAAGCGGCGCTGACCCGTTTCGGCAGTGGCTGGGCGTGGCTCAGCGTGACGCCGCAGAAAACCCTGGTGGTGGAAAGCAGCGGTAACCAGGACAGCCCGCTGATGCACGGCAATACGCCAGTTCTTGGTCTGGACGTGTGGGAGCATGCCTATTACCTGAAGTATCAGAACCGTCGTCCGGAATACATCGGTGCTTTCTACAACGTCATTGACTGGGCGGAAGTGGAACGTCGTTATGTTGAAGCCCTGAAGTGAGCCGGACCGGTATGCGCTCTGAAGTGATGTCTGTCAGCAGTGTGCGCCTGTTTCGTCTGGCGCTTGGGACTTTGCTGTTGCTGACCGGCACCGCGCTGCTGGTCGCGCGCGGCCTTGCCTGGCTGGACCTGGAGCCACGCATGTTGCGCGCCCTGGAGGGCGGCGCATTATGCGCACTGGGGACGGCGCTGGGGGCGGTACCGGTACTGGTCATTCGCAACATGCCGGTGGCGCTGGCCGACACGCTGCTGGGCTTCGGCGCAGGCGTGATGCTGGCAGCCACCGCATTTTCCCTGATCATTCCGGGCCTGGACGCGGCCCGGTCCGTAGGTTTCAGCCCATGGGCCGCCGGTGGCCTGATCAGCTTTGGCTTGTTGTTCGGTGCGCTGTGCCTGTTTCTGGTTGACCTCAAGGTGTCTGGCGCCTCGCCAGAAGCACTGGTCGGCACTGGCAACCAGCCGGTGATTGCTGCGCGTATCTGGCTGTTTGTCATTGCCATCGTTGCGCACAACATCCCCGAAGGCATGGCCATCGGTGTGTCGGCAGGTGGGGGCATGGCCGACGCCGACAGCCTGGCCATGGGCATTGCGTTGCAGGATGTGCCCGAGGGACTGGTGATTGCGCTGGTGTTGGCCGGGGCGGGCATGTCGCGTTTCAACGCTTTTCTGATTGGCGCTGCGTCAGGCTTGGTCGAGCCGCTGGCCGCAGTGATCTGTGCCTGGTTGGTGAACATCGCCGAACTGCTGTTGCCGCTGGGCCTTGCCTGCGCGGCAGGGGCGATGCTGCTGGTGGTGACCCAGGAGATCATCCCGGAATCGCGCAGTAACGGCCATCATCGTCTGGCCAGCCTGGGGCTGTGCATCGGGTTTTGCCTGATGATGGTGATGGACACCGCGCTGTCCTGATTCATGATCAGGTTTACGCGTTCCCAGCAGGACCGTGCAGGCTTCTATTCGCCTTCGTCGAAGAAGTTGTTGATCAGCTCGACCAACGCATTCATCGCCTCGTTGTCCTGCTCGCCTTCGGTATGCAGGTGCACCTGGGTGCCTTTGCCGGCTGCCAGCATCATCACCGCCATGATGCTCTTGCCGTCCACCAGCGTGTCCGGCGCGCGCCCAACGCGCACCTGGCAGGGATAACGGCCAGCCACGCCGACGAACTTGGCTGCCGCCCGGGCATGCAGGCCCAGCTTGTTGATAATGGTGATTTCGCGGGCGGGCATCGTGGGGCGGATCCTTGGGCTAGAGGTCGCGGTGGCGGACCTGGACGTTTTTCAGGGATTGCTGCAGCAACTGGCCAAGGCGCTCGGTTATGTACACCGAGCGGTGGTGGCCGCCGGTGCAGCCGATGGCAATGGTAACGTAGGCGCGGTTGCTGGCGGCGAAGCGGGGGAGCCACTTGAGCAGGTAGCTGGAAATGTCGCTGAACATGTCTTCGACATCTGGCTGTGCGCCCAGGTAGTCGATGACCGGTTGCTCGAGGCCGGAGTGTTCGCGCAGTTCAGGCTTCCAGTAAGGGTTGGGCAGGCAGCGCACATCGAACACCAGGTCCGCATCGACCGGCATGCCCCGCTTGAAACCGAACGACTCGACCAGGAACGCGGTGCCAGGCTCGGGCTGGTTGAGCAGGCGCAGCTTGATCGAATCACGCAGTTGATACAGGTTCAGGTTGGTGGTGTCGATCTTCAGGTCAGCCAGGTCGGCGATCGGCCCCAAAAGCTCGCTCTCGACGCGGATCGCCTCGGCCAGCGAGCGGTTGGCATTGGTCAATGGGTGGCGTCGGCGGGTTTCCGAAAAGCGCTTGAGCAGCATGCCTTCGTCGGCATCCAGGAACAGCACATCACACTGGATATTGCGCGCGCGGGCTTCTTCGAGCAATTCGGGGAAGCGCGTCAGGTGGCTGGGCAGGTTACGTGCGTCGATCGACACTGCAACCTTCGGTTGCAGCAGTTCGGTGTTGATCAGCGCCTCTTCCGCCAGCTCCGGCAAGAGCGCGGCGGGCAGGTTGTCAATGCAGTAGAAACCATTGTCTTCCAGGACATCGAGGGCGGTACTCTTGCCGGAGCCGGACCGGCCGCTGACAATGATCAAGCGCATGTTCAGTGCTCGTTCTGTTCGTCCAGGACTACCTGGAAGAGGGCCTCGTTACTGCTGGCGCTACGCAAGCGATCACGAACTTCCTTGCGATCAAGCATGCTGGCAATCTGGCGCAGCAGTTCCAGGTGGGCATCGGTAGCGGCTTCAGGCACCAGCAAGACGAACAGCAGGTCCACGGGCGCGCCATCGATGGCGTCGTATTCGATTGGGGCGTCCAGGTGCAGCAGGGCACTGACCGGTGCGGAGCAACCTTCAAGCCGGCAGTGAGGGATGGCGATGCCATTGCCGAAACCGGTCGAGCCGAGTTTTTCGCGGGCGACCAGTTTTTCGAAGACGTCTTGCATCTCCAGTTCTGGCACTTGATCGGCGATGAGGTTCGCAACCGTTTCCAAGGCGCGCTTTTTACTGCCGCCCGGCACGTTCACGAGGGAACGGCCGGGGGTCAGGATGGTTTCAAGTCGGATCATGGATGAGGGGGATCAGCGGGCAGCTGCACCTTGCAGCAGGCTTTGCTGTTTTTCCTTGTGTTTTTTCAGTTGGCGGTCGAGCTTGTCGGCCAAGGCGTCGATGGCTGCATACATGTCTTGGTCTTCGGCATTGGCAACCACTTCACCGCCAGGAATCTGCAGGGTCGCTTCGACCTTCTGCTGCAGCTTCTCGACTTTCATGATGACCTGCACGTTGGTGATCTTGTCGAAGTGACTTTCCACGCGGGCGAGCTTTTCAAGCACATAATCGCGCAGTGGCTGGGTGACTTCTACATGCTGTCCACTGATATTGACTTGCATACAGCTTCTCCTTTATTGCCCGTGCATAAAGAGGCAGGTCTTGCACCTGCCCCACAAACGCTGTGGCGCATCTCAGGGGCTACATCAGTCGCTTGCGTTCGCTCGACGGTGCTATGCCGAGCGACTCGCGGTACTTGGCGACGGTGCGACGGGCTACCTGGATGCCTTGTGCCTCCAGTAAACCAGCGATCTTGCTGTCACTCAATGGCTTTTTCTGATTTTCCGCTGCAACCAGTTTTTTGATGATCGCGCGGATCGCTGTAGACGAGCATTCTCCGCCTTCGGAGGTGCTGACGTGGCTGGAGAAAAAGTATTTCAGTTCGTAGATGCCACGCGGGGTGTGCATGTATTTTTGCGTGGTAACCCGAGAGATGGTCGACTCATGCATCCCCACCGCTTCGGCGATGTCATGCAGCACCAGCGGCTTCATTGCTTCATCACCATGGTCGAGGAAACCGCGCTGGTGCTCGACGATCTGCGTGGCAACCTTCATCAGGGTTTCGTTGCGGCTTTGCAGGCTCTTGATGAACCAGCGCGCTTCCTGCAACTGGTTGCGCATGAAGGTGTTGTCGGCACTGGTGTCGGCGCGGCGCACGAAGCCTGCGTATTGCGGGTTGACCCGCAGGCGCGGGATGGCTTCCTGGTTCAGCTCCACCAGCCAGCGGTCGCTGTCTTTACGCACGATGACGTCGGGCACCACGTACTCGGGTTCGCTGGACTCGATCTGTGAGCCAGGGCGCGGGTTGAGGCTTTGTACCAGCTCGATGACCTGGCGCAGCTCGTCTTCCTTGATTTTCATGCGCCGCATCAGCTGGCTGTAGTCGCGGCTGCCGAGCAGGTCGATGAAATCGGTGACCAAGCGCTTGGCTTCGGTCATCCACGGAGTGTTGGCAGGCAGCTGGCGCAGTTGCAGCAGCAGGCATTCACCCAGGTTACGGGCGCCGACGCCGGCCGGTTCGAACTGCTGGATACGGTGCAGCACCGCTTCGACCTCGTCCAGCTCGATATCCAGCTCCGGGTCGAAACCGGCGCAGATTTCCTCAAGGGTGTCTTCCAGGTAGCCCTGGCCGTTGATGCTGTCGATGAGGGTAACGGCGATCAGGCGGTCGGTGTCGGACATCGGCGCCAGGTTCAGTTGCCACAGCAGGTGGCTTTGCAGGCTTTCGCCGGCCGATGTGCGGGTGGTGAAGTCCCACTCATCGTCATCGTTGCTCGGCAGGCTGCTGGCGCTGGTCTGGTAGATGTCTTCCCAGGCGGTATCGACCGGAAGCTCGTTGGGGATCCGCTCGCCCCACTCGCCATCTTCCAGGTTGTCGGCACTGACGGTGCTTTCCTGAAAGCTGTTGTCCTGGGCTTCGGCTGCCGGCTTGTTCTCGGCGTTGTCCGCCATCGGGTCGCTGTTGTCGAAGTCCTCGCCGTCTTCCTGACGTTCGAGCATCGGGTTCGACTCCAGCGCTTCCTGGATTTCCTGTTGGAGGTCCAGGGTGGAAAGCTGGAGCAGACGGATGGCCTGTTGCAACTGCGGTGTCATCGTCAGTTGCTGGCCCATTTTTAGGACGAGCGATGGTTTCATGGCTGGGGCTTAATACCTTGTTCGCCGGCGCGCATGCGCCATCCACTACACGAGGGCGCCGGGGCGCCAGATCAAGCAAGTTTTATGCCTTAAATTGTAGCGTTTGCCTAGAGCGCTGTAACAACTTTACCCGCGGTTTCACGGCTATGTGCCAGTGCTCCAGGCGCTTCCCCTGGGTCAGAGCCGGAACTCGTGGCCCAGGTAAACCTCTTTGACCAGGTCGTTGGCCAGGATGGTCTCGGCATCGCCTTCAGCGATCAGTCGGCCATCATTGACGATATAGGCGGTCTCGCAGATATCCAGCGTCTCGCGCACGTTGTGGTCGGTAATCAGCACACCGATGCCCTTGGCCTTGAGGTGGTGGATGATCTGCTTGATGTCACCAACCGAGATCGGGTCGACACCGGCGAAGGGTTCGTCCAGCAGGATGAACTTGGGTGCGGTTGCCAGGGCGCGGGCAATCTCGACGCGGCGGCGTTCACCACCGGAAAGGCTCATGCCGAGGTTGTCGCGAATGTGGCTGATGTGGAACTCCTGCAGCAGGCTTTCCAGCTCTTTGCGGCGGCCGTCGCGGTCGAGGTCCTTGCGGGTCTCGAGAATGGCCATGATGTTGTCGGCCACCGACAGTTTACGGAAGATCGAGGCTTCCTGCGGCAAGTAGCCGATGCCGGCACGGGCGCGGCCGTGCATGGGCTGGTGGCTGACATCGAGGTTGTCGATGAGCACGCGCCCCTGCTCGGCCTGGACCAGCCCGACAATCATGTAGAAGCAGGTGGTCTTGCCGGCGCCGTTGGGGCCGAGCAGGCCGACGATCTGGCCACTGTCGATCGACAGACTGACATCACGTACGACCTGCCGCCCCTTGTAGCTCTTGGCCAGATGCTGGGCTTTGAGGGTTGCCATTTACTCGGCCTTCTTCTTGGGCTGGATCACCATGTCGATGCGCTGACGTGGCTGGGTCACGTTGCCACCACGACCGGCGGTCGCCACCTGGGACTTGGTGTTGTAGACGATCTTCTCGCCTTCGGTCGTGTTGCCCTCGTTTTCGACCTTGGCGCGGTCGGTGAGGATCACGGTGTCTTTCTGCGCCTGGTACTGGATTGTCACTGCCCAGCCTTTCATCTTGTCTGGCTTGGCAGCGCTCTGTTGTTGCTCGAAGTAGGCCAGGTTGCCGACCGAGGTGACCACATCGATGTCGCCGTTGGCGGCGCGGGTCATGGTCACGGTGTTGCCTTTGATCATCATCGAACCTTGGGTGATGATCACGTCACCGGTATAGGTGGCCACGCCTTGCTTGTCATCCAGATGGGCCTGGTCGGCCTGGATGCGGATCGGCTGATCACGGTCATTCGGCAGTGCGAAGGCGCTCGCGCTTCCCAGTGCTGCGCTCAGGCTGAGCAAAAGGGGGAGGGTTTTAACGAGCCTCATACTGTCCTCTTACGTTAGAGAGCAGGTCCATCCTGCTTTCTTTCAAATACGCTTTCATTCCTTTGCCCGTAGTCGTGCCACCGGCGCCGTCGATTCTAACGGCTTGCTCGGTCTGCGCATATTGCTTCTGCGGGAACACGGTCATGCGTGAACTGGTAATGATGGTTTCACGCTGTTTTTCGTCGATGCGTGCAATTCGTACCTTGTCGATCAGCTCGACCTCGGTGCCGTCCGGGTTGACCTCGGCGCGGGTGCTTTGCACGTGCCACGGGTATTGGGTGCCGCGGTACAGGTGCAGGTCCGGCGTGGTCACCAAGGTGATTTCGCTGGTCTTCATGTGCTCGACCTTGTCGGCGGTCATTTCGTACTGCAGCTTGCCGTCGGGCAGAAATTGCACACTGTGCGCGTTGATCGCATAGTAGTCGATGGCGCTTTCGTCGACCTGGGCCACCGGCTTGTCGAGGAAGCTTTCCGGGCTGACATTCCAGTAGCCGACCGCCGCCAGCAGGGCGGCGATCACTGCTAGCAGCGCAATATTGCGGGCTTTCTTGCTGAACATGGGCAGCCTTACAGGTAGTTGGCGTTGGCAGCGTCCAGGGTACCCTGGGCCTGCATGATCAGTTCGCAGAATTCACGGGCTGCGCCTTCGCCGCCGCGTGCCTGGGTCACGCCGTGAGCGTGCTGGCGAACAAACGGGGCGGCGCTGGCCACGGCCATGCCCAATGCCACCCGGCGAATGACCGGCAGGTCGGGCAGGTCATCGCCCAGGTAGGCCACTTGATCATAGCTTAGGCCCAGTTCGGCGAGCAGGCCGTCAAGCACGACCAATTTGTCCTCGCGGCCCTGGTACAGGTGCGGGATGCCGAGGTTTTTTGCCCGGCGCTCGACCACAGGGGTTTTGCGCCCGCTGATGATCGCGGTGGCCACACCCGAGGCCATGAGCATCTTGATGCCCTGGCCGTCGAGGGTATTGAAGGTCTTGAACTCGCTGCCATCTTCGAGGAAGTACAGGCGCCCGTCGGTGAGCACGCCGTCTACGTCGAACACTGCCAGCTTGATGGCTTTGCCGCGTTGCATGAGGTCCTGGTTCATTCCATCGCTCCTTACATTACACCGGCGCGCAGCAGGTCGTGCATGTTCAGGGCGCCGGTCGGGCGGCCCTCGCGGTCCACCACCACCAGTGCGCTGATCTTGTGGTCTTCCATGATCTTCAGGGCTTCGGCAGCGAGCATGTCGGCGCGGGCCGTTTTGCCGTGCACGGTCATGACCTGGTCGACCAGGGTGGTGTGTACGTCGATGTTGCGGTCCAGGCTGCGGCGCAGGTCGCCGTCGGTGAAGATCCCGGCCAGCGTGCCGTCGGCTTCGACGATCACGGTCATGCCCAGGCCTTTGCGGGACATTTCAAGCAGCGCATCCTTGAGCAGGGTGCCGCGGGCTACCTGGGGCAGCTCGTCGCCGCTGTGCATCACGTTCTCGACCTTGAGCAGCAGGCGACGGCCCAGTGCACCGCCCGGGTGCGAGAAGGCAAAGTCTTCAGCGGTGAAACCGCGGGCTTCGAGCAGGGCGATGGCCAGGCAGTCGCCCAGCACCAGCGATGCCGTGGTGGAGGAGGTGGGTGCGAGGTTAAGCGGGCAGGCCTCTTGCGCGACGCGGGCGTCGAGGTTGACCTCGGCGGCCTGGGCCAGGGGCGAGTCCGGGTTGCCGGTCAGGCTGACCAGCTTGATGCCCAGGCGCTTGATCAACGGCAGCAGGGTGACGATTTCGGCAGTGCTGCCGGAATTGGAAAGCGCAAGGATGACATCATCGCGGGTAATCATGCCCATGTCGCCATGGCTGGCTTCGGCCGGGTGCACGAAAAACGCCGGGGTCCCGGTGCTGGCCAGGGTGGCGGCGATCTTGTTGCCGATATGCCCGGACTTGCCCATGCCGACCACGACCACCCGGCCCTTGCTGGCCAGGATCAGCTCGCAGGCTTTGACGAAATTGTCGTCGATGCGCGCCAGCAGGGCCTCTACGGCCTCGAGTTCCAGGCGCAGGGTGCGTTGGGCGGATTGAATCAGCTCGCTGGATTGGCTCATGTCGAGAAAGCAATGCCTGATGAAAAGGTCGCGATTATACGCGCAATGACGAAAACCCTCACCCCTTCGATTGCTGTAGCGAATGTCATCAAAGCCTGTCACGGGGCTGAACGACTGCTTGTCCGGCCTTGGGGCGGCACTGTCAGCGGTGCTATAGTTCGCCGCTATTCGGCCTGCCAGGGGCGCTTGTGCCTTCCTGATGGAGGCCGGCGTCCATTAGGACGAGGCTGCACTAGCAAGGAGTCTAGATGAGTGTGGATAGCGCCTACGCGGTCGAGTTGAAGGGGGTTACCTTCAAACGTGGTTCGCGCAGCATTTTCAGCAACGTCGACATTCGCATCCCGCGCGGCAAGGTCACCGGCATCATGGGGCCATCGGGTTGCGGCAAGACCACGTTGCTCCGCCTGATGGGTGCGCAATTGCGCCCCTCCAGCGGTGAGGTATGGGTTGCCGGCCAGAACCTGCCGACGCTGTCGCGCAGCGACCTGTTCGACGCCCGCAAACAGATGGGTGTGCTGTTTCAGAGTGGCGCGCTGTTCACCGACCTCGATGTGTTCGAGAACGTCGCGTTCCCGCTGCGCGTGCACACCCAGCTGTCGGACGAAATGATCCGCGACATCGTGCTGATGAAGCTGCAGGCCGTGGGCCTGCGGGGTGCCATCGACCTGATGCCTGATGAATTGTCCGGTGGCATGAAGCGCCGTGTGGCGCTGGCGCGGGCAATTGCCCTGGACCCGCAGATCCTTATGTACGACGAGCCGTTCGTCGGCCAGGACCCGATCGCCATGGGCGTACTGGTGCGCCTGATCCGCTTGCTCAACGATGCCCTGGGCATTACCAGCATCGTCGTTTCCCACGACCTGGCGGAAACCGCCAGCATCGCCGACTACCTCTACGTGGTAGGCGACGGCCAGGTGCTGGGGCAGGGGACGCCCGACGAGCTGATGGGCTCGGACAACCCTCGCATTCGCCAGTTCATGAAGGGCGACCCGGACGGCCCGGTACCCTTCCACTTTCCTGCGCCTGACTACCGCGCCGACCTGCTGGGAGCGCGTTGATGCGCAGAAAATCCTTACTCGAACGTGTTCGCCTGCTGGGCCGTTCGGCAATCGATGTGCTGGCCGTGCTCGGGCGTTCCTGCCTGTTCCTGTTCCATGCGCTGGTTGGCCGTGGCGGTATCGGCGGCGGCTTCCAGCTGCTGACCAGGCAGCTGTACTCGGTGGGCGTGTTGTCGCTGGCGATCGTTGTCGTGTCCGGGGTGTTTATCGGCATGGTGCTGGCGCTGCAGGGCTACAGCATCCTGGCCAGGTACGGTTCGGAGCAGGCAGTGGGGCAGATGGTCGCCCTGACCCTGCTGCGTGAGCTCGGCCCGGTGGTAACGGCGTTGCTGTTCGCCGGCCGTGCAGGGTCCGCGCTGACCGCCGAAATCGGCAACATGAAGTCGACCGAGCAGCTGTCGAGCCTGGAAATGATCGGCGTCGACCCGCTCAAGTACATCGTCGCGCCGCGCCTGTGGGCCGGTTTCATCTCGCTGCCGTTGCTGGCGCTGATCTTCAGCGTGGTCGGCATCTGGGGTGGCTCGTGGGTGGCCGTGGACTGGCTGGGCGTCTACGAAGGCTCGTTCTGGGCCAACATGCAGAACAGTGTTTCTTTCACTGACGACGTGCTTAACGGGCTGATCAAGAGCCTGGTGTTCGCCTTCGTCACAACCTGGATTGCCGTATTCCAGGGGTACGACTGCGAGCCCACCTCAGAAGGGATCAGCCGTGCCACCACCAAGACCGTGGTCTATGCCTCGTTGGCAGTGCTGGGTCTGGACTTTATTCTGACCGCCTTGATGTTTGGAGATTTCTGATGCAAAACCGCACCCTGGAAATCGGTGTCGGCCTGTTCCTCCTGGCCGGGATCCTGGCGCTGCTGCTGCTGGCCCTGCGTGTCAGCGGGCTGTCGGCCAGCCCGAGCAGCGATACCTATAAAGTTTATGCCTACTTCGACAATATCGCCGGTTTGACGGTCAGAGCTAAAGTGACCATGGCCGGTGTGACCATCGGCAAGGTCACCGCCATCGATCTGGACCGGGATTCCTACACCGGTCGG
The DNA here is from genome assembly GCF_053557975.1 of Pseudomonas sp. XP2. NCBI lineage: Bacteria > Pseudomonadati > Pseudomonadota > Gammaproteobacteria > Pseudomonadales > Pseudomonadaceae > Pseudomonas > Pseudomonas sp. XP2. The sequence continues at coordinate 58,499 of NZ_JBNRIK010000013.1, forward strand.
GTGACGTTGCAGCTGGACAAGTCGGTGGACAACCTGCCGACCGACTCCACGGCCTCGATCCTGACTGCCGGTCTGCTTGGCGAGAAGTACATCGGCATCAGCGTGGGCGGCGAAGATCAGGTGCTCAAGGATGGCGCGACCATCCACGACACCCAGTCGGCCTTGGTGCTGGAAGATCTGATTGGCAAGTTCCTGCTCAACTCCGTTGGCAAGGAACCGAAAGAAGCGCAACCGGCTAATTAAGGAGTATCCATGATTTCGATCCTGCGACGTGGCCTGCTGGTCCTGCTGGCGGCCTTCCCTCTGCTGACCCTGGCGGCGCAGTCGCCTCACGAGGTGGTTCAGGGCACGACCAATGAACTGCTGGGTGACCTCAAGGCCAACAAGGAGCAGTACAAGTCCAACCCCAGCGCCTTCTACGATGCGCTCAACCGCATCCTGGGCCCGGTGGTGGACGCTGACGGTATTTCCCGCAGCATCATGACCGTCAAGTACTCGCGCAAGGCCACACCTGAGCAGATGCAGCGCTTCCAGGAAAACTTCAAGCGCAGCCTGATGCAGTTCTATGGCAATGCGCTGCTCGAATACAACAACCAGGGCATCGTCGTCGACCCGGCCAAAGCCGATGACGGCAAGCGCGCCAGCGTAGGCATGAAGGTCACCGGTAACAACGGTGCCGTTTACCCGGTGCAGTACACCCTTGAAAACATCGGTGGTGAGTGGAAGGTGCGTAACGTCATCGTCAACGGCATCAACATTGGCAAGCTGTTCCGTGACCAGTTTGCCGATGCCATGCAGCGCAATGGCAACAACCTGGACAAGACCATCGACGGCTGGGCGGGTGAAGTGGCCAAGGCCAAGCAGGCAGCAGACAGCTCGCCTGACAAGGAAGTGAAATGAGTGAGGCCGGCGTAAGCATGGCTGAGCCAGGCGTTATGCGCCTGGCCGGCGTGCTGGACTACCGTACCGGCCCCGCCTTGCGCAAGCAGGGCAAGTCGCTGATCGACGCCTCCCGCGAGCCGCACCTGGTGCTGGATTGCTCGGCTGTCGAAAAGTCGTCGAGCGTTGGCCTGTCGCTGTTGCTTGCGTTCATTCGCGATGGCCAAGCCACCGGCAAGGCCTGCGAGGTCCGCGGCATGCCTGACGACATGCGGGAAATTGCCGAGGTCTATGACCTTGATGAAGTGCTGGCAACCTGATGGCCCGGCACGGATGATGGCCCCTCGGTCAGCGAAGCCCTCGTTGGGCTTCGCAGGCGGGGGGCTTTTTTGTATGATGGCCGACCCGTGCGCATCGGGCGCCGATTGAGGTTGAGCATGCAGGCCGTAGAAGTTAAAAGCTTCCTTGAAGAGAAATTGCCGGGTTCCCGGGTCGAAGTTGAAGGCGAAGGCTGCAACTTCCAGTTGAACGTGATCAGCGACGAGTTGGCTGGCCTGAGCCCGGTCAAACGCCAGCAGGCGATCTATGCTCACCTGAACCCATGGATCGCCAATGGCAGCATCCATGCGGTAACCATGAAATTTTTCAGCAGCGCAGCCTGGGCTGAGCGCACCTGAGCCAACTTGGCGGCGAGACTCCAATGGACAAACTGATTATTACTGGCGGCGCTCGCCTTGACGGCGAGATCCGCATTTCGGGCGCGAAGAACGCAGCCTTGCCGATTCTGGCGGCGACCCTGCTGGCCGATGGCCCGGTCACCGTGGGCAACCTGCCACACCTGCACGACATCACCACCATGATCGAGCTGTTCGGCCGCATGGGCATCGAGCCTGTGATCGACGAGAAGCTGTCGGTGGAGATCGACCCACGCACCATCAAGACCCTGGTTGCGCCTTACGAGCTGGTCAAGACCATGCGCGCCTCGATCCTGGTACTGGGCCCGATGGTTGCCCGTTTCGGCGAAGCCGAAGTGGCCCTGCCTGGCGGTTGCGCCATTGGTTCGCGCCCGGTCGACCTGCACATCCGCGGCCTCGAGGCCATGGGCGCGAAGATCGAAGTGGAAGGTGGCTACATCAAGGCCAAGGCGCCTGAGGGTGGCCTGCGCGGTGCGCACTTCTTCTTCGACACCGTCAGCGTCACCGGTACCGAGAACATCATGATGGCCGCTGCCCTGGCCAAGGGCCGCAGCGTGTTGCAGAACGCCGCGCGCGAGCCTGAAGTGGTCGACCTGGCCAACTTCATCAATGCCATGGGCGGCAATGTCCAGGGCGCCGGTACCGACACCATTACCATCGATGGCGTCGAGCGCCTGCACTCGGCCAGCTACCGCGTCATGCCGGACCGCATCGAGACCGGTACCTACCTGGTCGCTGCTGCCGTGACCGGTGGCCGCGTCAAGGTCAAGGACACCGACCCGACCATCCTTGAAGCCGTACTGGAAAAACTCAAGGAAGCCGGTGCCGACATCAACACCGGCGAAGACTGGATCGAGCTGGACATGCATGGCAAGCGGCCAAAGGCCGTCAACCTGCGTACCGCCCCGTACCCGGCGTTCCCGACCGACATGCAGGCGCAGTTCATTTCGCTCAACGCCATTGCCGAAGGCACCGGCGCGGTGATCGAAACCATCTTCGAAAACCGCTTCATGCACGTTTACGAAATGCACCGCATGGGCGCGCAGATCCAGGTCGAGGGCAACACTGCCATCGTCACTGGCGTCAAGTCGCTCAAAGGTGCCCCGGTCATGGCCACCGATCTGCGTGCGTCCGCCAGCCTGGTGCTGTCGGCGCTGGTTGCCGAAGGCGATACCCTGATCGACCGCATCTACCACATCGACCGTGGTTACGAGTGCATCGAAGAGAAACTGCAGATGCTCGGCGCGAAAATCCGCCGCGTACCGGGCTAATAGCCCGCAGGTGCAAGGATGCACCTTTCGAATTGAATGCGGCCAGGTCGATGACCTGGCCGGCAGCAGCCGCTTAAGGACCGACGTTCCAATGTTGACCATCGCGCTTTCCAAAGGCCGTATTCTCGACGACACCCTGCCGTTGCTGGCCGAGGCCGGTATTGTGCCGACCGAGAACCCGGACAAGAGCCGCAAACTGATCATCCCCACCACGCAGGACGATGTGCGCCTGCTGATCGTGCGTGCGACCGATGTGCCGACCTATGTCGAGCATGGTGCCGCCGACCTGGGTGTGGCCGGCAAGGACGTGCTGATGGAGTACGGCGGCCAGGGTATGTACGAACCCCTGGACCTGCAGATTGCCCAGTGCAAGCTGATGACTGCCGGCGTGGTCGGCGCACCCGAGCCCAAGGGCCGCCTGCGCGTGGCCACCAAGTTCGTCAACGTAGCCAAACGCTACTACGCCGAACAGGGCCGTCAGGTCGATATCATCAAATTGTACGGTTCGATGGAACTGGCACCGCTGATCAACCTCGCCGACAAGATCATCGACGTGGTCGACACTGGCAACACTCTGCGTGCCAACGGCCTGGAGCCCCAGGACCTGATCGCCACGATCAGCTCGCGCCTGGTGGTCAACAAGGCTTCCATGAAAATGCAGCACGCCCGTATCCAGAGCCTGATCGACACGCTGCGTCAAGCAGTCGAATCGCGACACCGCGGCTGACTCTCTACCGACTGCGCGCGGCTTTCGCCGTCGCGCCCGTCTATCCGCGTCATAGCCACTTTTCTCGGGTGCCCGCGCGGATGGACTGGTAGCCTAGGGTGCCTGAGCATTCGCTAATAATCGAGGCCCTCGCCATGACCGTGTCCACTGCAATTGCCCGTCTCAACGCTGCTGATCCGGATTTCGCCCGACATCTGGATCATCTGCTGAGCTGGGAGAGTGTGTCCGATGACGCGGTCAACCAGCGCGTGCTCGACATCATCAAGGGCGTGCGCGAGCGCGGCGATGCGGCACTGGTAGAGTTCACCCAGCGTTTCGACGGCGTTTCGGCCAACAGCATCGATGACCTGATCCTCGGTCGCGAGCGCCTGGAGCTGGCCCTGACCCGCATTACCCCGGTCCAGCGCGAAGCCTTGGAAAAGGCCGCCAACCGCGTGCGCATGTACCACGAACGGCAGAAGCAGGACTCCTGGCAGTACACCGAGGCCGACGGCACCGTGCTGGGTCAGAAGGTCACCCCGCTGGACCGTGCAGGCCTGTATGTGCCGGGCGGCAAGGCGTCGTACCCTTCGTCGGTGCTGATGAACGCCATTCCGGCCAAGGTTGCCGGCGTGGCCGAAGTGGTAATGGTAGTGCCGACCCCGCGTGGCGAGGTCAATGAACTGGTGCTGGCTGCCGCCTGCATCGCCGGTGTGGACCGCGTATTCACCGTCGGTGGTGCCCAGGCGGTTGCTGCACTGGCCTACGGCACCGAGAGCGTGCCGCAGGTGGACAAGATCGTCGGCCCGGGCAACATCTACGTAGCCACCGCCAAACGCCACGTATTCGGCCAGGTAGGCATCGACATGATCGCCGGCCCGTCGGAAATCCTCGTGGTATGCGACGGCCAGACCGACCCGGACTGGATCGCCATGGACCTCTTCTCCCAGGCCGAGCACGATGAAGACGCCCAGGCCATCCTGGTCAGCCCGGATGCCGCATTCCTCGACCGTGTTGCGGCCAGCATCAGCAAGCTGCTGCCGACCATGGAACGTGCCGACATCATCGAGAAGTCGATCAATGGCCGTGGTGCACTGATCCAGGTGCGTGACATGCAACAGGCCATGGACGTGGCCAACCGCATTGCCCCGGAGCACCTGGAACTGTCGGTGGCCGACCCGCAAGCCTGGTTGCCGCACATTCGCCACGCTGGCGCGATCTTCATGGGCCGTCACACCAGCGAAGCGCTGGGCGATTACTGCGCCGGGCCCAACCACGTGCTGCCTACCTCCGGCACCGCGCGGTTCTCGTCGCCGTTGGGGGTGTATGACTTCCAGAAGCGTTCGTCGATCATTTTCTGCTCCGAGCAGGGCGCGTCCGAGCTGGGCCACACGGCTTCGGTCCTGGCCCGTGGCGAGTCGCTGACCGCCCACGCCCGCAGCGCCGAATACCGTATCCTGACCCAAGAGAAGGGGAACTGAGCATGAGTCGATTCTGGAGCCCCTTCGTCAAGGACCTGGTGCCTTATGTGCCGGGCGAGCAACCCAAGCTGGCCCGTCTGGTCAAGCTGAACACCAACGAAAACCCCTACGGCCCGTCGCCCAAGGCGCTGGAGGCCATGCGTGGCGAGCTTAACGACAACCTGCGCTTGTACCCGGACCCGAACGGTGACCGGCTGAAGCAGGCGGTCGCCGAGTACTACGGCGTAACCCCGGCGCAAGTGTTTGTCGGCAACGGCTCGGACGAGGTGCTGGCGCACATCTTCCACGGCCTGTTCCAGCACGATGCGCCGCTGTTGTTCCCGGACATCAGCTACAGCTTCTACCCGGTCTATTGCGGCCTGTACGGTATTGCCTTCGAGCAGGTGGCGCTGGATGAGCAGTTCCAGATCCGCATCGAGGACTACAACAAGCCAAATGCCGGCATCATCTTCCCCAACCCCAATGCGCCGACTGGCTGCCTGATGCCGCTGCAGGCGGTGGAACAGTTGCTGCAGGCCAACCGTGACTCGGTGGTGGTGGTCGATGAGGCCTACATCGATTTCGGTGGCGAGACGGCCATCAGCCTGGTGGACCGCTACGACAATCTGCTGGTTACCCAGACGTTGTCGAAGTCGCGCTCGTTGGCTGGCTTGCGGGTGGGGCTGGCGGTAGGGCATCCGGACCTGATCGAGGCGCTGGAGCGGATCAAGAACAGCTTTAACTCCTATCCCTTGGACCGTGCTGCGATCGTTGGCGCGGCGGTGGCATTCGAAGACCGCGAGTATTTCGAGGAAACCTGCCGCAAGGTGATCGAGAGCCGCGAGGTCTTGGTCAGGCAGCTTGAGGCCAAGGGTTTCGAGGTACTGCCTTCGGCCGCCAACTTCATCTTTGCCCGCCACCCGCACCAAGATGCCGGCGAACTGGCTGCACGCCTGCGCGAGCAAGGTGTGATCGTGCGCCACTTCAAGCAGCCGCGCATTGCCCAGTTCCTGCGCATTACCATCGGCACGCCAGACATGAACCAGGCGCTGCTCGATGCGTTGAACTGACGTGATTGATGGCCCTGCGCTTCCACAGAATAGCTGCTAACTGCCTGATTTAGCAGTCGCCCTGTGGGAGCGGGCTTGCCCCGCGAACACCGGCGAAGCCGGTGCCAGGCACCGCGCCCCCTATTCGCAGGGCATGCCCACAGCCTAACGGCTGCTCTCTTCGACCCCGAACGCCTGGGTTCAAATACCTGGTGGTTTGCCCGGCTGCCCGATATCCACTAAGCTCTGTCGATTCATCGGATGATTGGTTGAGTGAGATGGGTACCGAGTTGACCAAGCGCTCTCTCGTGGAGCTGGCCGTGGAGCGCATGCGCGAGCGTATCGTGATGGGCGATTGGCAGGTCGGGCAGCGCTTGCCGACTGAGCCGGAGCTGGCCCATCAGCTGGGCATAAGCCGCAACACCGTGCGCGAGGCGATGCGCGTGCTGGCTTTCAGTGGCCTGGTGGAAATTCGTCAGGGCGACGGTAGCTACTTGCGCACGGCGCATGACCCCTTGCAGGCGGTGCAGGCAATGTCGCGCTGCACCCCGGAGCAGGCCCGGGAAACCCGCCATATCCTTGAGGCTGAAGCCGTTGGCCTGGCGGCGCTGCGCCGAACGGATACTGACCTGCAAGCGCTGCGTGATGCCTTGGCCGGCAGTGCCGGGCACTTTCACGGGGATGTCGATGAATATGTAGCGTGCGACCTGGTATTTCACCAGCGGCTGGTCGATGCCGCGCACAACCCGGCGTTAAGCGAGCTGTACCGGTACTTTGCCGGGGTGGTGGCGGCTGCTCTGAAGCACAACATGGCAACCGTGCCCCGTTGCCAATCCACGTTCGATCTGCATGGGCAGATCCTCGACGCCGTCGAACAACGTGATGCGGAGCGGGCCAAGCGCCTGAGCCGTACCCTCATCGAATCCTGACTCCGAGAAGGCCATGGCTGAATCCATAACCCATAACACCCCGCGCAACGAGCGCGACCTCGATGAGCTTTTGATCGATGCCGAAGCTGACGATGAGCAGGTTCAGCAGCAACCTGTGGTGTTGCGGCGGCCTTGGCTGTTGCTGCTTGGCCTGGTGCTGGTTGCATTGAACCTGCGCCCGGCGCTGTCGAGCATGGCGCCGGTGCTGGGGCAGGTGTCCGAGGGCCTCGGGCTTAATGCCTCGCAGGCCGGCTTGCTGACCACCTTGCCGGTACTTTGCCTTGGTTTGTTTGCCCCGCTGGCACCGGTGCTCGCGCGGCGCTTTGGCAGCGAGCGGGTGATCCTCGGCATTCTCGTCACCCTGGCGCTAGGCATCGTGGTACGAAGCGCCTTTGGGGCTGTCGGGGTGTTTCTCGGCAGCCTGATGGCGGGGGCCAGCATCGGCATCATCGGCGTCTTGTTGCCAGGTATCGTCAAACGCGACTTCCCGCAACATGCTGGCACGCTGACTGGCGTCTACACCATGGCGTTGTGCCTGGGTGCGGCGATGGCGGCGGGGGCGACGGTGCCTTTGGCCCAGCATTTTGAGGGTGGTTGGGCAATGGGGCTGGGCTTCTGGGCGTTGCCGGCGTTGCTGGCCATGTTGGTGTGGCTGCCGCAGGCGCGACGGGGGCATGGCCTGCACAAGGTGGCCTATCGCGTGCGTGGCCTGTGGCGTGACCCGCTGGCCTGGCAGGTAACCCTGTACATGGGCCTGCAGTCATCGCTGGCCTACATCGTGTTCGGTTGGTTGCCGTCGATCCTCATCGGCCGCGGCCTGAGCCCGACCGACGCAGGCCTGGTGTTGTCGGGGTCGGTGATCGTGCAACTGGTCAGCTCGCTCAGTGCGCCCTGGCTGGCCACCCGTGGCAAGGACCAGCGGCTGGCCATCGTGCTGGTCATGCTCATCACCCTGGCCGGCCTGTTCGGTTGCCTGTATGCACCGTTGTCCGGGTTGTGGGGATGGGCCGTGGTGCTGGGCCTGGGGCAAGGTGGCACCTTTGCCCTGGCGCTGACCTTGATCGTGCTGCGCTCGAAAGATGCCCATGTGGCGGCGAACCTGTCGAGCATGGCCCAGGGGGTAGGTTACACCCTGGCGTCGATGGGGCCGTTTGCGGTGGGCCTGGTGCACGACATCACCGGGGGCTGGGCGGCACTGGGCTGGATTTTTGCCGTGCTGGGCATTGGCGCCATCGTATTCGGGCTGGGTGCCGGGCGTGCTTTGCATGTGCAGGTGACCTGCGAGAAAGTTTGAGGCATGTGCTGGCACTGCCGGCGCTATCGCGGGTAAAGCCGCTTCCGCTGGCATTGCACACATTTTGCGGGCAGCGTGATCCCTGTGGGGCCGGCACTGGCATAAGCCTGCGGAGCAGATTATGGTGCTGTTTTCGAGCCCTGGACGGATCTGCCCCATGAGCGACGCCAACCGCGACCTGATCACCCGCTTCTACCAGGCTTTCCAGCGCCTGGACGCCGAGGCCATGGTGGCCTGTTACAGCGACGATATCGTTTTCAGCGACCCGGTTTTCGGCACCCTGCGCGGCAGGGATGTGGGCGACATGTGGCGGATGCTCACTACCCGGGCCAAAAACTTCACCCTGGCATTCGACAGTGTGCGCGCCGACGAGCGCAGTGGCGGCGCGCACTGGGTGGCGACCTACCTGTTCAGCCAGACCGGCCGTGTTGTGGTCAACGACATCCAGGCACGGTTTGTGATTCGCGACGGGTTGATCTGCCAGCATGACGATACCTTCGACTTGTGGCGCTGGTCGCGGCAGGCATTGGGTGTGCCGGGTATGTTGCTGGGGTGGTCACCCATGCTCAAGAACAAGGTGCGCCAGCAGGCCTTCAAGGGCCTGCGCGCTTACCAGCACAGTCAGGGCAGCGCTACAGCCTGATCGCCGTCGTGGTAGCTGAACCTGGCACCGTCCTGCAGTGACTTCGGCAGTTGTATGCGGATGACGGGAATGAAGCTGCCGTGGGTCTGGTGCCAGTCGCGTTGGTCCGCCTGAGCCTGCTCAAGCGCGCCGTATGGGCCGTCGATGTAGAAGAACGATTGGATGGGCAAGCTGCCGGAGCGTGCTTCGTCCCACGCGCCGATCATCACCTCGTTCCACGGGAATGGCATTTCAGCGGCGAACAATTGCTTGACCCGCAGGCTTTGGTGGAAAGCCTCGGCCCGCTCCGGCACCCGGGCGCGCTGGATGTCGAAGGCACATTGCTGTTTGTAGTCACCGGTTTTTCTGAACTGCGCGATCCAGTCCTCGGCCGTCAGGATGCCTTGCTCATGGCAGACGGTTTCGACATCCGCCGTCTGGCGGTTGTCGCCGCAGCCGCGGGAGCCGCGTTCCCAGGTATCGCCGTCGCTGGGCATGGCGCAGAGCATTTCATAGCGCAGGGTGCCTTTGGGCCTTTGCAGCATGGGGTGCAGGGTGAAACCGCTGCGGCCATCTTCTGCCAGGCGGGTCACCGGAATATCTGCGCGCAGGTAGGAAAACGACACCGCACCTTTGGCCTTGGAGTTGGGGCTGTGGTGCCAGGTGTGATACGCGGGCGAGGGCCGGGTCGACCTTAGCAGCACCCCGGAACAGGCATGGGCGGGTACGGCTTCGCCCTCGCATTGTGGCGGGGTCGCGTCGTAGTTGGCCTGCATTTTTTGGGCGACCTTTGCGCCGATCGAGGCGTTGGCGGTAACGGCGATGGTCGACAGCGTTGCGCCGAGCAGTATTTGCGGTAGTGTGCGGAACATGATGTAGCCCTAAAGCGTTGGGCTCACCAAATTAATCATCGAAAGAGCTGGCGTCGTGAGTGAAGAATTGCCGCAACCGGTAGCGAAACCCTGGTATGTCTACCTTGTGCGTGCCGCCAATGGTTCGCTCTACTGCGGCATCAGTGACGACCCGCAGCGGCGTTTCGTGGCGCATCAGAAAGGGCAGGGCGCGCGGTATTTCAAGACCAGCCCCGCGCAGGCGCTGGTGTATGTGGAGCAGTGGCCGAACAAAGGCGAGGCATTGCGCCAGGAGCGCCTGGTGAAGCGGCTGCGCAAGTCGGCCAAGGAGGCGCTGGTCGCCTCCTATGCAGGCAGCTGATCAGTCCTTGCGGCGCTTGAGCTGATCGACCAGCTGCGTTGGCAGGCCCTTGATGACCAAGGTACCAGCCTCTTCGTCATATTCAACCTTGTCCCCCAGCAGGTGCGCCTCGAAGCTGATCGACAGGCCTTCGGCCCGGCCAGTGAAGCGACGGAACTGGTTGAGGGTGCGTTTGTCTGCGGGGATTTCCGGAGACAGGCCGTAATCCTTGTTGCGGATATGGTCGTAAAACGCCTTGGGCCGGTCCTCGTCGATCAGGCTGGACAGCTCTTCCAGCGTGACCGGTTCGCCCAGCTTGGTCTGGGTGGTGGCGTAATCGACCAGGGTCTGGGTCTTTTCGCGGGCAGACGCTTCCGGCAGGTCTTCGCTCTCGACGAAGTCACTGAAAGCCTTGAGCAGGGTGCGGGTTTCGCCTGGGCCGTCGACGCCTTCCTGGCAGCCGATGAAGTCGCGGAAATAGTCCGAGACCTTTTTGCCGTTCTTGCCCTTGATGAACGAAATGTACTGTTTGGAACTCTTGTTGTTCTGCCATTCCGACAGGTTGATGCGCGCTGCCAGGTGCAGCTGGCCAAGGTCTAGGTGGCGCGAAGGCGTTACATCAAGCTCGGCGTTCACTGCCACGCCTTCGCTGTGGTGCAGCAGGGCAATCGCCAGGTACTCGGTCATGCCTTGCTGGTAATGGGCAAACAGGGTGTGCCCGCCGGTGGACAGGTTGGACTCTTCCATCAGCTTTTGCAGGTGTTCCACCGCCACGCGGCTGAAGGCGGTGAAGTCCTTTTCCTCATCGAGGTACTGCTTCAGCCAGCCACTGAGCGGGTAGGCCCCAGACTCACCGTGGAAAAAACCCCAGGCCTTGCCTTGCTTGGCGTTGTAACTGTCGTTGAGGTCTGCCAGCAGGTTTTCGATGGCATCGGATGCGGCCAGCTCGGCGTCGCGGGCATGCAGTACAGCAGGGCTGCCATCGGGCTTTTTGTCGATCAGGTGAACGATGCAATGACGGATTGGCATGGGATTCTCGGCGAGCTGCAAAAGTTGGCAAGTTTACCCTAGACACAAGGTGATGCAGTGGCCGTATGTTGGCAGATATGTCGGTTGTTCGTTTTTTGTTCAGTTTTCTGCGTTTTAGGCTAAAACCCCCGAAAAACCTGCATTAAATCGAAGTGCGCAGCGGATATTTATCCATTCCTGTGGTAGTTTTGCGCGGTCTTGCGCCCCTCGTGTGGCGCAGTGCTGGCAGCGTGCTGTCGTCGTGTCGAACCAAACGCCGATTTATGTATCTACATACGCAATTGGCGCGGCCCTCCACTGTAAGGGGCTGGCCCGATAACGTCGTAGTTCGCTGCATAACCATCGAATTTGATAGGGAAGGAACACCACCATGGCATTGACCAAAGACCAACTGATTGCCGACATCGCCGAATCGATCGCCGCGCCAAAAACCACCGCCAAGAACGCTCTGGAGCAACTGGGCCAGATCGTTGCCGACCAGCTGGAAAACGGCGCTGAAATCACTCTGCCAGGCATCGGCAAGCTGAAAGTCTCCGAGCGTCCTGCCCGTACCGGCCGCAACCCTTCGACTGGCGCTGCCATCGAAATCGCTGCCAAGAAAGTCGTCAAGTTCGTTCCAGCCAAAGTGCTGACCGATGCCATCAACAAGTAATTGTTGAAGCGTTGACAAAAACCGCGCCTGGCTTGCCCAGGCGCGGTTTTTTCATGCCTGGGTTTTACGCCGGGCGTGCCAGGCCTTGCGCGCGGCGTCGTCCTGGAAGCTCCAGGCGACCATGCGGCTCTGCTTCTGGCCCTGGCCCATGTCATGGATGCGCACGGCTTTGGCGCCTGCTTTGCTGAGCGCAGCCTCGATACCCGGCAGGTTGCTGGCTTTGGATACCAGGCTGGTGAACCACAACACCTGCTCGGCGTATTGCACGCTTTCGCCAACCAGTTGGCTGACAAAGCGGATTTCACCGCCTTCACACCACAGTTCATTGTTCTGGCCGCCGAAGTTCAGCACCGGCAGCTTGCGCTTGGGGTCCTGCTTGCCCAGGTTCTTCCACTTGCGTTGGCTGCCACGGGTGGCTTCCTCGCGCGAGGCATGGAAGGGCGGGTTGCACAGGGTCAGGTCGAAGCGGTCGTCGTCCTGCAGCAAGCCGCTGAGAATATGCGCGCGGTTGGCCTGCTGGCGCAGGGTGATGGCCTTGCCCAGGCCATTGGCCTGGACAATGGCTTTGGCCGAGGCCAGGGCCACGGGGTCGATGTCCGAGCCGAGGAAGCGCCAGCGGTAGTCACTGTAGCCCAGCAGCGGGTAGATGCAGTTGGCGCCAACGCCGATATCCAGCGCACGCACCTTGGCGCCCTTGGGGATTTCACCCGCATTGTCGTCGGCCAACAGGTCGGCGGCCACGTGGATGTAGTCGGCGCGGCCGGGAATGGGCGGGCACAGGTAGTCGGCGGGGATGTCCCAGTGCTGAATGCCGTACTGGGCCTTGAGCAGGGCACGGTTGAACACCCGCACGGCTTCGGGGTTGGCGAAGTCGATGCTGGGTTTGCCGTGTGGGTTGGTAATGGTGAAACGGGCCAGGTCAGGGTGGGCCTTGATCAGGCTGGGGAAGTCGTAACGGCCCTGGTGGCGGTTGCGCGGGTGCAAGGTGGGTTTGTTTTGGGTCATGCTCGGGTCCGGTGCTGCAGGTGCTGGCCAGAGGGCCGCTGTGGGCCCATTCGCGGCACAAGGCCGCGCCCCCACGATAGCGGCG
>NZ_JBNRIK010000013.1:71491-144896 GCF_053557975.1 Pseudomonas sp. XP2
CCGCGCATGCTGCTCGGTGAAGTTGGCGAGGGCCTGTTCGGACTCGGCCAGCTTGGCGCGTTCCTTCTCGATGACCGCAGGCGGTGCCTTGTCGACGAAGGCGGCGTTGGAGAGCTTGCCGCCCACGCGTTGCACTTCGCCTTGCAGACGCTGGATTTCCTTGTTCAGGCGCGCCAGCTCGGCATCCTTGTCGATCAGGCCAGCCATAGGCACCAGCACTTGCAGGTCACCGACCAAGGCAGTGGCCGACAACGGCGCCTCATCAGCATCCCCCAGGACGGTGAACGACTCGACCTTGGCCAGTTTCTTCAGCAGCGCTTCGTTTTCCTGCAGGCGGCGCTGGTCGTCGGCGTTGGCGTTCTTCAGGAACAGCGGCAGTGGCTTGCCTGGGCCGATGTTCATTTCGGCGCGGATATTGCGCAGGCCGACCATCAGCTCCTTCAGCCACTCGATGTCGCCTTCGGCAGCCGCGTCGATACGGGCTTCATTGGCCACTGGCCAAGGCTGCAGCATGATGGTCTTGCCTTCGATACCGGCCAGCGGCGCGATACGCTGCCAGATTTCTTCGGTAATGAAAGGCATGAACGGGTGCGCCAGGCGCAGCGCCACTTCCAGTACGCGCACCAAAGTGCGGCGGGTGCCACGGGCGCGCTCGACCGGGGCGTTTTCGTCCCACAGTACCGGCTTGGACAGTTCCAGGTACCAATCGCAGTACTGGTTCCAGATGAACTCGTACAGCGCCTGGCTGGCCAGGTCGAAGCGGAACTGCTCCAGCTGGCGGGTCACTTCGGCTTCGGTGCGCTGCAGCTGCGAGATGATCCAGCGGTCAGCCAGCGACAGCTCGTAGGCTTCGCCGTTCTGGCCGCAGTCCTCGCCCTTGTCCAGCACATAGCGGGCGGCGTTCCAGATCTTGTTGCAGAAGTTGCGGTAGCCTTCGACGCGGCCCATGTCGAACTTGATGTCGCGGCCAGTGGAGGCCAGCGAGCAGAAGGTGAAGCGCAGGGCGTCGGTGCCGTAGCTGGCGATACCCTCGGGGAACTCGGCCTTGGTCTGCTTGGCGATTTTCTCGGCCAGCTTGGGCTGCATCATGCCGCTGGTGCGTTTTTCCAGAAGGGCGTCGAGGGTAATGCCGTCGACGATGTCCAGCGGGTCGAGGACGTTGCCCTTGGACTTGGACATCTTCTGGCCCTGGCCGTCGCGTACCAGGCCGTGCACATACACGGTCTTGAACGGTACCTGCGGGGTGCCATCTTCGTTCTTGATCAGGTGCATGGTCAGCATGATCATGCGCGCAACCCAGAAGAAGATGATGTCGAAGCCGGTTACCAGCACATCGGTGGAGTGGAACTTCTTGAGGAACTCGGTCTGTTCCGGCCAGCCCAGGGTGGAGAAGGTCCACAGGCCCGAGCTGAACCAGGTGTCGAGTACGTCGTCGTCCTGGCGCAGGGCCACGTCGGCGCCCAGGTTGTGCTTGGCACGCACTTCGGCTTCGTCGCGGCCAACGTAGACCTGGCCGGCCTCGTCGTACCACGCCGGGATGCGATGGCCCCACCACAGCTGGCGGCTGATGCACCAGTCCTGGATGTCACGCATCCAGGAGAAGTACATGTTCTCGTACTGCTTGGGCACGAACTGGATGCGGCCATCTTCCACGGCAGCGATGGCAGGTTCTGCCAGCGGCTTGGTGGAAACGTACCACTGGTCGGTCAGCCACGGCTCGATGACGGTGCCCGAACGGTCACCTTTCGGTACTTTCAGGGCGTGGTCGTCAATGCTCACCAGCAGGCCCTGGGCGTCCAGGTCGGCAACGATCTGCTTGCGCGCGACGAAGCGGTCGAGGTTGGCGTACTGGGCCGGCAGGCGGGTGTCGACCTGCTCGTTGACGCTGCCGTCGAGGTTGAACGCCTGGGCACTGGCCAGCACGAAGGCGTTCTTGTCGAAGATGTTCAGCAGTGGCAGGTTGTGGCGCTTGCCGACTTCATAGTCGTTGAAGTCGTGAGCCGGGGTGATCTTCACGCAGCCGGTACCGAACTCGGGGTCGCAGTAGTCGTCGGCGATGATCGGGATGCGGCGGCCGACCAGCGGCAGTTCGACGAACTTGCCGATCAGTGCCTGGTAGCGTTCGTCGTTCGGGTTGACCGCAACGGCTGCGTCACCCAGCAGGGTTTCCGGACGGGTGGTGGCGACGACCAGGTAGTCCAGGCCTTCGGCGGTCTTGGCGCCGTCGGCGAGCGGGTAGCGCAGGTTCCACAGGTGGCCTTTTTCGTCGTGGTTTTCCACTTCGAGGTCGGAGATGGCCGTGTGCAGCTTGGTGTCCCAGTTGACCAGGCGCTTGCCGCGGTAGATCAGGCCGTCTTCATGCAGGCGCACGAAAGCTTCCTTGACCGCTTCGGACAGGCCGTCGTCCATGGTGAAGCGCTCGCGGCTCCAGTCTACCGACGAGCCCAGGCGGCGGATCTGGCGGCTGATGTTGCCGCCGGACTGGTCCTTCCATTCCCAGACCTTTTCCAGGAACTTTTCGCGGCCCAGGTCATGCCGGTTCTGGCCCTTGGCTTCGAGCTGGCGCTCGACCAGCATCTGGGTGGCGATACCGGCGTGGTCGGTACCTGGCTGCCAGAGGGTGTCGCGGCCTTGCATACGGCGGAAACGGATCAGGGCATCCATGATCGCGTTGTTGAACCCGTGGCCCATGTGCAGGCTGCCGGTCACGTTCGGCGGCGGGATCATGATGGTGTAGGACTCGCCTGCACCTTGTGGGGCGAAATAGTTCTCGGACTCCCAGGTGTTGTACCAGGAAGTTTCGATGGCGTGCGGCTGGTAGGTCTTATCCATGCGCGGCGGGACCCTGTGCATTTATTCGGGAAAGCCGGGAAGTATAACCAAGCTGGGGTGTTGAGGCGACAGCCGCTGGGGCTGCTTTGCAGCCCATTCGCGGCGCAAGGCCGCTCCTACAGGGATCGCGGTGCCTGCAGAAGCGGCCTTGTGCCGCGAATGGGCCGCAAAGCGGCCCCGGAATATCACTCGGTACGCTTGATCAAGCGCTCGATCCGCGCATCCAGCCGGCGCTTGATCTCGTTTTCGATATGCGGGGTGAAGTCGTTGATCACGTCCTGCATGATCATCTGCGCCGCTGCGCGCAGCTCGCTTTCCAGGTGCAGCAGGGTGTCCTGCCGGCGGGTCTGCGGGTCTTCCTCGGGCTCGACAGCGATCGGTTTGCTATCAGGTGCAGGGTGACCGGCAGGTTCTTCCAGCAGCAACGGGATCTGCTCCACCGTCTCGGTCAGCAGCGGCGGTTGCAGGTCGGCATCGCCAAGCAGCTGGCGGATCGACTCGAGGTCATCGAGCAGATGGGCGGAGTCGGGCAAAGGGGAGGGCTTGTCCATCGTCGTCAAAGTCGCTGTAAGCGGTGGTCTTGCAGAGCATAGCCCTGTTCGCGGTAGAAACGGAATCGTTCACGGGCGGATTGGCGGATGCCAGGCTCTTCCACCACGATTTCGGCCACGCGCTCGAACTGGCCGACGAAGCCCGGCACGCCGGCCCCCAGGTTGATCAGCAGGTCGCGGTGATCGCCCGCGCTGTCATCCAGGCCAAGGGCCACGCCGGCATCGGCATGCAGCTCGGCCAGGTCGTGGGGCACGAAGGCCTCACCCTTGAAGCGCCACAAACGCAGGTCCAGCTCGTTGCGCTGCTCGGCATCCTGGCAATGCAGATAGACCCGGTGACCGAGGCGCCAGGCCTTTTCGCACAGTTTGCAGGCGAAATCGAGCCGCGCCGACAGCGAGTCGGTGGGCAAGATGTAGAAGTCGACTTTGCTCATGGTGGTCATCGCCGGCCGATGGTGCGCTAGACACCACCGGCCTCACGGCATCAGGCGCCAGCGCGGTCCAGCAGGTACTGGGTCAGCAGGGGCACCGGGCGGCCTGTGGCGCCCTTGTCCTTGCCACCACTGATCCAGGCGGTACCGGCGATGTCCATGTGCGCCCAGTTGTAGGCCTTGGCGAAGCGCGACAGGAAGCAGCCTGCGGTGATGGTCCCGGCCTTCGGCCCGCCGATGTTGCCCATGTCGGCGAACGGGCTGTCCAGCTGCTCCTGGTATTCGTCGAACAGCGGCAATTGCCAGGCACGGTCGTCGGCGCGCTTGCCAGCGTCGAGCAACTGGCCGACCAGGTCGTCGTTGTTGCCCATCAGGCCGGTGGTGTGGCTGCCCAGGGCGACGATGCAGGCGCCGGTCAGGGTGGCGATGTCGATCACCGCCTGCGGCTTGAAGCGCTCGGCGTAGGTCAGGGTGTCGCACAGCACCAGGCGGCCTTCGGCGTCGGTGTTGAGAATTTCCACGGTCTGGCCGCTCATGGTGGTGACGATGTCACCCGGGCGGGTGGCGCCGCCGCTTGGCATGTTCTCGGCGCAGGCCAGCAGGCATACCAGGTTGATTGGCAGTTGCAGTTCAAGCACTGCACGCAGGGTGCCGAGCACGCTGGCAGCGCCGCACATGTCGTACTTCATTTCGTCCATGCCGGCGCCTGGCTTGAGGCTGATGCCGCCGGTATCGAAGGTGATGCCCTTGCCCACCAGCACGAACGGCTTGTCAGCCTTCTTGCCGCCCTGGTAGTTGAGCACGATCAGGCGCGGTGGCTGGTCGCTGCCCTGGCCCACGGCGTAGAACGCGCCCATGCCCAGGTCCTTGATCTTCTTCTCGTCCAGTACCTCGACCTTCAGCGCCTTGTGCGCCTTGCCCAGGTCCTTGGCCTGTTCGGCGAGGAAACTTGGGTGGCACAGGTTAGGCGGCAGGTTGCCCAGGTCGCGGGTGAAGGCCATGCCGGTGGCAATGGCGCTGGCGTGCTTGACGGCACGCTCGACTTCCGCCTGGCCGGCCTTGTCGGCCAGCAGGGTGACTTTTTTCAGGGCGCGTGGCTCGACCTTCTGGCTCTTGAAGCGGTCGAACACGTACTCGCCGTCGAGCAGGGTTTCTGCCAGCAGGCGGTATTTGCCGTAGTGGGCATCGCGGTTGTTGACTGCGACATCGTCCAGGGCCAGCACGGCATCGGCGCCATTCAGGCCCTTGAGCACGCCGGCCACGCTGGCGACCAGTTTGCGCCAGGTGCGGTCACCCAGGGCTTCGTCCTTGCCACTGCCCACCAGCAGCACGCGCTCAGCTTTCAGGCCCTGCAGGTTCTGCAGCAGCAGGGTCTGGCCTGGCTTGCCAACCAGGTCGCCGCGTTTGAGCACAGCGCTGATGGCACCTTCGCTGGCCAGGTCGACCGCCTTGGCAACGGCGCCAAGCTTGCGGTTTTCACCTACCGGAATGACCAGGGTGGCAGTTTTTACGGATGCAGCAGCTACGCTTTTTACAACCAGTTCCATGTCAGGGTCCCCGAATGATCGATACAAGTGGCGCTGTGTGTTCCAGCGCTCAGGACGGGCTTGGCCGCGTAGTCGCGCGCCAGCGGAAAAGCTGCCAGTTTGAGCCTGCGGCAAGCGTGCTGACAACCCCGATATGCGCCTTCATGCGCGGCCAAGTGACAGGCGCGGTCAATCACAGGATAATGCGCGCACTTTACATGGAGGTTCGCCTTTGGCGAACCGGCATTGGTCTTGGCTGTACTAAGTCATTGTTTGGCGCCATTGCATGGCAGTCCGCCCTGACAACCCAGGAGTGTCTGGTTTGATCGTCTTTCGTTATCTGTCCCGCGAGGTCCTGGTGACCTTGAGCGCCGTCAGCGCAGTGCTGCTGGTGATCATCATGAGTGGGCGCTTCATCAAATATCTGGCCCAGGCCGCTCAGGGCGTGCTCGATCCGGGCGTGCTGTTCCTGATCATGGGCTTCCGGCTGCCGGGTTTCCTGCAACTGATCCTGCCTCTGGGGCTGTTCCTCGGCATTTTGCTGGCTTACGGGCGGCTGTACCTGGAAAGCGAGATGACCGTGCTGTCTGCAACCGGTATGAGCCAGCAGCGCCTGTTGGGGCTGACCATGGCGCCGGCGGCCCTGGTTGCCCTGCTGGTGGCCTGGCTGAGCCTGAGCCTTGCGCCGTTGGGCGTTGCCCAGGTGCAGCAGATCATTGCCCAGCAGGACACGCTGACCGAGTTCGACACCTTGGTGCCGGGCCGCTTCCAGACCCTGCGTGACGGTTCGCGGGTGACCTACACCGAGCAGCTGTCGGACGACCGCGTCAACCTGTCCGGGGTGTTCATCTCCGAGAAGCGCTTCAACCAGGACAAGACCAAGGACCGTGCCCCGTCGGTACTGGTCGCTGAAAAGGGTCACCAGGAGATCCAGGCCGACGGTAACCGCTACCTGGTGCTGGAAAACGGCTACCGCTATGACGGCAATCCTGGTCAGGCCGATTACCGTGCGATCAAGTACGACACCTATGGCGTGCAGCTGCCCAAACCGGAAGTGGCCGAAGAAGTGACCGAGCGCGAAGCCATTCCCACTTCCGAGCTGATCGGCAAGGAGGGCCTGCGAGAGCGCGCCGAGCTGCAGTGGCGGTTGTCGCTGCCGATCCTGGTATTCGTCGTTACCTTGCTGGCGGTGCCGCTGTCCCGGGTCAACCCCCGTCAGGGCCGCTTCCTCAAGCTGCTGCCGGCAATTCTTTTGTACATGGCTTACCTGACAATGCTGATTTCCGTACGTGGTGCCCTCGAGAAGGGCAAATTGCCGATTGGCCTGGGCATGTGGTGGGTCCACGGCCTGTTCCTGTTGATCGGCCTTGGCCTGTTGTACTGGGAACCGCTGCGCCTCAAGCGTGCCGCCCGTCGTGCGGAGGTGGCCCATGGGTAAGCTGGACCGCTACATCGGCCAGAGCGTGCTGCTGGCCATTCTGGCTGTGCTGGGCATCATCCTCGGCCTGGCCTCGCTGTTCGCCTTCATCGACGAGATGGGCGACCTGAGTGATACCTACACGTTGATGGAGGCCGGCAACTTCGTCCTGCTGACAGCACCCCGGCGGCTCTATGACATGCTGCCGATGGCGGCCTTGATCGGCTGCCTGATCGGCCTGGGCAGCCTGGCCAGCAGCAGCGAACTGACCATCATGCGTGCGGCCGGGGTGTCTATCGGCCGCATCGTCTGGGCGGTGATGAAGCCGATGCTGGTGCTGATGCTGGTAGGGCTGCTGATCGGCGAATACGTGGCACCGGTGACCGAGAACAAGGCCCAGGCCGACCGTTCCCTGGCCCAGGGCGGTGGTGAGGCGCAGAGCTCCAAGCGCGGCATGTGGCACCGCCAGGGTGAAGAATATGTGCACATCAACTCCGTACAGCCCAACGGCCTGCTGCTGGGTGTGACCCGTTACCGCTTCGACAGCGAGCGCAAGATCGTCACCTCAAGCTTCGCCCGCCGCGCGCAGTACCAGAACGACCACTGGCTGCTCGCCGACGTGCGTACCACCTACTTCCGTGGCGACCACACCGAAGTGGTCGGCGCGCCGCAGGAGCGCTGGGACGTTTCGCTCACGCCAGAACTGCTCAATACCGTGATCCTGGCGCCGGAGTCGCTGTCCATTACCGGGTTGTGGGATTACATCCACTACCTGTCCGACCAGGGCCTGAACAATGCCCGTTACTGGTTGGCGTTCTGGACCAAGGTGCTGCAGCCGATGGTTACGGCGGCGCTGGTGCTGATGGCGATCTCGTTCATCTTCGGCCCGCTGCGTTCGGTCACCCTGGGCCAGCGTGTGTTCACCGGTGTGCTGGTGGGTTTCGTGTTCCGTATTGCCCAGGACCTGCTGGGGCCTTCTAGCCAGGTGTTCGGCTTCCCGCCGCTGCTGGCGGTGGTGATCCCGGCGGGGATCTGCGCCTTGGCCGGTGTCTGGCTGTTGCGTCGGGCGGGTTGATGGCCTGAGCTTCATGAAAAAGCCGACCTCAGGGTCGGCTTTTTTGTGGCTGATGGCCCTATGGCCGTAGTAGGCAACACAACGCTCAAGTCATTTCTTTTGCTTCGGTACCCGCACCAGCTGGCTTTCCGAATAGATGTCATGCCAGCCACGCTTTCGCTTGTCGATCAACACCCAGAAAAAACCCAGCCCCAGGCACAGCCATGAGGCAATGGATACCACGAAGCGCAACAATGCCTGCCACAGGCTGATGGCTGAGCCATCGGCATTCTGCACGCGCACGCCCCACACCTGCATGCCCAGCGTCTGCCCGCCATGGGTCCAGAACTTGGCAAAGAAGCCGAACAAGGCGAACAGCAGTACCGTCGACAGTAGCGGGTCGCCATCCAGTGCACCGGCCTCGGTCAGCTCACGCATGCGCGCTTCGCCAATGATCGCCATCTGGATCAGCTTGTAGGCACCGGCGGTCACGATCAGCAGTGCAGTACACAGCAGGAAGTCGTAGAACATCGCGGCCAGTCGTCGGCCAAAGCCAGCGGCGGGAAAGTCACCCTGTGGGAGAAGGTGGGGCTTGGGCATCGCTGGGCAGCTCCGAATGGAAAAGGCTCATTCTATGGAATTGCAAGCAAAAAAAAGCCCCTGCGCGTCAACGCAGGGGCTCTTTTATAGAAGTTTCAGCCTTCTGCCTGGACTTCGTCAGCCTGCATGCCCTTTTGGCCTTGCACAGCAATGAAGGTCACCTTCTGGCCTTCTTTCAGGCTCTTGAAGCCGTTACCTTGGATTGCGCGGAAGTGCACGAACAGATCCGGACCGCTTTCTGGGGTGATGAAGCCGTAACCTTTTTCGTCATTGAACCACTTGACGGTACCGTTCTGACGCTCAGCCATTGTCTTATTTCCTATGAAACTAATTTTTGATGACAGTTTCTTCTGCATTGTTTGTAAGCAAAAGATTACTGGGCTGGGTTGCAGGAAAGTAAGAGACGTCGAACGGGTTGTAGCAGATTGCGGCTACTGGCCCAGGTCACGAACTGTTGCGACCCATGCAAACACAGTACAGTGACTCTACGCCAACTCCCGAGCGAAAAACAAGCCCTTGCCCGCACGGAAAATCGATCGCTTGCCGATAACCGACCGAGTTGTCGGAAACGGCATGGCGCCTGGCCTGGCGCCATGTTCAAAAGTTATTGGGCAGGTTCGAAATCGAATATCTCGAACCTGACCGCAACCTTCACAAAGCCGTTTCAGCCACGGTAGTAACGTTGCGCCACGAAAGGCATTTTGCTGACCTTCAGGGCAACCTTCTTGCCACGCACTACGGCAAACAGTGCGGTATCGAGTGCAGCATGTTCATTATCGACATAACCCATTGCAACCGGTGCGCCGAGTGTCGGCCCGAAGCCACCGCTGCACACTTTGCCCACCGGTTTATCGTTGGCATCAACAATATCGGCGCCTTCACGTACCGGCGTGCGCTCCTGGGGCAACAGGCCAACACGTTTGCGCGCCACACCGTCGCGCTGGTGGGCAAAGATCGCTTCGGCGCCGGGGAAGCCGGCAGCACGTGCACCGTCGGCACGGCGCACCTTGGAAATCGCCCACAGCAGGCTGGCTTCGATCGGGGTCGTCTCGGTATTCATGTCATGGCCATACAGGCACAGGCCGGCTTCCAGGCGCAGCGAGTCCCGCGCGCCCAGGCCAATGGGCTGTACTTCGGGCTCGGCCAGCAGGCTGCGGGCCAAGGCGTCGGCGGCATGGACCGGTACCGAAATTTCGTAGCCGTCTTCGCCGGTGTAGCCTGAGCGGCTGACGAAGCAGTCTTCACCCAGCAGTTTTACCGGCCGGAACTGCATGAAGGTCATGCCGGCCACTTCCGGGGCCATGCGCTCCAGCACCTTGACCGCGGCCGGCCCTTGCAGGGCGAGCAGGGCACGTTGGTCGAACAGCGGCTGCACCTCGCAACGGCTCCCGATGTGTGTTTGCAGGTGGGCCAGGTCCTGGTCCTTGCAGGCTGCGTTGACCACCAGGAACAGGGTATCGTCGCCCAGGTTGGCAACCATCAGGTCGTCAAGGATGCCGCCTTGTTCATTGGTGAACATGGCATAGCGCTGCATGCCCACCGGCAGGTCGATGATATCCACCGGCACCAGGCTTTCCAGGGCCTTGGCGGCATCGGCACCGCGCAGGATGATCTGGCCCATGTGCGAGACATCGAACAGGCCGGCCTGCTCGCGGGTGTGCAAATGCTCCTTGAGCACGCCCAGCGGGTACTGCACCGGCATGTCGTAGCCGGCGAACGGCACCATGCGCGCACCCAGTTCCAGGTGCAGGGCGTGCAGTGGGGTCTTGAGCAGTGTTTCGGACATCGGTGACTCCTTGGTTTTATTGTGGGGTCAACATTCGATGATGTTGACGGCAAGACCGCCGCGGGCGGTCTCCTTGTATTTGCTTTTCATATCGGCGCCGGTCTGGCGCATGGTGCGGATGACCTTGTCGAGCGACACGAAGTGCTGCCCGTCGCCGCGCAAGGCCATGCGCACGGCGTTGATCGCCTTCACCGAGCCCATGGCATTGCGCTCGATGCAGGGCACCTGAACCAAGCCGCCGATCGGGTCGCAGGTCAGGCCCAGGTTGTGTTCCATGCCGATTTCGGCAGCGTTCTCCACCTGTTGCACGCTGCCCCCCATCACTTCGCACAGTGCCCCCGCCGCCATGGAGCACGCCACGCCGACCTCGCCCTGGCAGCCCACTTCGGCGCCGGAGATAGAGGCATTCTCCTTGTACAGGATGCCGATGGCTGCGGCAGTGAGCAGAAAACGCACCACCCCGTCTTCGCTGGCGCCCGGCACGAAGCGCATGTAGTAGTGCAGCACCGCCGGGACGATGCCCGCCGCGCCATTGGTGGGCGCGGTAACCACACGCCCGCCATTGGCATTTTCCTCGTTCACCGCCAGGGCATAGAGGTTGACCCAGTCGAGCACCGACAGCGCATCGCGCAGGCTGGCCTCCGGGTGACGGCTCAGCTGGCGGTACAGGGCTGGGGCCCGCCGCTTGACCTTGAGCCCGCCTGGCAGAATGCCCTCATGCTGGCAGCCGGCATCGACACAATCCTGCATCACTTGCCAGATACGCAGCAGCCCGGCGCGGGTTTCTGCCTCCGGGCGCCAGGCGGCCTCATTGGCCAGCATCACCTGGCTTACCGACAGGTTCTGCGTGGTGCAGTGGCCAAGCAGTTCCTTGGCGGTTTTGAACGGGTAGGGCAGCACGGTGCTGTCCTCGACGATGCGGTCGTGGCCGGCGGCATCCTCGTCGACCACGAAACCACCGCCCACCGAGTAGTATTCGCGGCTGCGGATTTGCAGGCCGGCGTCGTCGAAGGCGCGGAAGATCATGCCGTTGGGGTGGTAGTCCAGTGGCTTGCGGATCATTGCCAGGTGTTGTTTCTCGTTAAAGGCAATGTCGAGTTCGCCGAGCACACGCAGGCGGCCGCTGTCGCGGATCACTTGCAGGCGCGCGGGGATGGATTCGGTGTCGACGGTGTCCGGGTGCTCGCCTTCGAGGCCGAGCAAGACCGCCTTGTCGCTGCCGTGGCCCTTGCCGGTTGCGCCCAGCGAGCCATACAGCTCGGCCTTGACGCTGGCGGTGCGGGTGAGCAGGTCATCACGGCGCAGCCCTTCGGCGAACCGTGCGGCGGCGCGCATCGGGCCGACCGTGTGGGAGCTGGAGGGGCCGATGCCGATCTTGAACAGGTCGAAGACGCTCAGTGACATGGTGGTTCCTCCAGCCAGGGATATTAGGCGGACGGTGAAGCCTGTGGGGGCGGGCGCGCCCGCTCCCACAGAGGTCCACCTCAAGTCAGGTAGCGGGCCTGAGCGCAATCAGGCGTCCTGATAGCTCTCGATCGACGGGCAGGCGCACACCAGGTTGCGGTCGCCGAACACGTTGTCGACCCGGCCAACCGGCGGCCAGTACTTGCTTTCCACCAGGCTTGGCAGCGGGTAAACCGCTTGTTCGCGGCTGTAGCCGTGGGCCCATTCGCCAACCAGTTCGGCCGCAGTGTGCGGAGCGTTCTTGAGCGGGTTGTCGTCCTTGTCCACGGTACCGCTCTCGACCGCACGGATTTCTTCGCGGATCTGGATCATCGCGTCGCAGAAGCGGTCCAGTTCTTCCTTGGACTCGCTTTCGGTCGGTTCGATCATCAGCGTGCCGGCCACCGGGAAGGACATGGTCGGGGCGTGGAAGCCGAAGTCGATCAGGCGCTTGGCCACGTCGTCGACGCTGATGCCGCTGGTGTCCTTCAGCGGGCGCAGGTCGAGGATGCATTCGTGGGCCACCAGGCCATTGCCACCGGTATACAGAACAGGATAGTGCTCTTCCAGGCGGCGGGCGATGTAGTTGGCGTTCAGAATGGCCATCTGCGAAGCACGCTTGAGGCCGGCACCGCCCATCATGCGGATGTACATCCAGGTGATCGGCAGGATGCTGGCGCTGCCGAACGGTGCGGCGCACACCGCACCTTGGGTGTTTTCCAGCTGCGCGTGGCCAGGCAGGAACGGCGCCAGGTGCGACTTGACGCCAATCGGGCCAACGCCTGGGCCGCCACCACCGTGCGGGATGCAGAAGGTCTTGTGCAGGTTCAGGTGGGACACATCGCCGCCGAACTTGCCCGGGGCGCACAGGCCGACCATGGCGTTCATGTTGGCGCCGTCAATGTACACCTGGCCACCGTTATCGTGAATGATCGCGCAGATTTCGCCGATCGCTTCTTCGAACACACCGTGGGTCGACGGGTAGGTGATCATGATCGCGGCCAGGCGCTCGCGGTGCTCGATGGCCTTGGCGCGCAGGTCCTCGACATCGACGTTGCCGCGGGCGTCACAGGCGGTAACGACGACGCGCATGCCAGCCATGTGTGCGGTGGCCGGGTTGGTGCCGTGGGCCGACGACGGGATCAGGCAGATGTCGCGGTGCGCTTCGCCACGGCTGCGGTGGTAGGCGCGGATAGCCAGCAGGCCTGCATATTCGCCCTGGGAGCCGGCGTTGGGCTGCAGCGACACGGCGTCATAGCCGGTGGCGGCGCAGAGCATGGCTTCCAGCTCGGTGGTCATCTGCAGGTAGCCCTGGCTCTGTGCGGCCGGGGCGAACGGGTGCAGGTTGCCGAACTCGGCCCAGGTGACCGGGATCATTTCGCTGGCGGCGTTCAGCTTCATGGTGCATGAGCCCAGCGGGATCATGCTGCGGTCCAGTGCCAGGTCCTTGTCGGCCAGGCGGCGCAGGTAGCGCATCAGCTCGGTTTCGCTGTGATAGCGGTTGAATACCGGGTGTTCGAGAATGGCCGACTGGCGCAGCAGGGCAGCCGGCAGCAGGGAGCCGGTGCTGGCTGCCAGTGCGCTGAAGTCAGGCTGTGCCTGCTCGCCACCCAACAGCTGCCACAGCGACTCGACGTCAGCCTGGGTGCTGGTTTCGTCCAGCGACAGGCCGACATGTGCGGCGTCTACCTGGCGCAGGTTGATGCCCTGGGCGCGTGCCTTGTCATGCAGGCTGGCAGTGGTACCGCCGGTGGCCAGGGTCAGGGTGTCGAAGGCGCTGCCGCCCACCACCGATACGCCCAGCGCCTTCAGGCCGGCGGCCAGAATCGCGGTCAGCGCATGGGTACGCTCGGCAATGCGCTTGAGGCCGGCCGGGCCGTGGTAAACGGCGAACATGCTGGCGATGTTGGCCAGCAGCACCTGGGCGGTGCAGATGTTGCTGGTGGCCTTTTCGCGACGGATGTGCTGCTCGCGGGTCTGCATGGCCAGGCGCAGGGCAGTTTTGCCGAAGCGGTCGATCGACACGCCGACCAGGCGGCCCGGCATGTCGCGCTTGAACGCGTCACGGGTGGCGAAGTAGGCCGCGTGCGGGCCACCGAAGCCCAGTGGTACGCCAAAACGCTGGGCGCTGCCGATGGCCACGTCGGCGTCGAACTCGCCCGGTGGGGTCAGCAGGGTCAGGGCCAGCAGGTCGGCCGCGACGGCGACCAGGGCATTGGCGGCGTGGAAGCGCTGTACCACTTCACGGTAGTCGAACACTTCACCGTTGCTGGCCGGGTATTGCAGCAGGGCGCCGAAGAAGGCGCTGACATCCCCCAGCTCGCGCTCGTCACCGACCACCACCTCGATACCCAGCGGCTCGGCACGGGTGCGCAGCACGTCGAGGGTTTGCGGGTGGCAGTGCACGGAGGCGAAGAAGGCGTGGCTGGCCTTGTTCTTCGACAGGCGCTTGCAGAACGTCATGGCCTCGGCCGCAGCAGTGGCTTCGTCGAGCAGGGAGGCGTTGGCGATCGGCAGGCCGGTCAGGTCGCTGATCAGGGTCTGGAAGTTCAGCAGCGCTTCCAGGCGGCCTTGGGAGATTTCTGGCTGGTACGGGGTGTAGGCGGTGTACCAGGCAGGGTTTTCCAGCAGGTTGCGCAGGATCGGCGCTGGGGTGTGGGTGTTGTAGTAGCCCTGGCCGATGTAGCTTTTGAACAGCTGGTTCTTGCCGGCGATGGCCTTGAGCGCAGCGAGCGCGTCGGCTTCGCTCTGGCCATCGTGCGAGCCAAGCACGCTGGTGCCCTTGATGCTGTCGGGGATGACTGCGGCGGTCATGGCGTCCAGCGAGTCGAAGCCCAGGGCGGCGAGCATGGCCTGCTCGTCAGCGGCGCGCGGGCCGATGTGACGGGCAATGAATTCGTTGGCGGTACCGAGGTTGATGGTCATTGCGGAACTCCTCAGGCGTCGTCGTTGGCTTTGATAAGGCGGTCGTAGGCGTCCTGGTCGAGCAGGGCGGTAACTTCGCTCCTGTCGGCTGGGTTGAAGCGGAAGAACCAGCCTTCGCCCATCGGGTCTTCGTTGACCAGTTCAGGGCTGCTTTCGAGCTGGCCGTTGACCTCGACCACTTCACCGGCCAGGGGCATATACACGCCGCTGGCGGCCTTGACCGATTCGACGGTGGACGCTTCGCTGCCTTTTTCATACTGCTGCAACTCTGGCAGTTGCACGAACACCACATCGCCAAGGGCGTTCTGCGCGTAGGCGGTGATGCCCACGGTGACGCTGCCATCGGCTTCGACGCGCAGCCATTCGTGATCTTCAGTGAAACGCAACTCGCTCATGGGGAATCCTCGGGAAGCAGGGCGTTGGGCGCGGTGGGTCCGCGCTCTTGGGTTGGTATTCCCTTAGCAAAAACGCGGCCAATCACAAAAAATATATATAAAACAACAAGTTATTGGTTTTTTGCGTTCGCCTTGAGGTTCTTGTGGAACGAGAACGCTACAGATGGCGAAGCATAAAAAAGCGTTTGGGGATCAAACCCTTGCGCAGCCGCTTTCTAACGGGGTTGTACTGATTTCGATACGGTGTATTTAAATCGATACACCCATGGTTTCACGGGCTGTCGCTGGAACCACCGCATATCAATTCTAGGAACACAAGTTTGACCCAAGCGGCGGAATTAATAAGTTTCAAATAACCGGCTTTTTAATGAGGTTATTGCACCAATGAAACTAATCTTGATGCGTGCTGCGAAGTCAAGTTGATCAGGTAAAGATGCGGTGTCGCGATCTCAACTATTTATGTCTCCTGCATATTAGTTTGCAAATCGCTGAACTAATTATTTGCCCGCTGCGATTTTACCGGCACGGGTGCATCACCAGAATCGCCCCCCTTGAATGTTAATGCTCAGCCTGACTGCCTGGCCCGCAAAGTGGGTCAGGAAGGCTGTCGGGCAACCAGGTGTCTCGCCGTCTGGGCGGATGCAACCAACACCGGATACCAGGAAAGGAAAGTGTCATGGGAATGACGAGGCGTAAGTTTTTGATCGGCGGTGGCGTCTTGGCTGTTGCGGGGGGCGCGGGGATTCTGACCCCCCTGCTGACGCGCGAAGGCAGGCTGATCCCCGGCAAACCACGGTTTGGTTTTGTAGGGGGCACTGAGGGAGAGCTGCCCAAGCAGGCGGATGTAGTCGTCGTTGGCGCGGGCATTCTTGGGCTCATGACGGCGATCAACCTGGTCGAACGTGGCCTTTCCGTAGTTGTCGTTGAAAAAGGTGAAATTGCCGGCGAGCAGTCGTGCAGGTTTTATGGTCAGGTGATGACCTACAAGATGCCGGACGCAACTTTCCAGTTGCACCATCTTGCCAAGCAACGTTGGCGTGAAATGAATGCCAAAGTGGGTGCAGATACCAGCTATCGCACGCAAGGTCGGGTGGAAGTGCCGTTCGATGAAGAGGACCTGGAAGGCGTCAGGCAGTGGATCGATAGCAAAGGCCGTGAAGTGGCAGCGGATATACCGTTCAACACGCGAATCATCCAGGGCAATGAACTTGAACAGCGTCTGCGTGGAGCATCGTCAAACTGGAAGGTCGCGGGTTTCGAAGAAGATTCCGGTAGCCTCGATGCCGAGCGCGCATCGTTTGTCATGGCGGAGTACGCCAAGAAAATGGGCGTGCGTATCTACACCCACTGCGCCGCAAGAGGGCTGGAGACCCAGGCGGGAGCCATCTCTGATGTGGTGACCGAGAAGGGCGCCATCCGGACTTCGCGGGTGGTCGTGGCGGGTGGGGCTTGGTCCAGGCTGTTCATGCAGAACCTGGGGGTCGATGTGCCGACCTTGCCCGCTTACCAGTCCCAGCAAATCATCAGTGCGGCCCCCCGTGCACCCGGCGGCAACGTTGCATTGCCGGGGAATATCTACTTCCGTGAGCAGGCCGACGGTACCTACGCCACTTCGCCACGCGTCGTGGTTGCCCCGGTAGTGAAAGAGTCGTTCATGTACGGCTACAAGTACCTGCCTCTGCTGGCCATCCCGGACTTCCCGGTGCACATCTCGCTCAACAAGCAGCTCATTGATTCGTTCATTCAGCCAACCCACTGGAGGCTGGACGAAGTTTCGCCTTTCGAGAAAAACCGGCTGATGACGGCGGCCCCGGACCTTCCGGAGCTGAATGCATCTCTGGAAAAACTCAAGGTCGAGTTCCCTGCCTTCAGTGATGCGAAGCTGATCGATCAGTGGAGCGGTGCGATGGCCATTGCTCCGGATGAGAACCCCATCATCTCGCAGGTCAACGAGTACCCGGGGCTGGTCCTCAACACCGCAACCGGCTGGGGAATGACGGAGAGCCCGGTGTCGTCCGAGCTGTCGGCCGATTTGCTGCTTGGCAAGGCGCCCGTGCTGGACCCGAAACCCTTCAGCCTGTATCGATTCTAAGCGCACCTGGCGCAATGGAATGACCCGTGTGCGCATCATCCATGCGTGCACATGCTTGGTACTTTTCAGGAGAACACCATGAAAGTCGCTTTGAACACCGTGGCTGCACTGGCATTGGCCGGTATCGGCAGCGCCCATGCACAAGATATCGTGCGCCATGGCGCAGGCAGTTTCCCGATCTCGTCAGCTGTAGAAGTCCCCGCGGGCAAGACGGTCATCTACCTGAGTGGTTCGGTCCCGTCGGTTATCCATCCCGATGCACCCAAGGAGTCACTGGAAGCCTACGGTGACACCAAGGCACAAACCATCAATGTGCTTGAAAACATTCAGCAGCAACTGAAAGAACTGGGTCTTGGCCTCACGGATGTGGTGAAGATGCAAGTGTTCCTGGTGGGTGGGCCAGAGAACGGCGGCAAAATGGATTTTGACGGTTTCATGGCCGGCTATACCCAGTTCTTCGGGCCTGCCGCCAAACAGCCGGTTCTGCCCGCGCGTTCCGCGTTCCAGATTGCGGGCCTGGCACACCCGGCCTGGCGCGTTGAGATCGAAGTTACAGCGGTTCGTCCCTGAGCGGATGTGCTTCGTCCTGGGCCAACGCCCAGGACGGCCAGCAACAGGGTTGGCTGAGTTACCCCGCGATAAACAAGGGCAATGCCAAGTACAGCTTGATCACGATGACATTGATGATGTCGATGAAGAACGCGCCCACCATCGGCACTACCAGGAAGGCGATGTGCGAGGCGCCATAGCGCTGGGTCACTGCTTGCATGTTGGCAATGGCCGTCGGCGTTGCACCCAGGCCGAAGCCACAGTGCCCGGCCGCCAGCACTGCCGCATCATAGTTGCGGCCCATCACCCGGAATGTCACGAAGATCGCAAACAGTGCCATGACCAGCGTTTGCGCGGCCAGCAACGCAAAGAACGGTAAGGCCAGTGCCGCCAGGTCCCACAACTTGAGCGACATCAAGGCAATGGCCAGGAACAGGGACAGACTGACATTGCCCAGCACCGAAACTTCTCGTTCGAACACACGATAAAAGCCGAATGCCGAAAGCCCGTTGCGCAGCAGTACGCCCACGAAGAGTACACAAACGAATGTCGGCAGTTCGAATGCCGTGCCTCTCAATACTCCATTCAGTAATGTACCGGCCAGCAAACTGACGGCAATCAGTGCCAGCGTTTCGATAAATGAAAAAGAGGTGATCAGACGCTCTTTATTCGGCTGTTCAAAGCCTTTTGGCAGATGTGGAACTTCTTCTTCCACCCCCTGCGTCTTTACCCGCTTGATCAGCAACCTGGCAACCGGGCCACCAATCAAGCCGCCCAGTACCAGGCCGAAGGTGGCAGAGGCCATCGCCAGTTCGGAAGCCGAAGCCACCCCAAACTTTTCAGTGAACGTGGCGCCCCAGGCGGCGCCCGTGCCGTGACCCCCGGACAGGGTGATCGAACCAGCCAGCAGGCCCAGCAATGGGTCGAGCCCCAATGCCGTTGCCAGGCCTATGCCCATGGCGTTCTGCACCAGCAGCAAGCCAGTCACCACCAGCAGGAACACAGCGACCACACTGCCGCCCTTCTTCAGGCTGGCGAAGTCTGCACTCAGGCCGATGGTGGCGAAGAACGCCAGCATCAACGGTGTCTGCAATGAGGTATCAAACTGGACCTGTACATCGAAACTGCGCAATGCCAAGAGCGCCAAGGCCACTACCAATCCGCCTGCAACAGGTTCCGGGATATTGTAAGCGCGCAGGAAACCAATGCGTGCGACCAGCCCGCGCCCCAGTAGCAATACCAGGGAGGCGGCTACAAGTGTCCCGTAAAAATCGAGTTCAAACATCAGGGTACTCTTCGTTCAAGGTGACATGCGAAATAACGATGTCATCATTCTACGGCGAGCACGCCAGTCAATTGCGGCCAAGCGGCTAGGAAAAGTCTGAATGAGCTGTCGGCTTTGACGACGCGTATCAAAGTTTTCCGGGTATTCCATATTTACGCAGCCGCTGGGCAATAGCGGTATGCGAAGTTTGCAAGCGCCCGGCCAGCTGACGCGTCGACGGGTAACTGGCATACAGGCGCTGTAACAGTTCGCGCTCGAAATCACCCACGGCCTGTTCCAGGCTGGCCACTTCACCGTCCTGTCCTCTTGCCACCGAGGTGCCGGCGATGTCCAGGTCGCCGATATCCACCAGGTTGCCCTCGCAGATGGCCGCAGCGCGGAAGATTACGTTTTGCAGTTGACGCACATTGCCCGGCCACGGGTTGGCCAGCAGTGCCGAATGGGTGGCCGGGGTCAGCCGGCAGGCTGGGCGCTGGATCTGCGTGCAGGCCTGCTGCATGAAGAAGTGCGCCAGCATCAGGATGTCCTGGCCCCTGTCACGCAGTGGCGGTACCTGCAGGTTGAGCACGTTGAGGCGGTAGAACAGGTCTTCGCGGAAGCTGCCTTCGGCGACCATGCGCTCCAGGTCGCGGTGGGTGGCACTGATGATGCGCACATCCACCTTCACTTCGCGGTCGCCGCCCACCCGGCGGAAGCTGCCATCGCTGAGAAAACGCAGCAGCTTGGCCTGCAGGTAGGGTGACATTTCGCCAATTTCATCGAGGAACACCGTGCCCTGGTTGGCCAGTTCCATCAGCCCGGGCTTGCCACCGCGTTGCGCGCCGGTGAAGGCACCGGGTGCATAACCAAACAGCTCGCTCTCGGCCAGGCTCTCGGGCAGTGCGGCGCAGTTCAGGGCGAGGAACGGGGCGGCGTGGCGGCTGCTGATGGCGTGGCAGGCGCGGGCGACCAGCTCTTTGCCAGTGCCGGTTTCGCCGTGCACCAGCAGCGGTGCATCGAGCGCCGCCACGCGCAGGGCGCGGGCCTTGAGCGTGCGGATGGCGGGCGACTCGCCGAGCAGGGCATCGAAGCCTTCGGCATGGTCGTGGTGCAGGGCCGACAGGCGCTCGCCCATGCGCGTGGGCGGGTAGAGCGTGAGCAGGCCACCTGCGTTGGTGATCGGCATGGCGTCCAGCAGCAGGCTTTGGCCGTTGAGCTGCATTTCGCGCATGGGCAGGTGGAAGTTGTTGTCCAGCAGCGCCTGCAGCAGCGCGGGGTCGCCAAACAGTTCGCCCACCGAACGCCCGGCGGATTCGCGGCCGCACAGGGCGATCAGCGCCGGGTTGGCCAGCAGCACCAGGCCTGCGCTGTCCACGGCCAGTACCGGGTCGCTCATCGCCGCCAGCAGGGCGTCGAGCTGCAGGTGGCGGCGCTGGCCGGGGAGGATGTCGACCACGTCCACCGATTGCACGCCCTGCACCTCGAACAGTGCGTCATGCAGTTCTTCGAGCACGGCAGGGCTGAGGGTGGGAGCATCGATGTAAACGTTCGGCGGGACCATCTCCACCGCGTCCAGGTTGAGGTTGCGGGCACCGAGCAGGGCGAGGACTTCCTGGGTGATGCCGACGCGGTCGATGAAGCTGACATGGATGCGCATTGGGGAGGGGCAAGGTGGTGGCCGGGGAGGGCGGTAGTATGCCTTAACATCGCCGGGGCTGCGCAGCAGCCCCAAGTACGCGAAATCACTCCAGATGTTCAGGCTTGATGGGGTCGCCCGATTTCACGTCAAGCTTTTCGCGAATGTCCGCGAACATATCGTCATAGAGCTTGTGCGGCGAACTCAGTGTCTCGAATTTTTTCGGCGGCGCGAGATATGACTGAGCCTTGCGGGTCAGCAGCATGAGGAAGCTGGGCAATACCTGGTCCTTGGCGAGGAAGAACTTTTCTTCCACCGGCTTGCCTTCGATGCTGCCATGCATGCGGAACTGAATGCCTCTGCCTTCCTTGGGGTCCGACGCTGCCTCGTAGTCGATGTTCAGGTCATAGCTGTGGTCGGCACTGTTCAGCGCAGAGCGCTCGATATGTACATGACCAGGTTCATAATGGGCCATGGCTAGCTCCTTTGGAAGGTCGAAAACGGCGGGCGCCAGGCACCCGCCAACTGCATTCAACGGTAGCTGATCCCAGGCTTCTCGGTGGAGACCCGTGTGCCAGCAGTACCTTTGACAATGTCTTCAATGTTTTCCAGCGAACTGATCACTGCCACCTTGCCGGTGTTGCGGGCAAAGTCACTGGCAGCTTGCACTTTTGGCCCCATGGAGCCTGCGGCGAAGCCAAGGCGCTCGAGTTCGTCCGGATGGGCCTGGGCAATGGCTTTTTGCGTGGGCTTGCCCCAGTCAATGTAGGCCGCGTCGACGTCGGTGGCGATAATCAGAAGGTCGGCTTCCAATTGCTCGGCCAGCAGTGCAGAGCACAGGTCTTTGTCGATCACCGCTTCAATGCCCTTGAGCTTGCGGTTTTCATCGTACATGGTGGGGATGCCGCCACCGCCTGCGCAAATCACGATGCTGCTCTTTTCCAGCAGCCACTTGATCGGGCGGATTTCAAAGATGCGCTTGGGTTTCGGGCTGGCCACCACACGGCGGTACTTGTCGCCATCGGCCTTGACCACCCAGCCTTTCTCTTTGGCCAGGCGCTCGGCCTCTTCCTTGCTGTAGACCGGGCCAATGAACTTGGTCGGGTCCTTGAAGGCGGGGTCGTTGGCGTCCACTTCCACCTGGGTCAGCAGGGTGGCGAATGGCACCTCGAAATCCAGCAGGTTGCCCAGTTCCTGTTCGATCATGTAGCCGATCATGCCTTCGGTTTCGGCACCCAGCACGTCCAGCGGGTAGGCCTCGTCAGGCTTGTAGGACAGGGCCTGAAGCGACAGCAGGCCGACTTGCGGGCCGTTGCCGTGGGCAATGACCAGTTCGTTGCCAGGGTGGATCTTGGCGATCTGTTCGGTGGCGGTGCGGATATTGGCGCGCTGGTTGTCAGCGGTCATGGGCTCGCCGCGACGCAGCAGGGCGTTGCCGCCCAATGCAACAACGATACGCATGGGGAATGTCCTTTACGCAGATGGGGTGAGCACCTCGATCCTTTGTGGGAGCTGGCTTGCCGGCGATCACCGGCGAAGCCTGCCCCCAGGCGCGGGGCGATTGTCAGAGGTCAGCCAGGGTCGAAACCAGAATCGCCTTGATGGTGTGCATGCGGTTTTCCGCCTGCTCGAAGGCGATGCAGGCCGGCGACTCGAACACGTCGTCAGTCACTTCGATGCCGTTGGCCAAGTCCGGGTACTGTTCGGCAATCTGCTTGCCGACCTTGGTGTCGGAGTTATGGAACGCCGGCAGGCAGTGCATGAACTTGGTCCGCGGGTTGCCGGTGGACTTCATCAACTCGGCATTCACCTGGTAAGGCTTGAGCTGCTTGATGCGCTCACCCCAGGCTTCGATCGGCTCGCCCATCGAAACCCACACGTCGGTATGAACAAAGTCCACACCCTTGACCGCCGCTTTCGGGTCTTCGGTGAGGGTGATGCGGGCGCCGCTTTCCTCAGCGTACTTCTTGCAGCGCTCGACCAGGTCGTCATGCGGCCACAGTGCCTTGGGCGCGGCGATGCGCACATCCATGCCGAGCTTGGCGCCAATCAGCAGCAGCGAGTTGCCCATGTTGTTGCGGGCGTCGCCCAGATAGGCGTAGCTGATGTCGTGCAGCGGCTTGTCGCTGTGCTCGCGCATGGTCAGCACGTCGGCAATCATCTGGGTCGGGTGGTATTCGTCAGTCAGGCCGTTGAATACCGGCACACCAGCGAACTTGGCCAGCTCTTCGACGATTTCCTGCTTGAAACCCCGGTACTCGATCGCGTCATACATGCGCCCAAGCACGCGAGCGGTGTCTTTCATGCTCTCCTTGTGGCCGATCTGCGAAGAGTTGGGGTCGATATAGGTGACGTTGGCACCTTGGTCGTAGGCAGCGACTTCGAAGGCGCAGCGGGTACGGGTGGAGGTTTTTTCGAAGATCAGCGCAATGTTGTTGCCCTTCAGGTGCTGCTGCTCGGTACCGGTGTACTTTGCACGCTTGAGGTCGCGGGACAGGTCCAGCAGGTAGCGCAGCTCGCGGGTGGTGTGGTGTTCCAGGCTGAGCAGGTTGCGGTTGTGAATGTTGAACGCCATGATTGCTTCTCCTTGAGTCCGGTAGTGTCCCGGCCGGCGCTTTGTGGGCGCGGCCGGGTGCAATGGTCGTTAGTAATCGATCGGGTCACGCACAATCGGGCAGGTCATGCAGTGGCCGCCGCCCCGGCCCCGGCCCAGTTCGCCGGCGCTGATGGTGATGACCTCGATACCGGCCTTGCGCAGCAGGGTGTTGGTGTAGGTGTTGCGGTCGTAGCCGATGACCACGCCCGGCTCGAGGGCCACCACGTTGTTGCCGTCATCCCATTGTTCGCGCTCGGCGGCAAAGCTGTTGCCGCCAGTCTCGACCACCCGCAGCTTGTCTTTCTTGCCCAGCAACTGCTCGGACACCACCTCGAGGAACGAGGCATCCTGCGGCGCGATGTTCATGCCATAGGGCTTGCTGGAATCTGGGGTGATGATGAATGGCTTGATCTCTTTCACCACCTCCGGGAATACCGTTACCAGGTCGCGGTCGCAGAAGCTGAACACGGTGTCCAGGTGCATCGCCGCGCGGGACTTCGGCAGGCCAGCGACGATGATTTTCTCGGCCGCGCCCTTCTCGAACAGATTCTGAGCCAGTTGGCCGATGGCATGGCGCGAAGTGCGCTCACCCATGCCGATCAGCACGATGCCCTTGCCGACCGGCATCACGTCGCCGCCCTCGAGGGTGGCGTTACCGTGATCCTTGTCCGGGTCGCCGTACCACACCTGGAAGTCGGCGCCGGTGAATTCCTTGTGGAACTTGTAGATGGCGGTGGTCAGCAGGGTTTCCTGACGTCGCGCAGGCCAGTACATCGGGTTGAGCGTCACGCCACCATAGATCCAGCAGGTGGTGTCACGGGTGAACTGAGTGTTGGGCAGCGGCGGCAGAATGAAGCTGGAGTGGCCCAGGTACTTGTTGTACATCTTGATCACTTCGGCGCCTTCGCTGACTGGAAGGTCCTGGCCCGCCACGCCGCCAATCAGGAACTCCGCCAGGTGGCGTGGCTCCAGCCCTTCGAGCCAGCTGCGCACCTCGTTGGTCAGGCCGACACCCACGGTGTCAGAGGTAATCTTGCGGTCAAGGATCCACTTGAGGGCTTCGGGTTGCTGCACGATGTCGGTCAGCAGGTTGTGCATTTCCAGCACATCCACGCCGCGCTCGCGCATTTTGGTGACGAAGTCGAAATGGTCACGCTTGGCCTGGTCGACCCAGATCACATCGTCGAACAGCAGCTCGTCACAGTTGCTCGGCGTCAGGCGCTTGTGCGCCAGGCCCGGCGAGCAAACCATCACTTTGCGCAGTTTGCCGGCTTCGGAGTGGACACCGTACTTCTGTTTTTCAGCGGACATGGTTTCATTCCTCCAATTGAACGAAGACGTGGGTCAAAGGGTCAGGAAGCCGTCGTACAGGCCATAAGCTGCCACCAGGGCGCCGATGACCACGGCTGCGAAGATCAGTTTTTCCACGTTGGTGAAGATGGGTTGGCCAACTTCACGCTTGGCTTTGGCGAACAAGATCGCCCCAGGTGCGTAGAGCAGGGCCGAGAGCAGCAGGTATTTCACGCCGCCGGCGTACAGCAGCCAGATGGCGTATAGCAGGGCGATGCCGCCGATGATCAGGTCTTTCTTGCGTTCGGCCAGGGCCTGCTCGTAGGTTTCGCTGCGCAGTGCCAGCAGGAACGCATAGGCTGCCGACCACAGGTAGGGCACCAGGATCATCGAGGTGGCGAGGTAGATCAGCGACAGGTAG
Organism: Pseudomonas sp. XP2; assembly: GCF_053557975.1. Taxonomy (NCBI): domain Bacteria; kingdom Pseudomonadati; phylum Pseudomonadota; class Gammaproteobacteria; order Pseudomonadales; family Pseudomonadaceae; genus Pseudomonas; species Pseudomonas sp. XP2. The sequence continues at coordinate 96,300 of NZ_JBNRIK010000013.1, forward strand.
GTGCTGTTGGAGAACAGCGTGATTACCAGGAAGATCTGCACCATGGCATTGGTCAGCCACAGGGCGTTGGCCGGGACCTGGTTGGCGTTTTCGCGGCGCAGGAACTCCGGCATGGTGTGGTCCTTGGCGGCGGCGAACATGATCTCGGCACACAGCAGTACCCACGACAGCAGCGCCCCCAACAGCGAGATGATCAGGCCGACGCTGATCAGCACCGCGCCCCAGTGGCCGACCACATGCTCCAGTACGGCAGCCATCGACGGGTTCTGCAGCTTGGCCAGTTCCGGTTGGGTCATGATGCCCAGCGACAGCACGTTCACCAGCACCAGGAACAGCAGCACGGTGACAAAGCCGATCACTGTGGCCTTGCCCACGTCAGAGCGTTTTTCCGCCCGGGACGAGAAGATGCTCGCGCCCTCGATGCCGATGAACACCCAAACGGTGACCAGCATCATGTTGCGCACCTGGTTCATCACGCTGCCAAGCTCCGGTGTGCCTACGGCCCAGATGTCAGCGGTGAAGATGTCGAGCCTGAAGGCGAACAGGCAGATCAGGGCGAACAGCACCAGCGGTACGACTTTGGCCACGGTGGTGACCAGGTTGATGAACGCCGCCTCCTTGATGCCGCGCAGCACCAGGAAGTGCACCGCCCACAACAGGATCGATGCGCCAATGATGGCGGCCGGCGTGTTGCCTTCACCGAAGATCGGGAAGAAGTAGCCCAAGGTGCTGAACAACAGCACAAAGTAGCCGACGTTACCCAGCCAGGCACTGATCCAGTACCCCCAGGCCGAAGAGAAGCCCATGTAGTCACCGAAACCGGCCTTGGCGTAGGCATACACCCCGCCATCCAGGTCAGGCTTGCGGTTGGCCAGGGTCTGGAACACAAACGCCAGGGTCAGCATGCCGACCGCGGTGATGCCCCAGCCAATCAGTACGGCACCAACCCCTGCGCTGGCGGCCATGTTCTGCGGCAGCGAAAAGATCCCGCCGCCAATCATGGAGCCGACGACAAGTGCAACTAACGCGCCGAGCTTCAGTTTTCCAGATGAATCAGACATTTAACAACTCCTGCCAGGAGAAAGTTGACGTCAGCATAAATCTGACGCCGTTGCCGTTTGCTGACTTGTGTCAGTTTAAGGCGCCGTGAAGTAGGAAATTTCCTTCACGGGTGCTCCTGGAGAGTGCCGACAGCTTAAGCTGCAAGCCTTGCGCGCTGGCACCTCCATGTCTTTCTAGAGCAATCGCTCTGCTCAGCCTGCGATGCTTGAAACTAGCCGGTTTTGTGGGTTTCGCAAATTTTTCACAAGCATTTTGAGTTTTATCAGGAACTTTCCCAGCGGCCTTGCAACTGCTGGTTTTTAATGCCACGTACATAGACAATGCAGTTATGAGTGCTATAGCTTGATTGGCCTGTTCCATTATAAGTAACCACTCATATATGGCCGGCGAGGCTGTTTCAATGGTATGACAGCGCGAAAAATGGGGGATGCATGAGCGAACCGGGACAGAAGCTGCGCCTGGGCGCGCTGATCGCGCTGGTGGTCGGCTCGATGATCGGTGGCGGGATCTTCTCGCTGCCGCAGAATATGGCAGCGCGTGCCGATGTCGGGGCGGTGCTGATCGGCTGGTGCATCACCGCCGTTGGCATGCTGGCCCTGGCGTTTGTGTTCCAGACCCTGGCCAACCGCAAGCCGGAACTGGACTCCGGGGTGTATGCCTATGCCAAGGCGGGTTTCGGCGACTACATGGGCTTCTCTTCGGCCTGGGGCTACTGGATCAGCGCCTGGCTGGGCAATGTCGGCTATTTCGTACTGCTGTTCAGCACCCTGGGCTTCTACTTTCCGGTATTCGGTGAAGGCAATACGCCGGTCGCCATCGGCTGTGCCTCGCTGCTGCTGTGGTCGGTGCATTTTCTGGTGCTGCGCGGCATCAAGGAGGCCGCGTTCATCAACCAGGTGACCACCGTGGCCAAGGTGGTGCCGCTGCTGATGTTCGTGGTGATTGCGGCGTTCGCCTTTCGTGCCGATATCTTCACCCGTGACATCTGGGGCATGAGCAACCCGCAGTTCGGCGGCGTGCTGGAGCAGGTGCGCAACATGATGCTGGTGACCGTATTCGTGTTCATCGGCATCGAAGGCGCCAGTGTGTACTCCGGCCGCGCCGCGCGTCGCTCGGATGTGGGCAAGGCCACCGTCATCGGGTTTCTCGGTGTGCTGGCGCTGCTGGTGCTGGTCAACGTGCTGTCGCTGGGGGTGATGACCCAGCCGGAACTGGCCGGGTTGCAGAACCCGTCGCTGGCCTCGGTGCTGGAGCACATCGTCGGCCCTTGGGGTGCCTTGCTGATCAGCCTCGGGCTGGCGGTTTCGCTGCTGGGTGCGTTGCTGTCGTGGGCGCTGCTGTGTGCCGAGATCCTGTTCGCCACGGCACGGGACAAGACCATGCCGCGCTTTCTGGCCAAGGAAAACGCCAACCATGTGCCCGCTAACGCCCTGTGGCTGACCAACTGCATGATCCAGGGCTTCCTGCTGATTACGCTGTTCTCTGCCGGTACCTACACCAGCCTGATCTACCTGGCCTCGTCGATGATCCTGGTACCCTACCTGTGGTCGGCGGCGTATGCCTTGCTGCTGGCGGTACGGGCAGAAACCTATACCGGGCAGCCGGGGTTGCGGCGCAAGGACTTGCTGGTAGCGCTGGTTGCCTTGCTGTATGCCGTGTGGCTGTTGTATGCCGGCGGGCTCAAGTACCTGCTGCTGTCGGCGCTGCTGTATGCCCCCGGCGTGATCCTGTTTGCCAGGGCCAAGCATGAGCAGGGCCAGGCCTTGTTCACCACTTGGGAAAAGCTGATTTTCGCCGCAGTGCTGGCGGGCGCAGGGCTTGCGGCCTATGCCCTGTATTCAGGGTTGCTGAGCTTGTGACGGGGCGGGGCAGGCGTGCTCCGGGCGTGACCAGATCCACAGGTTGCCCAGGGTCATGCCGCCGATTGCCAGAAACACCGGCCAGTGGTGTTGCAGAAACGTCAGCATCAGCCCCGCACACAGCAGCATGCTGATGGTGGCGCTGACCTTGGCACGGCGCTGGATCACCTTGCCATTGCGCCAGTTGTAAAGGATTGGCCCGAACAGCCGGTGGTTCTCCAGCCAGGCAGAAAGGCGCGGCGAACTGCGGGTCGCCGCCCAGGCGGCCAGCAGGATGAATTCGGTGGTCGGCAAGCCGGGAATGACGATCGCGACCAAGCCCACCCCCAGGCTCACGTAGGCCAGGATTCCGTACAACAGGCGGGCGATCTTCGAGCGGGCAGGTCGGGTCATGGTCTCACTGCAAAAAGCGGTTTGGCCACCGGTAGGGTGGCCGGATTCGGCGTATCAGACCAGCGCGGTATCCGCAGCATAGGCATGTTTGAGCAGCTCGGTGAACCGCTCGAAGGCGGCCACTGCACCGCGCTCGGCAGCGGCTTCCTCCTCAGCCGACAGCTCAAGGCTATCGAGGATGCGAGTGAACTGTTTCCAGCCCTCGGCACGGCCACCGGCCGGCTCACCCAGGTGGCGGGCACCAAAGCTGTCAGACAGTTCCAGGGCCACGGCACGCTTGATCAGAAACGCAGCGCCCAGTTTGGAGCCTTCAGAGACGAAGATCCAGCCCATTGCCTCGCCCAGGCTCGGGTTGACCAGGGCGCCCGGCACGGCGGCTGGCACTTCGGTGTCCAGGTCTGCGAGGTCCAGGCGTGCCTGCTCGGCACGGCAGCGCTCGGCCAGATCGGGAACGATGGCGATCAGCTGCGGATCGTTGTACAGGGCTTGCAGCTCGGACTGGAACAGGTACTGGGCAACGACGAAGCGGGCGAAGCTTTCGCGGCTGTCGAAAGGCGCGTGGGATTTGACCAGGGCATCCAGCTCTGCGTGCGGGGCGTGGGTGATCTGGTTCAGGCGCTGGGAGCGCAGGGCTGGGCGTTCGGTCATGGGGGCAGTCCTTGGAAAGAGGGGCGTTTAGATACAAGACGAAACAGCGGCGGCGGGACAGTAAAAAAACTGGGTTGTAGTGTTGTCTGTACCGGCCTCTTCGCGGGCACGCCGCTCCCACAGGTTCAACGCAGGCCGTGGACCTATGATGTTTCTGTGGGAGCGGGCGTGCCCGCGAAGGGGCCGGTACAGGCGTAAGGGATCAGATATCCCAAACCACATTGATACCGAAGTTGCGCCCCGGCATGGTCAGGCGGTCGATGTTGGCTGGCTGGGTCACAGCCGCTTCACCCTGGCCGTCGTAGCTGCGCACCGAATCCCACTGCCAGTACTTCTTGTCGGTGAGGTTGTACAGGCCGGCGTTGATGGTCACGTCGTCGGTGACCTTGTAGTAGCCGGTCAGGTCCAGCACACCGTAGCCCGGGGTGCGGAACTTCGAGCTCGCACCATCTGGCGAGTAGAAGCTGGAGTCGTCGACGCGGGTCTTGCGCTTGACCAGTGTCCAGCTCAGCAGGCCACCGTAGTTCTGCTGCTCGTAACCGAGGCCAAACACGCCCTTCAGTGGGTTGACGGTGTTCAGCGGCTCACCGGTGTCGTCGTTACGGCCATAGGTGTAGGCAATCGAACCCTGGGTATACAGGCCTTGCGGCGCGCCGAAGCGGTCGAGGTTCAGGCGGCCCTTGACCTCGGCACCCTTGATGGTGGCGTGCTTGATGTTGTTGGCCTGGAAGGTTTGTTCCAGGTTGGCGCTTTGCACCGCATCTTCGTCGATGAAGTCGCGGTACTTGTTGTAGAACACCGCCACGTCGAAGTTACCCGCGTCGAAGTTGCCACGCAGGCCGGTTTCGTAGCTCTTGCTCTTTTCCGGTTCCAGGCCTGGGTTGCCTTCTACGCGATAACCTTCCTCAAGGTTCACGAATTTCCCGTACATGGACTTGGCGGTCGGAGTGCGGAAGCCTTCGGCATACTGACCATACCAGGTGTAGTTGTCGTTGAAGGCGTAGGTCAGGCCGAACTTGGGCGAGACGCGGTGCCACTTCTTGTCCGAGTCGTCCTGGGAGGTGGGCGCTGTGCCGGTGGACTCCAGGCCACGCAAGAATTCGTCGGTGAACTTGGGTTCCATGCGCGTGTAGTCGTAGCGCGCGCCGGGCATGAAGGTCCAGTTATTCCAGCGGATCTCGTCCTGCACGAACAGGCTGTAGGTGTTCACGGTCGGGTCCGGGAAGTCACTGACCAGAACCTGGCCGTCTGCCGGGCGTTCGGCGCCGGCGGCGGAGCAACCGGAGCCCACGGCCAGGCAGGTGCCCGTGCCGCTGCGCGAGCCAGTGATTTTCTCGTGCTTGATGGTGGTGCCATAGGTCAGCAGGTGGTCGGTGGCGCCGATGCTGAAGGCCTTGTCCAGCTGGGCATCGAATACCCACTGGCGGTCTTTGTAGGTTGTGTCACGCGTGCGCAGTACCTGGCGGCCAGGCGGTGCGTAGACTTCTTCGGTGTGCTGGTCGGTCTTGGCGATCTGGTAGTTGAGGCTCCACTTGACGTGGTCAGCGACCAGCGAATCCAGGCCGAACTCATGGTTGATGCCATAGCGCTCGCGGGTAATGGTGTCGTTGCCACTGCGCGCCTTGTAATAGCCCATGCCACCAAAGCCCGGAATGAACGGCCCGCCCACCGCGCTGAGGATGTTCTGGTCGCGGTCATCCTTGTAGCGCTCGTAGGTGAAGCCCAGGCGGGCGTCGTCGTCGTAGTTCCAGCCAAGCTTGGCCAGCACGTTGGTGGTGCGCACGTCCATCGGGTTGGCTTCGGTGCGCGACAGGCCGGCACCGCTGTGGCCGCCATGGGTTTCGGTCTCGTGGCCGTTGCGCTGGCTCAGGTGCAGCAGGCCATCGAAATCACCCTCGCGGCCGGCGACGGTGGCGGAGGTGAGCCAGCTTTCGTCGGCCGAGCTGTAGCCGGTCTTCAACCGTGCACCCACGTCCTTCCCGGGCTTGATGATGTCGTCGGGGTCGAGGGTGAAGTAGCTCACAGCGCCGCCGATGGCGTTGCTGCCGTACAGCACCGAGGCCGGACCGCGGAGGATTTCCACACGCTTGACGATTTCCGGGTCAACGTAGTTGCGTTGGGTCTGTGCATAGGGGCCGTAAAAGAAGCTGTCCGGGATCGACACACCGTCGACCTGGGTGAGGATCCGCTCGCCGTCGATACCACGGATGTTGTAGCCGTTCAGGCCGCTGCGCTGGCCGGTACCGGCCACCGACACACCCGGCTCGTAGCGCACCAGGTCCTGGATGCTGTTGACGTTCTGCCGGTCCAGTTGCTCGCGGGTCTGTACGCTGACAGTGCTCGGCACCTGGCTGACGTCCTGGGCGCTACGTGTGGCGCTGACGGTCACCTGTTGCAGGGCGATCACGTTGCCGCCGGTCTGACGTTCGAGGATCACGTTGCCGTTGCTGATCTTGCGAAAACCCAGCCCGGTACCCTGCAGCAGGCGCTTGAGGGCGGCATCTGCTGGCAGCGAGCCTTGCACGCCCGGCGAAGCCACGCCGTCAGCCAGCTCGGCGCTGAAACCGACCTGCCAGCCGGTGACCTGGCTGAAGGCATTGATCGCCGATACCAGCGGTTGCTGGCCGATGCTGAAGCGGTAATCACCCATACGCGGGCTACTGGCGCGGGCCGGTTCGGCGGCCAGCACCGGCAGGCTGCAGGCACCGCTGGCGAGCAGGGCCAGGGTCAACAGGGACAGTTGCCCGGTTCGGCGGGGAAGGGTGTACGAGCGGGTAGGACCAGTGGACATCGAAAGCGCTCCCTGATGCGCGGACTGTTATAGGTGATTGCTGTTCTCGTTTTCAAACAAGAATCAGTTGCATTGGCTATAACGAGACGGGCGGGGCAGGGCGATCGCGTAAAAATAATTTCGGGGTCAGTTCAGAATCACCAGCGCAGGGTACTCATGCAGCTGTGCCGAGGTGATGTGGGCCAGTGCGCGCAGGGTTTCCAACGGCTGGTCAAGGCGGTAGTTGCCGGTGACTGCAACGTCTTCCAGCTGCGCATTGCGGTTGATGATCCAGCCTGGGTAGTAGCGACGCACTTCAGCCAGTACCTGGCTGAGCGGGCAGTTCTCGAACACCAGGCGGCCGTCGACCCAGGCCAGGTCCTTTTGCAAGTCGGCGCGTTGGCGCTGGCCGAAGCCTTGGGGGCCGACGCTGATGCTATCCCCGGCACTCAGGCGAATGCGTTGGTCGCGTGCCCCTTGCAGGTCGACATCGCCGCGTTGTACCCGTACCTGGGCCTCGCCGTCGAGGTAGCGCACGGCAAAGTCGGTATCGCGCACCTGTGCGCGCAACGGCCCGGCCTCTACCTCAAGTGGCAGCTGTGCGCCGTCGGGTATCTGGAAGTAGGCCTCACCCTGCAGCAGGCGGGCGATCTGGCGGCCGTCACGGTGGTCGCTGGCAAATGCCGAGTTGGTGTTGAGCAGGACTTTTGCGCCGTCTTCCAGTTGCAGGCGCTGGCGCTCGCCCACCACGGTCAGGTGGTCGGCCTGCAAGCGTGTGGGCAGGTTGCCGACGGTGAACAGCCCGACCAGCAGCACTGCTGCGGTGGCCAGGGGTTTCCAGTGGCTGCGCAGGCGCCCGCGCCATGAGCGGCGTTGCTGCTGGTGCATCTGCGTGGCTGCCTGGTGCAACGGCATACCGTTCCACAGCGCCTCTGCTTCGACATAGGCCTCGGCGTTTTCCGGCGCAGCGCTCAGCCAGGCTTCAAAAGCCAGGGTGTCCTCGGTATTGGCGCATTGCAGGCGCACCAGCCAGTCCAGCGCCTCGTCCATGGCACGCGCACGGGCACTAGGCCCGGCAGGTGACGGGCGAGGGGCAGGGCTGTCGGTCACGGTAAATCCTTGAATGGTTTTTTGCGAATGATCAAGGCTAAGACGGGGTGTGGCAAGGGCTTTGCGTCGCCGTTCGCCGGCGGTCAGCTTACTTGAGGCGTTCGGCAACACCCATGCAGATCGCCATGATCAGTTTCAGTTCCTTTTGCACCGTACTGGGCGAAACACTGAGTTGTTCGGCAATTTCCAGGTAGGTGGCGCCGTGCAGGCGGCTGAGGATGAAAATGCGCTGCTGGCGTTCACTCAGCTGGTTGAGGCTGACGCTCAGGTGCTTGAGCAGTTGCTCGGCATGGGCGGCATCCTCGCTGCTGGTGGCGGGGGCGGCCACGCTGTGCAGCACTTCGTCGGGCACGTCGTCGACCAGCATGCGCGCCTGTACCCGGCGTGCGCGCAAGTGGTCCAGTGCCAGGTTGCGCGCGGTCTGGAACACGAACGGCTCGATGTGCTCGATGGGCCGTTCGCCCAGGGCGCGCGACACCCGCAGGTAGGTTTCCTGCAGCAGGTCTTCGGCCGTGCTGGGGTTGCCGACCATGCGCTGCAAGGTGCGCAACAGGGTAAGGCGCTGGACGAGGAAGACGGAGTTGAACCGGGACTGACTCACAGGGGGACCTGGCCGACGAAAGGTTAATGATAATGCTTATCATCCGTGCCGTTGGTCAAGTGTGGATGTGTTAGGAAATGGTAAAGATTGTGAGTGACGTGTGTATGGCGATGGATATCCTGTGCTTTTGAGATCGAGCGCCGCCCGCGCGGCGCTTCGCGGGACAAGCCCGCTCCCACATTTGTTTCGGGCCAGTCATGCCTGTGCAATTAGCGCGCGTACCCCTTGGTGCACGACGCGACATCGAAGGGGACAAACAAGGGACCGCGCGCCATGGATCAGGATTGATTGGCCCGAAACAACTGTGGGAGCGGGCTTGTCCCGCGAAGCGCCGCGCGGGCGGCGCTCGATCTCATAAGCGATGAAGATGCTGTGTCCGGCTCAACGGGCCTGGCACAACGCCAGGCAGTTATCCAGCATGCGGTTGCTGAACGCCCACTCGTTGTCATACCACGCCAGCACCTTGAGCATGCGCCCGTTGGCCCGGGTATGGTTGGCATCGAAAATCGACGACAGCGGGTTGTGGTTGAAATCGCAGGAAACCAATGGCAACGCGTTGTACCCCAATACCTTGGAATGCCTGCTGGCTTCAAGGAACAGCTGGTTGACCTGCTCGGCCGTGGCCTCGCGCTTGAGGTTGACGGTGAGGTCCACCAGCGACACGTTGATCACCGGTACCCGCACTGCCATGCCGGTCAGCTTGCCCGCCAGCTCCGGCAGCACAAGGCCCACGGCTTCGGCGGCGCCGGTCTTGCTGGGGATCATCGACTGCGTGGCCGACCGCGCCCGGTACGGGTCGCTGTGGTACATGTCGGTCAGCACCTGGTCGTTGGTATAGGCGTGAATGGTGGTCATCAGGCCTTGCTCGATGCCGAACTCGCGGTGCAGCACCTGGGCGATCGGCGCCAGGCAGTTGGTGGTGCAGGAGGCGTTGGAAATGACCTGATGCGAGGCCCGCAGGATGTCATGGTTGACCCCGTAGACCACGGTGGCATCGGCGCCTTTGGCCGGCGCCGAGACAATCACCTTGCCCGCCCCGGCGGTCAGGTGGGCAGCGGCTTTGGCGCGGTCGGTGAACAGCCCTGTGCACTCGAACACCACGTCGATCGCTTCGGCCTTCCAGGGCAGGTCGGCCGGGTTGCGGATGGCACTGACGGCGATACGGTCACCATTGACCGTGAGGCTTTCGTGGTCGGCCTCGACTGTGGCCTCGAACGTGCCATGCACGCTGTCGTATTTGAGCAGGTGGGCATTCATGGCGCTGTCGCCCAGGTCGTTGATGGCGACGACCTGCAGGTCCTGGCGGTAGCCTTGGGTATACAGTGCGCGCAGGACGTTGCGCCCGATGCGGCCGAATCCATTGATCGCGATGCGTAGGGTCATGGCAGTACCTCTGGCAGTCCGAGTGAAACCTGTGGCAAAAAGGAGCTTCACTGAAACGGTTTTGTTGTTGGAATTACAAGATTATTCACTGGCTGATAGAAAACAAGCCTTTTTAGTGGCAGTATTTTGTTTAAACATACAACGAGTGGTTGGGCGTTGTGCCTCCACCGATGCAGCAGGCTCCTTGCCTTGAGCCTAGGCCGCAATCGTTTGGAGAGGAAATGCCCGGTAAACCGCCCTTACAATTAGCCTGGAGTCCAGTACATGCATCCGCGCATCCTTGAGGTCACCCAACGGCTGATCGACCGCAGCCGTGCCACCCGCGAACGCTATCTGCAACTGATTCGCGGCGCGGCCAGTGAAGGCCCCATGCGTGCCAGCCTGCAGTGTGCCAACTTCGCCCATGGCGTGGCCGGTTGCGGCAGCGAGGACAAGCAGACTCTGCGCCTGATGAACGCGGCCAACGTGGCCATCGTCTCGGCTTATAACGACATGCTGTCTGCCCACCAGCCGTATCTGCACTTCCCGGAGCAGATCAAGCAGGCCCTGCGCGAGGTCGGTTCGGTCGGCCAGTTCGCCGGCGGCGTGCCGGCCATGTGCGACGGCGTGACCCAGGGTGAGCCGGGCATGGAGCTGGCCATCGCCAGCCGTGAAGTGATTGCCATGTCCACGGCGGTCGCGTTGTCGCACAACATGTTCGATGCCGCGCTGATGCTGGGCATCTGCGACAAGATTGTCCCAGGCCTGATGATGGGGGCGCTGCGTTTCGGCCACCTGCCGACCATCTTCGTGCCGGGCGGGCCGATGGTTTCCGGCATTTCCAACAAGCAGAAGGCCGACGTGCGCCAGCGCTATGCGGAAGGCAAGGCCAGCCGTGAAGAGCTGCTGGAGTCGGAGATGAACTCCTATCACAGCCCGGGTACCTGCACCTTCTACGGCACCGCCAACACCAACCAGTTGGTGATGGAGGTGATGGGCCTGCACCTGCCGGGCGCCTCGTTCGTCAACCCGTACACCCCGCTGCGCGACGCACTTACAGCGCACGCCGCGCAGCAGGTGACGCGCATGACCAAGGCCAGCGGCAGTTTCATGCCGCTGGGCGAAATCGTCGACGAAAAGGCACTGGTCAACTCCATCGTTGCCCTGCACGCCACGGGCGGCTCGACCAACCACACCCTGCACATCCCGGCGATTGCCCAGGCAGCAGGTATCCAGCTGACCTGGCAGGACATGGCCGACCTCTCCGAAGTGGTGCCGACCCTGTCCCACGTCTACCCCAATGGCAAGGCCGACATCAATCACTTCCAGGCCGCCGGGGGCATGGCCTTCCTGATCCGCGAACTGCTGGATGCCGGGCTGCTGCACGAAGACGTCAACACCGTGGCCGGCCCCGGCCTGCGCCGCTACACCCAGGAGCCGTTCCTCGACAACGGCAAGCTGGTGTGGCGCGAGGGGCCGCAACAAAGCCTGGACGAAAGCATCCTGCGCCCGGTGGCACGGCCGTTCTCGGCTGAAGGCGGCCTGCGGGTGATGGAAGGCAACCTGGGCCGTGGCGTGATGAAGGTTTCCGCCGTCGCCCCCGAACATCAGGTGGTCGAGGCCCCCGCGCTGGTGTTCCATGACCAGCAGTCGCTCGCCGATGCGTTCAAGGCCGGTGAGCTGGAGCGTGACTTTGTCGCCGTGGTGCGCTTCCAGGGCCCACGTTGCAACGGCATGCCCGAACTGCACAAGCTCACGCCCTTCCTCGGTGTTCTGCAGGACCGAGGCTACAAGGTGGCGCTGGTTACCGACGGGCGCATGTCCGGCGCCTCGGGCAAGATCCCGGCGGCCATCCATGTTTGCCCCGAGGCTTATGATGGCGGCCCGCTGGCGCGCGTGCGCGATGGTGATATCGTGCGGGTCGATGGTGTCGAAGGCACACTGCGGGTAATGGTATCGGCCGAAGAACTGGCCAGCCGCGACCTGCCGCCGGTGCCCCAGGGCAATGACCTGGGTTGCGGGCGTGAGCTGTTCGGCTTCATGCGCATGGCGTTCAGCCCGGCAGAGCAGGGCGCGAGTGCCTTTACCTCGGCCCTGGAGAACCTTAAATGAAAGACCTGCTGGTTGGCGACATTGGCGGCACCAATGCCCGTTTTGCGTTGTGGCGTGACAACCAGCTGCATGAAGTCAACGTTTTTGCCACTGCGGACTACACCAGCCCGGAGCAGGCCATCGAGGCTTACCTCGAAGGCCAGGGCATAGCCCGCGGCGGCTTGGCGGCTGTATGCCTGGCGGTAGCCGGGCCGGTCGATGGCGATGAATTTCGCTTTACCAACAACCATTGGCGTTTGAGCCGTACGGCTTTTTGCAAGACCTTGCAGGTCGACCGGTTGTTGCTGATCAACGATTTTACCGCCATGGCGCTGGGCATGACCCGCCTGCGCGATGGGGAATTTCGCGAGGTGTGCCCTGGTCAGGCTGACCCTTCGCGGCCTGCGTTGGTGATCGGGCCGGGCACTGGCCTGGGCGTGGGCTCGTTGCTGCGCCTTGGCGAACAGCACTGGCAGGCCTTGCCGGGGGAGGGCGGGCATGTCGACCTGCCGGTGGGCAATGCGCGCGAAGCGGCCATCCATCAGCAGATCCACGGCCAGATCGGCCATGTCAGTGCCGAGACCGTGCTCAGCGGTGGTGGCCTGGTGCGGCTGTACCAGGCGATCTGTGCGCTGGATGGCGACACACCCCGACACAAGACCCCGGCACAGATTACCGATGCCGCGCTGGGCGGCGAGCCACGGGCGCTGGCGGTGGTCGAGCAGTTCTGCCGCTTCCTTGGGCGCGTGGCGGGTAACAACGTGCTCACGCTGGGCGCGCGAGGCGGGGTCTATATTGTCGGCGGCGTCATTCCCCGCTTTGCCGAACTGTTCCTGCGTAGCGGGTTTGCCGCGAGTTTTGCCGACAAGGGCTGCATGAGTGGCTATTTCGCTGGCGTGCCTGTGTGGCTGGTAACCGCAGAGTTTTCCGGCTTGCTGGGCTCCGGTGTGGCCTTGCAGCAGGCCTTGGACCACAGATAAGTGTAAAGGGCCGCTGATAGTCCCGCACAGCGCGGTCCCTGTAGGAGCGGCCTTGTGCCGCGATGGGGCGCGAAGCGGCCCCAATAACAGGCAACCAAGACCTGTAACTAACAAGAGGAAGGACCACCTTGAGCACTGCCGGCAAATCGATCCTGATGGTCGACGACGACCAGGAAATCCGCGAACTGCTGCAAACCTACCTGAGCCGCTCCGGCTTCCAGGTGCATGCCGAAGCCGATGGAAAGGGATTTCGCCGCGCCCTGGAAACCACCCCCTGCGACCTGGTCATCCTCGACGTCATGCTGCCCGACGAAGACGGTTTCAGCCTGTGCCGCTGGGTACGCCAGCACCCGCGCCAGGCGCGGGTGCCCATTATCATGCTCACCGCCAGCTCCGACGAAGCCGACCGTGTCATCGGCCTGGAACTGGGCGCTGACGACTACCTGGGCAAACCGTTCAGCCCTCGCGAGCTGCAAGCGCGGATCAAGGCCTTGTTGCGCCGCGCCGAGTTCGGCCTGTCGGCGCCAGGCAGCGCGGTGCTGGCCTTCGACGACTGGCGGCTGGACACGGTCAGCCACCGTCTGTTCCATCACGACGGTGAAGAGGTGATTCTGTCCGGTGCCGACTTCGCCCTGCTCAAACTGTTCCTCGACCATCCGCAGCAGATTCTCGACCGCGACACCATCGGCAACGCCACCCGTGGCCGCGAGCCAATGCCGCTGGACCGCATCGTCGACATGGCGGTCAGCCGCCTGCGTCAGCGCCTGCGCGATACCGACAAGCCCCCCCGGCTGATCCGCACGGTGCGCGGCAGTGGCTACCTGTTGGCGGCACATGTCTGCAGTGCGCCCTGAGCGGCGCTGGCGCCTGCTGCCGCGCTCACTGCTGGGGCGCATGCTGCTGCTGACCTTGCTGGTAGTGCTCTTGGCCCAAGGCTTGTCGAGCATCATCTGGGTGGCCCAGTTGCGTGCCAGCCAACTGCAGGGTCTGCGTGCGAGCGCCAGCAGCCTGGCCCATTCGATGAGCGCCAGTGTCAGTTACTTCCGCTCGTTGCCGGTGGCCTATCGGCCCATGGTGCTCGACCAGTTGCGCAGCATGGGCGGCACGCGCTTTTTCGTCTCGCTCAACGTCAAGCCGCTGGACATGCCGGTGCTGCCCATCACTGCACGCAAGCAGGCGGTGATCGAGGTATTCCAGCAGGTACTGCACGAGCGCCTGGGTTCGCAAATGGACATTTCTGTCGAATTCGTCGGGCCTGACGACCTGCGCATTTTCAACAGCGGCCTGAAACTCGACGAGCTGCCACGCTCCTGGGCGCATTACTCATTGACACTGGAGCCGCTCAACCCGCCGGTGCTGGTGACGCAGATTCGCCTGGACGAGGGCGAGTGGCTGTACATTGCCTCGCTGCTGCCCGAGCCCTATACCAGCCTTGAGGCCGAACGCCTGCCACGGCAGCAGATCGGTTTCATCGTGCTCACCACCGCCTTGCTGCTGTTATTCATCGGGTTGTTGGTGCACTGGCAGAGCTGGCCGCTCAAGCGCCTGGCGCGCGCTGCCCGGGAGATGTCGCTGGGTGCCGATGTGGCGCCGGTGGTCGAAGGAGGGGGGAGCGAAGTGGTGGAAGTCAGCCGGGCGTTCAACAGCATGCGCGAGCGCATCAGCCGCTACCTGACCGAGCGTAGCCAGCTATTCAGTGCCATCTCCCACGACCTGCGCACGCCGATCACCCGCCTGCGTCTGCGTGTCGAACTGCTGGAGGACGAGCGCCTGCAGGCCAAGTTCAGCCAGGATCTGGACGAGCTTGAGCTACTGGTCAAAGGGGCGTTGCAGTGCGTGAAGGACACCGATATCCACGAAAACATCGAGCCGGTCGACCTTAACCATGTGCTGGAGATTCTGGCAGAGCCTTATCTGCGTGATGGCCGCATCACGGTCGACGGCCGGGCGCTGGCCCCTTACCCAGGCAAGCCGCTGGCGCTGCGACGCTGCATCGGCAACCTGGTCGACAACGCCATCAAGTACGGCGAGCAGGCGCGGCTGCGCATCATCGACAGTGCCGAAGGTTTTGTGCTGCAGGTGGACGACCAGGGGCCGGGCGTACCGCAGCAGCAGCTTGAGCAAGTGTTCGAGCCGCATTTTCGGCTGGCCGGACAGCAGCAGGGCTATGGGCTGGGATTGGGGATTGCGCGCAACATTGCCCACAGCCACGGCGGCGAGGTGAGCTTGCTCAACCTGCGCGAAGGCGGGTTGCGGGTGACCCTGTATCTGCCGCGCGGACAGGACTGAGTTGTTGGTGGTGGCAGTTCTGGCCCTATCGTCGGCAAGCCAGCCCCCACAGGTACAGCGTAAACCTTGAAAGTTTTAGGGCCTTTGTGGCAGCTGGCTTGCCGGCGATCGGGCCATTGCAGGCCACATAGATGTCACTGCCCCGTGACAATCCTGGCCTGCTTCGTGACCTGCCGGCCAAACCGGTTGGCTAGAATTCGCACACGACTGGCAAGGATCAAGCTGGCCCATGAACACCTCCAACCTGCCTTCCAGCAGCTGGCTCAACGCCCCGGCCCATGCTGCCTGGCGCCTGGCCGAAGTACAGCGCCTGCTGGCCTTCGCCAAGGCCGCGAAACTGCCCGACGGCTTCGGCAACCTGGACGCCGAGGGGCGGTTAGCGCCCGGCGCCTGCGCCGAAACCATGAACACTGCTCGCATGACCCACTGCTTCGCCCTGGCTCACCTGCAGGGCATGCCCGGCTGCCTGGACTACGTCGCACACGGCGTGGCCGCTTTGCGCGGTGCCATGCAGGATGCCAGCTACGGCGGTTGGTTCGCCCACCCCGGTGGCCACGACGACAGTGGCAAGGCGGCTTACCTGCATGCTTTTGTCGCCCTGGCCGCCAGCTCGGCAGTGGTGGCGGGCGCGGTCGATGCCCCCGCGCTGTTGGCTGACGCCATCCAGGTGATCGAAGCGCATTTCTGGAGCGAAGAAGAAGGCGCCCTGCGGGAAACCTTCTCCCGCGCCTGGCAACTGCCCGAGCCGTACCGTGGCGCCAATAGCAACATGCACGCGACCGAGGCTTTTCTGGCCTTGGCAGACGTCACCGGCAACAGCCTGTGGCTGAAGCGCGCCCTGCGCATCGCCGAACGTATCATTCATACCCACGCCGCGGCCAACGGCTACCGGGTCATCGAGCATTTCGACGCGCTCTGGCAGCCACTGCCGCACTACAACATTGAGCATCCGGCCGACCACTTCCGGCCTTATGGCACCACGCCCGGGCACGCCCTTGAGTGGGCGCGGCTGCTGCTGCACCTGGAGGCCAGCCTCGACCGGGCCGGCCTGCAGGCGCCGCAGTGGCTGGCGGATAGCGCTCGGGCCCTGTTCGACACAGCCTGCCAGCAGGCCTGGAAGGTCGATGGCGCGCCCGGTTATGTCTACACCCTGGACTGGGCCGGGCAGCCCGTAGTGCATGCGCGCCTGCACTGGGTGCACGCCGAGGCCTGCGCCGCCGCCGCAGCGCTCTTGCAGCGCACCGGCGAGGCGCATTACGAGCAGTGGTACCGCAACGGCTGGGATTTCATCGCCAGCCACTTTATCGATACCCATGGCGGCAGCTGGCACCACGAACTCGATGCAACCAACCAGCCGGCCGGGACCATCTGGCCGGGCAAGCCAGACCTCTATCACGCCTACCAGGCGCTGTTGCTGCCAGGCTTGCCGCTGGCATCCAGCCTGGCCAGCAACCTCGCCGCCAATGTAACCAGACGATGACATTCGCGCATCGCTTCGTTACCTGACGAGGCGGGCACGCTGTTTAGACTTCATGCAACGCAAGCGATCGACTTGCACGGCATAACAACAAGAAAGGTGCTTTGATGAATCCCACGTTCCGTCTCGCTGCCGCAATTTCCCTGGCTTCCTTGCTCCCGCTCAGTGCCCTGGCTGCCGAACCCAAAGGCAGCGTGGAGGTGGTGCACTGGTGGACTTCCGGTGGTGAAAAAGCGGCCGTCGATGTGCTCAAGGCCCAAGTCGAGAAAGACGGCTTTACGTGGAAGGATGGCGCCGTGGCCGGTGGTGGTGGTGCCACGGCCATGACCGTGCTCAAAAGCCGCGCCGTAGCCGGCAACCCACCGGGTGTCGCGCAAATCAAAGGGCCAGACATTCAGGATTGGGCTTCCACCGGCTTGCTCGACACCGATGTGCTCAAGGATGTGGCCAAAGAGGAAAAGTGGGACGCATTGCTCGACAAGAAGGTCGCCGATACCGTGAAGTACGAAGGTGACTATGTCGCCGTGCCGGTGAACATCCACCGCATCAACTGGCTGTGGATCAACCCCGAAGTCTTCAAGAAAGCTGGCATCGACAAGGTGCCCGCCACCCTCGACGAATTCTACGCTGCTGCCGACAAGCTCAAGGCTGCCGGCTTCATCCCGCTCGCCCATGGTGGCCAGCCGTGGCAGGACAGCACGGTATTTGAAAGTGTTGTGCTGTCGGTAATGGGAGCAGATGGTTACAAGAAGGCCATGGTCGACCTCGACAGCGCTACCCTGACCGGCCCGGACATGGTCAAGGCGCTGACTGAGTTGAAGAAGGTCGCCACCTACATGGACCCGGACGGCAAAGGCCAGGACTGGAACCTGGAAGCGGCCAAGGTCATCAATGGCAAGGCCGGCATGCAGATCATGGGCGACTGGGCCAAGAGCGAGTGGACCCTGGCGAAGAAAACTGCCGGCAAGGATTACCAGTGCGTGCCTTTCCCGGGCACCGACAAGGCCTTCCTCTACAACATCGACTCGCTGGTGGTGTTCAAGCAGAACAACGCCGGCACGTCTGCCGGCCAGCAGGACATTGCCCGCAAGGTGCTGGGTGAGGACTTCCAGAAGGTCTTCAGCAGCAACAAGGGTTCGATTCCGGTACGCAACGACATGCTCGCCGACATGGGCAAGTATGGCTTCGATGCGTGCGCGCAGACCTCTGCCAAGGACTTCCTGGCCGACGCCAAAAATGGCGGCCTGCAGCCGAGCATGGCGCACAACATGGCCACCACGCTGGCCGTGCAGGGCGCGTTCTTCGATGTGGTGACCAACTACATCAACGACCCCAAGGCCGACCCGGCCGATGCAGCGAAGAAGCTGGCGGCGGCGATCAAGGCTGCCCAGTAAAGCTGACGCGATCCCCGTTGTAGGAGCGGCCTTGCGTCGCGATGGGCTGCGCAGCAGCCCCAGAACCTGCGCACTCGATCTTCCAGGTAGGTGTTGACCTTGGGTCCGTTGGGGCTGCTGCGCAGCCCATCGCGACGCAAGGCCGCTCCTACAGGGGAGTGCGGTACCTTTGAGGTGAACCATGACCACGTCTACCGCCCAACTGCGGGCCTCACCCCTGGACGCGCTTCAGCGCTGGCTGCCCAAGCTGGTGCTGGCACCCAGCATGCTGATCGTCCTGGTGGGCTTCTACGGCTACATCCTCTGGACCTTCGTGCTGTCCTTCACCACCTCGACCTTTCTGCCCACCTACAAATGGGCAGGCCTTGCGCAGTACGCCCGGCTGTTCGACAACGACCGCTGGTGGGTGGCGAGCAAGAACCTGCTGCTGTTCGGTGGCCTGTTCATCGCCATCAGTCTGGCCATCGGTGTGCTGCTGGCGGTGTTGCTCGACCAACGCATCCGCCGTGAGGGCTTCATCCGCACCATTTACCTGTACCCCATGGCGCTGTCGATGATCGTTACCGGCACTGCCTGGAAGTGGCTGCTCAACCCCGGCATGGGGTTGGACAAATTGTTGCGCGACTGGGGCTGGGAGGGCTTTCGCCTGGACTGGCTGATCGACCCTGACCGGGTGGTGTATTGCCTGGTGATCGCCGCAGTGTGGCAGGCTTCGGGCTTCATCATGGCAATGTTCCTGGCCGGCCTGCGTGGCGTCGATCCTTCGATCATCCGTGCGGCGCAGATGGATGGCGCCAGCCTGCCGCGCATCTACTGGACCGTGGTGCTGCCCAGCCTGCGCCCGGTGTTCTTCAGTGCACTGATGATCCTCTCGCACATTGCCATCAAGAGCTTCGACCTGGTGGCGGCGATGACTGCCGGCGGCCCGGGTTACTCGTCCGACCTGCCGGCAATGTTCATGTACTCGTTCACCTTCAGCCGCGGCCAGATGGGCATGGGCTCGGCCAGCGCCATCCTCATGCTCGGGGCGATCCTGGCGATCCTCGTGCCGTACCTGTACTCGGAGCTGCGGAGCAAACGCCATGCATAGCCCTGTCGACAAACCGGCGCTCAGCCTGAGCCGTATCGCCATTCACGCGGTGTTGTGGATCGCCGTGCTGTTGTACCTGGTGCCGCTGGTGGTAATGCTGCTGACCAGCTTCAAGACCCCGGAAGACATCAGCACCGGCAACCTGCTGAGCTGGCCGGCGGTGATCACCGGCATTGGCTGGGTCAAGGCCTGGGGCACGGTCAACGGTTACTTCTGGAACTCGATCATGATCACCGTCCCTGCGGTGCTGATCTCCACCGCCATCGGCGCGCTGAACGGCTATGTGCTGTCGATGTGGCGCTTTCGCGGCTCGCAGTTGTTCTTCGGCCTGCTGCTGTTCGGCTGCTTCCTGCCATTCCAGACCGTGTTGCTGCCGGCCTCGTTCACCCTTGGCAAACTCGGCCTGGCCAGCACCACCGGCGGCCTGGTGCTGGTGCACGTGGTCTATGGGCTGGCCTTCACCACGCTGTTCTTTCGCAACTTCTACGTGAGCATCCCCGACGCACTGGTCAAGGCCGCACGGCTGGACGGTGCCGGGTTCTTCACCATCTTCCGGCGCATCATTCTGCCGATGTCCACGCCAATCATCATGGTCTGCCTGATCTGGCAGTTCACCCAGATCTGGAACGACTTCCTGTTCGGCGTGGTGTTTTCCAGCGGTGATTCGCAACCGATCACCGTGGCCCTGAACAACCTGGTCAATACCAGCACCGGGGCCAAGGAATACAACGTCGACATGGCGGCGGCGATGATCGCCGGCCTGCCAACCCTGCTGGTGTATGTGGTGGCTGGCAAATATTTCGTGCGCGGGCTGACGGCCGGCGCGGTAAAGGGGTAAGTCATGGCAACGCTCGAACTTCGCAATGTGAACAAGACCTACGGCAGCGGCCTGCCGGACACCCTCAAGGACATCCAGCTGTCGATCAAAGATGGCGAGTTCCTGATCCTGGTCGGCCCCTCTGGCTGTGGCAAATCGACCTTGATGAACTGCATCGCCGGCCTGGAGCAGATCACCGGCGGTGCGATCCTCATCGACGAGCAGGACGTCAGTGGCATGAGCCCCAAGGACCGTGACATCGCCATGGTGTTCCAGTCCTACGCGCTGTACCCGACCATGAGCGTGCGCGAGAACATCGAATTTGGCCTGAAGATCCGCAAGATGCCGCAGGCGGCCATCGATGAAGAAGTGACGCGGGTCGCCAAGCTGCTGCAGATCGAGCACCTGCTGGCGCGCAAGCCGGCACAGCTGTCCGGTGGTCAGCAGCAACGGGTAGCCATGGGCCGGGCGCTGGCGCGGCGGCCGAAGATCTACCTGTTCGATGAGCCGCTGTCCAACCTCGATGCCAAGCTGCGGGTCGAGATGCGCACCGAAATGAAACTGATGCACCAGCGCCTGAAGACCACCACCGTGTACGTCACCCATGACCAGATCGAGGCCATGACCCTGGGTGACAAGGTGGCGGTGATGAAGGACGGCATCATCCAGCAGTTCGGCACCCCGCAGCAGATCTACAACGACCCGGCCAACCAGTTTGTGGCCAGCTTCATCGGTTCGCCGCCGATGAACTTCATCCCGGTGCGCCTCACGCAACAGCAGGGGCGCCTGCTGGCCGTGCTTGACAGTGGCCAGGCGCGCTGTGAGCTGCCCTTGGGGGTGGCCGATGGCGAGCTGGATGGCCGCGACCTCATCCTTGGCATCCGCCCCGAGCAGATCGCCCTGGGCGACGGCGAGTGCAACGGCCTGCCGGGCATTCGTGCCGAGGTGCAGGTAACCGAACCTACCGGGCCGGACCTGCTGGTGTTCGTCACGCTCAACCAGACCAAGGTGTGCTGCCGCCTGGCGCCGGATGTGGCGTGCCGCGTGGGTGTCACCCTCAACCTGCAATTCGACCCGGCCCGGGTGCTGCTGTTCGACGCCGACAGTGGCGAGCGCATACGCCTGGCCAGCACGGACGCAACCGCAAAGGACAACGTGGCTCACTTCAAAGGCCGTTGACTCGTCTACACCATCAATAAGAAAAAAGAGGACGCATAGGGATGGAACAGCGCAAACGTATCAGGACATTGGGCTCGCTGGCTTTGCTCGCCGTTGTCGGCAGCAGCGGCGCGCAGGCTGCCGAGGCTTTTTCCAGTGAATCGAAGTGGATGACCGGCGATTGGGGCGGCACCCGTACCGAGTTGCTGGAGAAGGGCTACGACTTCACCCTCGACTACGTCGGCGAGGTAGCCGGCAACCTGCACGGTGGCTACAACGACGACAAGACTGCACGCTACAGCGACCAGTTCGCCCTTGGCGCACACCTGGACCTGCAGAAGATCTTTGGTTGGCACGATGCCGAGTTCAAGCTGGCGATCACCGAGCGCAGCGGCCGCAACCTGTCCAACGACCGTATCAGCGACCCGCGCGCCGGGCAGTTCAGCTCGGTGCAGGAAGTGTGGGGCCGAGGACAGACCTGGCGTCTGACCCAGATGTGGTTCAAGCAGAAGTATTTCGACGGTGCCCTGGACGTCAAATTCGGCCGCTTCGGCGAGGGCGAGGACTTCAACAGCTTCCCTTGCGACTTCCAGAACCTGGCCTTCTGCGGCTCTCAGGTGGGCAACTGGGTGGGCGGCATCTGGTACAACTGGCCGGTCAGCCAGTGGGCGCTGCGGGTGAAATACAACATCACCCCGGAATTCTTCGTACAGGTCGGCGCCTTCGAGCAGAACCCCTCCAACCTGGAAACCGGCAACGGCTTCAAGCTCAGCGGCAGCGGCACCAAGGGGGCAATCCTGCCGGTGGAGGCGGTGTGGTCGCTCAAGGTCAACGGCCTGCCGGGTGAGTACCGCCTGGGTTACTACTACAGCACGGCCAAGGCCGACGATGTGTTCGACGACGTCAACGGCAACCCGCAGGCGCTGACTGGCGGGGCCTTCAAGTCGCACTCCAGCAAGCATGGCTGGTGGGTAGTGGCGCAGCAGCAGGTCACGGATCATGGTGGCGACGTCAACCGCGGCCTCAGCCTGTTCGCCAACTTCACCGTGCACGACAAGGCCACCAACGTGGTCGACAACTACCAGCAGGTGGGGCTGGTCTACAAAGGCGCCTTCGACGCCCGGCCCAAGGATGACATCGGCTTCGGTGTGGCGCGTATTCATGTGAATGACGACGTGAAGAAACGCGCCGAACTGCTCAACGCCCAGAGTGGTATCAACGATTACGACAACCCAGGCTTCGTGCCGCTGCAACGCACCGAGTACAACGCCGAGCTCTACTACGGCTTCCACGTCACCAACTGGCTGACCGTGCGGCCTAACCTGCAGTACATCAAGAGCCCGGGCGGGGTGGATGAAGTGGACAACGCGCTGGTCGCAGGCTTGAAGATTCAGTCGTCATTCTGAGGCCATTTGTTGTAAATTTACGCCAATCCCTTTTCGGTTCCCGGCACCCACTGGCCTGCAGTGGTTGTCGGGGATAGGCCGAGACAGCGCTATCTCAAACAACAAGAGCTCTGAACCATGCCCGAACATCCGCTCCATCGCTTCTTTTCCTCGCAGCGGCCAAGGCCGACATTCGAGTGGGAGCGTTACCAGCAGCGCGATGTGCTGATCATTGATCACCCCCGTTGCCAGGCGGTATTCAGCCGCCAGGGCGCGCAACTGCTGCACTTTCAGCCGGCAGGTGAGCGGCCGTGGCTGTGGTGCGCCGAGCAGTGGCCGCAGGTGGGGGCGATCCGTGGCGGCGTGCCGGTGTGCTGGCCGTGGTATGGCCGCCACCCCAGCGAGGACCTGTGGCCAGCCCACGGCTGGGCGCGTTTGCTGGACTGGAAGCTCGTAGACAGCCGCGAAGACGAGGAGGGCGTTACCTTGAAGTGGCGCCTGGACCTGTGCGACTGGCAGGTCGACCTGCACGCCAGGCTGGGTAGCCGTATGGAACTGAGCCTGAGTACCGAGCACCAGGACAGCGAACCTTGCCAGCTGAGCCATGCATTGCTGGCCTATTGGCGGATCAGTGACGTCTCCGAGATAGCGCTGTCCGGGCTGGAGGATATCGAAGGTTATGACCGCCTGAATCGTCAGGCCTGCCGTGAAGATGGCGCGCTGAAGCTCAAGGGTGGCTGCCAGAAGGTCTACCCGGGCACGCCGCGGGTGCAGTTGCAGGACCCGGCCTGGCAGCGCGAGCTGTGCATTGACACCGGTGACAGCGATGACACCGTGGTCTGGCACCCGGGTAACCGACCGTTGATGGGCGTGACTGGCCGTGAAAGCCAGCGTTTTGTCTGCGTCGAGGCCGCCAGTGGCAGTGGCGAGGGCCTGAGCCTGGCGCCGGGGCAGCGTGCCCACCTGCGCCTGCAGGCGCACCGGCTCAGTTGAGTTCGTCGTCCTCGATCGGGTAGCGGCTGGCGTTCAGGCTTTCCTTGATCTTGCGCAGGTGTGGCTGGAAGTCGACGCCGCGGCGCAGGGTCATGCCGGTAGCCAGCACATCGAGCACGGTCAGCTGGATGATCCGTGAGGTCATCGGCATGTAGATGTCGGTGTCTTCCGGCAACGGAATGTGCAGGCTCAGGCTGCAGGCATTGGCCAGTGGCGAGCCGGCGGCAGTCAGGCCCAGCACCGAGGCGCCGTTTTCGCGGGCCAGGCGGGCCACTTCGACCAGTTCGCGGGTGCGCCCGGTGTAGGAAATGATCACGAACAGGTCGCCGGTATGGGCCACTGAGGCCAGCATGCGCTGCATCAGCACATCGGCGTGGGCCGATACAGCCAGGTTGAAGCGGAAGAACTTGTGCTGCGCATCCAGGGCCACCGGGGCTGAGGCGCCCAGGCCGAAGAAGTGGATCTGCCTGGCCTGGATCATCATGTCCACGGCACGGCTGACCTGCTGCGGGTCCAGTAGCTGGCACGCGCCGTCGAGCGAGGCGATGGCACTGGCGAAGATTTTCTGGGTGTAGGCTGCCGGGTCATCGTCGGCCTCTACCGCTCGGCTGACGTAAGCGGCGCCGCTGGCCAGGCTCTGCGCCAGCTGCAGCTTGAGTTCGGGGTAACCGCTGACGCCGAACGAGCGGCAGAAGCGGTTGACGGTCGGTTCGCTGACCTTGGCCGCCTGTGCCAGCGCAGCAATGCTGAAACGGGTGGCTTGTTGCGGGTTGAGCAGGATGACTTCGGCGACTTTGCGTTCGGCCTTGTTCAGCTCGTCGAGGCGTCCCTGGATCTGTTCCAGGAGGTTTCGCACGCGGTCCATGGGTGTGTCCTTGGGTCGGGAAGACAGCCGGCTGGCGAAGCAGCAGGCTTTTTGCACGGTCGTCTATCGTACTGTTGGTGCGGATGGCGCACCACTTGTCTGTAATACTTGTGTGTAATGTTGTGGTTTTTACTACATTATCCCTTGAAAACCGTATGTGAAAGCGGTATTCCTAGACCAACTTTAGGAAAGAACCTACATCATGGCTGCAATCAGTGTCGAACCTTGCACATTTGCCCTGTTTGGCGCCCTCGGTGACCTGGCATTGCGCAAGCTGTTTCCTGCGCTCTACCAGCTCGACCGGGCTAACCTGCTGCACCCCGACACGCGCCTGCTGGCGCTGGCCCGCGAGGCAGGCAGCGCACAGGAGCACCTGAACAGCATCGAAGCCCACTTGCGCCGGCATGTGCCCGAGGCCGATATCGAGCCTGCTGCATTAGGCCGTTTCCTGGCCCGGTTGAGCTACCAGCACCTGGACTTTCTGCAACCCGAGGGTTACCAGGCACTGGCCGAGCAGCTGCCGGGCGAACTGCCGCTGATCGCTTACTTCGCCACGGCGGCAGCGGTGTACGGGGCCATCTGCGAGAACCTCGACAAGGCCGGGCTGGCTCCGCGTACCCGGGTGGTGCTGGAAAAGCCCATCGGCCACGACCTGGAGTCGTCACGCCGGGTCAACGATGCCGTGGCACGGTTCTTCCCCGAAAACCGGGTTTACCGCATCGACCACTACCTGGGCAAGGAGACGGTACAGAACCTGATTGCGCTGCGCTTCGCCAACAGCCTGTTCGAAACCCAGTGGAACCAGAATTCCATCTCCCACGTGGAGATCACCGTGGCCGAAAAGGTGGGTATCGAAGGCCGCTGGGGCTATTTCGACAAGGCTGGCCAGTTGCGCGACATGATCCAGAACCACCTGTTGCAGTTACTGTGCCTGATCGCCATGGACCCGCCGAGCGAGCTGTCCGCCGATGCCATTCGTGACGAAAAGGTGAAGGTGCTCAAGGCCCTGGCGCCGATCACTGGCGAGGGTTTGAGCACCCGAGTGGTGCGTGGTCAGTACATTGCCGGCTACAGCGAGGGCAAGCCGGTGCCGGGTTACCTGGAAGAAGACAACGCCAACGCCAGCAGCGACACGGAAACCTTCGTCGCCCTGCGTGCCGACATCCGCAACTGGCGCTGGTCGGGCGTGCCGTTCTACCTGCGTACCGGCAAGCGCATGCCGCAGAAGCTGTCGCAGATCGTCATTCACTTCAAGGAAACGCCCCACTACATCTTTGCCCCGGAACAGCGTTTGCAAGTCGGCAACAAGCTGATCATCCGCCTGCAACCGGACGAGGGTATTTCTTTACGGGTGATGACCAAGGAGCAGGGCCTGGACAAAGGCATGCAACTGCGCAGTGGCCCGTTGCAGCTTAATTTTTCCGACACCTGGCGCAGCACGCGGATTCCGGACGCTTACGAACGCCTGTTGCTCGAAGTGATGCGCGGTAACCAGAACCTGTTCGTGCGCAAGGACGAAATCGAATATGCCTGGAAGTGGTGCGACCAGTTGATTGCCGGCTGGCGTAATGCAGGCGATGCGCCCAAGCCTTACGCGGCGGGCTCCTGGGGGCCGATGAGCTCGATAGCTTTGATCACACGCGATGGGAGGGCGTGGTATGGAGATATCTGAATTGAATTTTCCAGCGACTGTGAAGGTTCACGACCTGGCGGATGCCAAGGCGTTGGCTGCCACCCTGGCCCAAGATGTTGCCGAACGCCTTCGTGCAGCGATTGCTGCCAAGGGCCAGGCCTGCGTGGTGCTGTCGGGTGGCCGCAGCCCGGTGCCATTCCTTGAGCAGTTGGCCAGTGAAAACCTGGACTGGGCCAAGGTCACCGTCAGCCTGGCCGATGAGCGCTGGGTGCCGGTGGAGCACGCTGACAGCAACGCCGGGCTGTTGGCCCGCCATCTGCTCAAAGGCGCGGCAGCCAAGGCCCGCTTTGTCGGCCTGTACCAGCAGGCGGACAACCTCGATACCGCAGCTGGCAAGGCCGACCAGGCTCTGCTTGCACTGCCGCCAATCGACGTGCTGGTACTGGGCATGGGTGATGATGGCCATACCGCCTCGCTGTTCCCTGGCAGCCCAAACCTGAAAGCAGGCCTGGACCTCGCCAGCGGGCGTCGCTGCCTGCCGTTGCTGGCGCCGAGCGTGCCGCACCAGCGCCTGTCGATGACCCGCTCGCTGCTGGCCAGCGCCGCCTTCACAGCGCTGTCCGTGCAAGGGCCGGGCAAACTCGCTACCCTGCGCGCCGCGCTGGCTGGCAACGACCTTACTGAAATGCCGATTCGCGCTTTTCTTCACGACCCCCTGGACATCTACTGGTGCCCATGAGCCAAGGATCCACTGTCATGACCACCCTCGAACGCCCACAGCCAAAGCTCTCGATGGCCGCCAAAGCCGCCCGGATCGACGCCATTTGCGAACAGGCGCGCATCCTGCCGGTAATCACCATCGCCCGTGAGGAAGACATCCTGCCGCTGGCCGATGCCCTGGCCGCCGGTGGGATCCGTACCCTGGAAGTGACCCTGCGTTCGCAGCATGGGCTCAAAGCCATTCAGGTGCTGCGTGAACAGCGCCCGGAGTTGTGCGTAGGCGCGGGTACCGTGCTCGACCGCAGTATGTTCGCCGCTGTCGAGGCTGCCGGAGCACAGTTCGTCGTTACCCCGGGCATTACCCAGGACATCCTGAAGGCGGGCGTGGACAGTGAAATCCCGCTGCTGCCGGGCATCAGTACGCCATCCGAAATCATGATGGGCTATGCCTTGGGCTACCGCCGGTTCAAGTTGTTCCCGGCTGAAATCAGCGGCGGCGTGGCGGCGATCAAGGCCTTTGGTGGCCCGTTCGGCGATATTCGCTTCTGCCCAACCGGCGGCGTGAACCCGGCCAACGTGCGTAACTACATGGCCTTGCCCAATGTAATGTGCGTGGGGGGTACCTGGATGCTCGACAGCAGCTGGATCAAGAACGGTGATTGGGCGCGGATCGAAGCGTGCAGTGCCGAGGCGATGGCGCTGCTGGACGCCAACTGAATTTGTTGTGTGCTTTACGGCTTGTGGGGCGCTTGGTCGGCGCCCCTTTTTTTTGCCCCGAATAATGGAAAAGCCCGCTTTCAACAGCGGGCTTTTTCTTTTCGCAAGCGTGCTCAGGCTGCCTTGGCATCCTGCTGGCTCAGCGAGCGGTTCAACGCGCTGAACAGTGCCTTGAAGCTGGCCGTGGTGATGTTTTCATCGATGCCCACGCCATGCACGGGGCGGCCACCGGCCACGCGCAGTTCAATGTAGGCTGCGGCCTTGGCATTGGTGCCTGCGCCAATGGCGTGCTCGTTGTAGTCCATGATCTCCACGGCAATCGGCAGGCCGGCTACCAGGGCTTCGAGGGCACCGTTGCCCTTGCCGCGCCAGTGCAGGGTGGTTTCGCCTTCACCGGCAACTTCCACTTCCACGGCGCTGTGGCCGTTTTCTTCCTGCAGGCGGTGGCTGACCAGCGCGTATGGCGCGTTGGCCTGGAGGTATTCCTTGTGCAGCAGGCTGTAGATCTGCTGGGCGGTCATTTCCAGGCCGAGGCGGTCGGTTTCACCCTGAACCACCTGGCTGAACTCGATCTGCATGCGGCGTGGCAGGCTGATGCCATATTCCTGTTCGAGCAGGTAGGTGATGCCGCCTTTACCCGACTGGCTGTTGACGCGGATAACCGCCTCGTAGCTGCGGCCGATGTCGGCCGGGTCGATTGGCAGGTACGGTACCTCCCACAGTTCGCCTTCCTGCTGCTTGGCGAAACCCTTGCGGATGGCATCCTGGTGCGAGCCGGAGAAGGCAGTATGGACCAGGTCGCCCACGTACGGGTGGCGTGGGTGCACCGGCAGCTGGTTGCACTCTTCGACCACCTTGCGCACGCCGTCGATGTCGGAGAAGTCCAGCAACGGGTCGATGCCTTGGGTGTAGAGGTTCAGGGCCAAGGTCACCAGGTCGACGTTACCGGTACGCTCGCCATTGCCGAACAGGCAGCCTTCGGCGCGGTCGGCGCCGGCCATCAGGCCCAGCTCGGTGGCAGCAATACCGGTGCCACGGTCGTTGTGGCAGTGCAGGCTGATGATCACGCTGTCGCGGCGGCTGACATTGCGGCAGAACCACTCGATCTGGTCGGCGTAGATGTTTGGCGTGGACACTTCCACCGTGGCCGGCAGGTTGAGGATGATCTTGTGCTCAGGCGTCGGGTTCCACACCTCGATGACTGCATCGCAGACTTCCTTGGCGAACTCCATTTCAGTGGCGCTGAAGGTTTCTGGCGAGTACTGGAAGGTCCACTGGGTTTCCGGCTGCTGGGCAGCGTACTTGACGAACAGCTTGGCGGCGTTCACCGCGATGTCTTTTACGCCTTGCTTGTCCTGGTTGAAGACAATGCGGCGGAACGACGGGCTGGTGGCGTTGTACAGGTGAACGATGGCCTTCTTCGCACCGCGCAGCGATTCGAAGGTGCGTGCGATCAGGTCTTCACGGGCCTGGGTGAGCACCTGGATGGTGGTGTCGTCCGGGATGTGGCCGTCCTCGATCAGGGTGCGAACGAAGTCGAAATCGGTCTGCGAGGCAGACGGGAACGACGCTTCGATTTCCTTCACGCCCACCTGCACCAGGGTCTTCCAGAAGCGCAGTTTCTTCTCCGAATCCATCGGCTCGATCAGCGACTGGTTGCCATCACGCAGGTCGGAGCTGCACCAGATCGGCGCGGCGGTGATGGTCTTCGACGGCCAGGTACGGTCAGGCAGGTCGATGGTCGGAAAGGCGCGGTATTTCTTCGAAGGGTCTTTGAGCATGGTCATGGAAGCAATCCTTTTGTGTGCGGCCGAGATCGGGCCTGCCGAGCGATAACGAGATGAAGAGGCGAGGCGACGCGATTCAGCCTGGTAGTCGGGCGCTGACCAGGCAGAGGCTGCGATGTTGTCGGAGCAGGATGAGGGTGCTGAAGGTTTTCATGCCCTCAACCCTAACCAGAGAGGTCAGGGATGGCAAGTGTCCAGAAAAAATTGAGAGGAATGCTTAAAAAAAGCGATTAGGCGAGATTTTATGGCTGTAATTTGTTGAGTGTTTCGTGATTTTTGCGCGGTATATTTCGATGGCGCAACCCAGTGGTAAGGGTGCTGCCTGTGCTGGCCTCTTCGCGGGTAAACCCGCTCCCACAGGGATCGCGCCGCATTTGAAAGCTGCGCCGTACCTGTGGGAGCGGGTTTACCCGCGAAGAGGCCAGCATAGGCAGCGCAGGTCTCAGGGTTGGAACGCGCCGATGAAAATAGCCGGGTCCACCCGCGCATCATTCAGGCTGACGTTCCAGTGCATGTGCGGCCCGGTTGCCCGCCCGGTCGAGCCCACGCGACCGACCACCTCGCCACGGCGCAGCGATTGCCCCACCTGCACATCGATCTTCGACATGTGGCAGAACATGCTGATAAAGCCCTGCCCATGGTCGACGAACACCGTGCGGCCATTGAAGAAGTAATCCCCCACCAGGATCACCTTGCCATTGGCCGGTGTCTTGATCGGTGTCCCCGCTGGCACTGCAAAGTCCAGCCCGGCATGCGGGTTGCGCTCTTCACCGTTGAAGAAGCGGCGCACGCCGAATTTGCTCGACAGCGGGCCGTTGACCGGCTTGTCGAGGATCAGGTTGCTTGGCAGGGTCGGGCTGAAGCTGCGGTAGGCCTTGATCTGTTCGGCCAGCTCGCGGTCGATGCGCTTGAGGTCGGCCGGGTTCGGGTTGACCTGGCGAGTGTTCTTCAGCGTGATGCGCTGTTCAGGGTATTTCTTGCTCCCGACGCTGAAGGGCAGGGTGCGGCCGTCCTGGCTCAGCACGGCAGTGCCGGGCTTCTGGGTCAGCGGGATGCCGACGATGGCCAGCCAGTTGTCCTGCTCCTTCACCACCAGCACCGGCTTGCCGTCGAAACGGGCGCTGGGCGCGCTTGTGGCGGGGCCCAGGTCAACCACCGCCACGCCACCCGGCACCGGCTTGTTCAGTGTGCGGGTGATATAGCTGGCCTGGGCGCCGCCGGCGAGCAGCACGAGGGAGAGGGCGAGCAGGGGCGCGAGCAGGCGGGGCATGTGTCAGTCCAGTAATGAGAGGGTGACCGGGGTCAGGTGGTTGTCTTCGACCCGCACCTGCAGTTCGCCTTCGTTCAGGCGGGCGGTCAGGCGCTGGCCATTGCGGGTCTGTTCGGCACTGCGAATGGCCTGGCCCTGGTCGTCCAGCAGGATGCTGTAGCCGCGGGCGAGGGTGGCCAGCGGGCTCACCACCTGCAGGGTTTGCAGTTGGGCCTGGAAGCGTTGGCGGCGGTCTTTCAGCACCTCGCGCATGGCCCGTGGCAGGCGCTCGGCCAGGCTGTCCAGGCGCTGGCTCAGCAATTTCAGGTTGCGCCCCGGGTGCTGCGCGGCCAGGCGCGTGTCCATGCGTGCCACGCGCTCGCGGCGCTGATTGAGGCTGAGCATGAAAGCGCGGCGCAGGCGCATGTCCAGGTCGTCCAGGCGCTGGGCCTGCTGGCGCAGGCGTTCGCCCGGGTGGCGCAGGCGCCGGGTCAGTGATTCCAGGCGCAGCCGGTCATGGGTCAGGCGGTTCTGCATGCGCAGCAGCAGGCGCCGCTGCAGGCCGTCCAACCGTTGCTGCAAGCCACTGTTGTCGGGGGCCAGCAACTCCGCGGCGGCAGACGGCGTGGGTGCCCGTACGTCGGCAACGAAGTCGCTGATCGACACATCGGTTTCATGGCCCACGGCGCTGACGATAGGGGTGACGCAGGCGGCTACGGCACGCGCCACGGCTTCTTCGTTGAAGCACCACAGGTCTTCCAGCGAACCACCACCGCGGGCCAGTATCAGCGCGTCGAAACCAAGGCTGTCGGCCAGGCGAATGGCGCGCACGATCTGCGCGATGGCTTCACGGCCCTGCACCGCCGTGGGAATCAGGTTCAGCTCCACTTGTGGAGCGCGGCGGCCGAACACGCTGATGATGTCGCGGATCACGGCGCCGGTAGGCGAGCTGATGATGCCGATACGTTGAGGGTGGGCCGGTAGCGGTTTTTTGCGTTCGGCGCTGAACAGCCCCTCGGCACTGAGCTTTTCCTTCAGCGCCTCGAAGGCCAGGCGCAGTGCGCCGTCGCCGGCCGGCTCGACGGTGTCGAGGATCAGCTGGTAGTCGCCACGCCCTTCAAACAGCGAAACCTTGCCGCGTACCCGCACCGCCAGGCCGTCGCGCAGCGACTGGCGCACCCGCGTGGCGTTCTGCCGGAACAGCGCGCAACGCACCTGAGCGCCGCTGTCCTTGAGGGTGAAGTACATGTGGCCGGATGCCGGGCGGGCAAGGTTGGAGATTTCGCCTTCCACCCAGACGCTGCGGAACACGTCTTCCAGCAGCACGCGGGCGCGGCCGTTGAGTTGGCTGACGGTAAGGACCTCACGGTCCAGGCCGAGTCGTTCGAAGGGGTCTTTGATCATGGCAGGCATCATAAAGGACATCGGCCCCGGTTGTCTGTCTTGCCCCTACTGCCAGCCTTGACCCAATCCTTGTGGAGGCGGCCTTGCGTCGCGAAAGGGCCGCAACGCGGCCCCGGCACTTCATGCGGCGAAGCTGAAAACCTGGGGCCGCTTCGCAGCCCTTTCGCGACGCAAGGCCGCTCCCACAAGATCGCAGCCGGTGCCTTCAGCCCTGCATCGTCGCCACGAACTGCCGCACCATCTGCCCTGCATCGCGACGACAGGCCAGTGCCACTGTGCTCTGGCAATCACCGTCCAGCGCCACGAAGCTGACTGAAGCCGGCGCAATCTCACGCATGCACTGCGGCAACAGCGCCACCCCGAACCCCGCCTGAATCAGCTGCAACTGCGTGGTCTTGCGCGACAGCACCTGCGCCGCTTGCGGGAAGAAGCCTGCCTCCATGCACAGCGAAGCCGACAGGTAACTCAGCCCGCCACGGTCCCGGTGCGGGATGGAAATGAAGCGCTCTTCCCTCAGCTGCTCCAGTTTCACCCGTGGCGCGCTGGCCAACGGGTGCCCGGCAGCGACCGCCAGCAACAAGGGTTCGCTGAACAGTTCATGCAGCACCACACCTTCGTGCTGACGCAGCACCGGCAACCGCAGCAGGCCGATATCCAGCCGCCCGGCAGCAATATCTTCCAGCTGTGCCTCCGAAGACTGCTGCGCAATCTCCAGCGAAACCCCCGGGTTGTCTTTCAGGTAGTCGGCCAGGCGAGCCAGCAGCGTGCCGGTCAGCGGCACGGTACTGGAATGGTTCAGGCGCAGACTGCCTTGCAACCCCTCGCCAATGTCGCGGGTTACCCGCTCGGCTTGTGCAAGGTCGGCCAGCAAGCGCCGCGCCCGTTCAAGCAATGCTTCGCCGGCCAGTGTCAGGCGTGGCAGGCGCGCGGTGCGTTCGAACAGCGGCGTGCCCAGTTGCTGCTCCAGCTCCTTGATCTGCCGGCTAAGCGCCGACTGGGCGATGTACAGCCGTTCGGCGGCAGCGCTGAAACTGCCGCACTCGGCGATTTCAACGAAGTAACGCAACTGGCGGATCGAGGTCATGCCATGCCTTTTTGAGATGGGTTTGACAGTAAAGGCATATTAGTCGGCATGGCTCGTGTCTGGCTAATCTTTGCCTGTCTTCCCAGGAACCGCTGCCATGCTCGCCCAACTGTCGTTTTCCGGCCTCGATTGGCTACCCATCCTGCTGGGTGTCGGCGTTGCTTATGTCGTATTCGGCATTGCCGGTTTCGGTACCGCGCTGGTGGCCGGGCCGATATTGATCCATTTCATGCCGTTGTCGCGCATCATCCCGCTACTGGTGCTGCTGGACTTCGTTGCCGCGTTCGGCAACCTGCTGCCGTCGCGCCGGGATGTGGTGCGCAGCGAGTTGTTGCGGCTGTTACCGTTCATGGCCCTGGGCTGCACGTTGGGCGTGGTGTTCCTGCTGCAACTGAAATCCGACCTTTTGCTGCTGTTGATGGGCGTGTTCGTGACCGCCTATGCGTTATACGGGCTGGCAGTGAAGGCCCGGCCGGCCACCCTGTCAGGCTTGTGGGCGGTGCCGATGGGTACGGCAGGCGGATTGTTCGGGGCGCTGTTCGGCAGTGGCGGGTTTCTTTATGCGCTTTACCTGAGCGCACGGCTGGAGGTAAAGGAACAGGTTCGCGCCACCCAGAGTGCGCTGATCAGTTGCAGTACCGTAGTGCGCCTTTCGCTGTTCCTGATCGCCGGTGTCTATGCCGACCAAAGCCTGCTGCTGCTCGCCGCCTGCTTGCTGCCAGTCATGTTCGTCGGCCTCTGGGTGGGGCGCCGGCTGACCAACCGGTTGTCGCGTGAGGCTTTCGTTCGCCTGGTCACCTGGCTGGTGCTGGCCAGCGGCCTGGCGTTGATCGGTCGCTACCTGAGCGCCTGAGCGGTAGAATTGCGCCATTACCGGCGTTTTTCAGGCTTGTCCCGTTCATGAACACCCAGAGCATCATCGTTCCCAAGCTGTCCACCGTCCCGGTGCATGAAGCCCGCGCGCGCGCCATCGTGCGCTGGCTGGTGCGCGAAAAAGTCGTCGAAGAGCAGCTGACCACCTGTGGCCGCACCGGCAACCGCATGGGCCATGCCCTGGCTGCAGGGGCGCGCAAGGTGGCCCTTCATCCGGAAAAACTGCCCTTCGACCAGCCGGTCAACGGCATGGAGGTGGTGCTCAAGCGCTGCATCTACACCCCCACCGAAGGGTTTCTCGAAGAGGCCGGTTGCCCGGAGTGCCGGCGCGAGGTGGGCGAGCCGCTGTTCGAAAGCCTGGAGGAGTGGACGCCGGCGGTGACCGACAACTTCACCTGCCCGCTGTGCGGCTTTGAAGATGACATCAATGGCTTCATTTACCTGCAGCCATGTGCCTTTTCCAACCTGGGGTTCATCTTCAACAACTGGGGCGAGGCCGGGTTCACCCAGGCCTTTCTCGACAGCTTTGCCGACTGGCTCGACCAGCCGGTGACCGTGGTGCAGGTAAAACTGCCACAAGGCTGACCGAAGGCCCTTATTTTGCATTGAGCGGCGCGCCGTGGATGAGTATAATGGCGCGCTTCCATTTTTCCCGCCCGGGAGCCCCCGCGATGCTGCGTATCAGCCAAGAAGCCCTGACCTTCGACGATATCCTCCTTGTACCTGGCTATTCCGAGGTACTGCCTAATGAAGTCAGCCTCAAGACCCGTTTGACCCGTGGCATCGAGCTGAACATTCCGCTGGTTTCCGCCGCCATGGATACCGTGACCGAAGCGCGTCTGGCCATTGCCATGGCCCAGGAAGGCGGCATCGGCATCATCCACAAGAACATGACCATCGAGCAGCAGGCCGGCGAAGTACGCAAGGTCAAGAAGTTCGAGGCTGGCGTGGTCAAGGACCCGATCACCATCGAAGCCGACGCCACCGTGCGTGACCTGTTCGACCTGACCCGCCTGAACAACATTTCCGGTGTTCCAGTGCTGGCGAATGGTGACCTGGTCGGTATCGTCACCTCCCGTGACGTACGCTTCGAAACCCGCCTGGACGCCAAGGTCCGCGACGTGATGACCCCCAAAGAGCGTCTGGTCACCGTCCGCGAAGGCGCCGACAAGAACGAAGTCCGCGAGCTGCTGCACAAGCACCGCCTGGAAAAGGTCCTGATCGTTGACGACAAGTTCAACCTCAAGGGCATGATGACCGTCAAGGACATCGAAAAAGCCAAGGCTTACCCGCTGGCCAGCAAGGACGACCAGGGTCGCCTGCGCGTTGGCGCTGCGGTCGGCACCGGCAAGGACACCGGCGAGCGTGTTGCCGCGCTGGTTGCCGCTGGCGTTGATGTGGTGGTAGTCGACACCGCACACGGTCACTCCAAAGGCGTGATCGACCGCGTTCGCTGGGTGAAGGAAACCTACCCGCAAGTGCAGGTGATCGGCGGCAACATCGCCACCGGCGCCGCAGCCAAGGCCCTGGCCGAAGCTGGCGCTGACGCCGTCAAGGTCGGCATCGGCCCAGGCTCCATCTGCACCACCCGTATCGTTGCCGGTGTCGGCGTGCCGCAAATCAGCGCCATCGCCAACGTTGCTGCCGCACTGGAAGGCACTGGCGTGCCACTGATCGCCGACGGCGGTATCCGCTTCTCCGGTGACCTGTCCAAGGCCATTGTTGCCGGTGCTTCCTGCGTGATGATGGGTTCGATGTTTGCCGGTACCGAAGAGGCCCCAGGCGAAGTCGAACTGTTCCAGGGCCGTTCCTACAAGGCCTACCGCGGCATGGGCTCGCTGGGTGCCATGGCACAGGCGCAAGGCTCGTCGGACCGTTACTTCCAGGACTCCTCGGCCGGCGCCGAGAAGCTTGTTCCTGAGGGGATCGAAGGCCGTGTGCCTTACAAGGGCGCCCTGGCTGCGATCATCCACCAGCTGATGGGCGGCCTGCGTTCGTCCATGGGCTACACCGGCAGCGCCACCATCGAAGAGATGCGCACCAAGCCGGAATTTGTACGCATCACCGGTGCCGGCATGGCCGAGTCCCACGTGCATGACGTGCAGATCACCAAAGAAGCCCCTAACTACCGCGTAGGCTGAGGCTTCCAGCAATACAAGCATGCGGGGCTGTCACGACAGCCCCGCGTCGTTTCCGATTTCCACTGACGAGATTGAGTCATGGCCCTCGACATTCACGCTCACCGCATCCTGATCCTCGATTTCGGTTCCCAGTACACCCAGCTGATCGCCCGCCGCGTGCGCGAAATCGGCGTGTACTGCGAACTGCACCCGTTCGACATGGACGATGAAGCGATCCGCGAATTCAACCCGCGCGGCATCATCCTCGCCGGCGGCCCCGAGTCGGTCCACGAAGCCAACAGCCCGCGCGCGCCGCAGGCCGTGTTCGACCTGAACGTACCCGTGCTGGGCATCTGCTACGGCATGCAGACCATGGCCGAGCAGATGGGCGGCAAGGTTGAAGGTTCCGACCTGCGTGAGTTCGGTTATGCCCGCGTGGACGTGGTCGGCAAGAGCCGCCTGCTCGACGGCATCGAAGACCACGTTGACGCCGATGGCGTGCTGGGCCTTGATGTATGGATGAGCCACGGTGACAAGGTCACCCAGATGCCCGGCAACTTCCATGTACTGGCCAGCACCCCGAGCTGCCCGATCGCCGGCATGTTCGACGATTCTCGCGGCTACTACGGCGTGCAGTTCCACCCGGAAGTGACCCACACCAAGCAGGGCGGTCGCATCCTGTCCCGTTTCGTGCAGGACATTTGCGGCTGTGAAGCCCTGTGGACCGCCTCCAACATCGTTGAAGACGCCATCGCCCAGGTGCGTGCGCAAGTCGGTTCGGCCAACGTCCTGCTGGGCCTGTCCGGCGGCGTTGACAGCTCGGTGGTTGCTGCACTGCTGCACCGCGCCATCGGCGACCAGCTGACTTGCGTATTCGTCGACAACGGCCTGCTGCGCCTGCACGAAGGCGACCAGGTGATGGCCATGTTCAAAGAGAACATGGGCGTCAAGGTGATCCGCGCCGACGCTGAAAAGCAGTTCCTCGACAACCTGGAAGGCGAAGCCGACCCGGAGAAGAAGCGCAAGATCATCGGCCGCACCTTCATCGACGTCTTCGACGCCGAAGCCAGCAAGCTGGATAACATCCAGTTCCTCGCCCAAGGCACCATCTACCCGGACGTGATCGAGTCGGCTGGCGCCAAGAGCGGCAAGGCCCACGTGATCAAGTCGCACCACAACGTGGGTGGCCTGCCGGAGGAAATGAACCTCAAGCTGGTCGAGCCGCTGCGTGAGCTGTTCAAGGACGAAGTGCGCAAGATTGGCCTGGAACTGGGCCTGCCGTACGACATGGTCTATCGCCACCCGTTCCCGGGCCCGGGCCTGGGCGTGCGTATCCTTGGTGAAGTGAAGAAGGAATACGCCGACATCCTGCGTCGCGCTGACCACATCTTCATCGAAGAACTGCGCAAGGCCGACTGGTACCACAAGACCAGCCAGGCATTCGTGGTGTTCCAGCCGGTCAAATCGGTGGGTGTTGTTGGCGACGGCCGTCGCTACGCCTGGGTCGTGGCCCTGCGTGCCGTCGAAACCGTGGACTTCATGACCGCGCGTTGGGCACACCTGCCATACGAGCTGCTGGAAACTGTCAGCGGCCGTATCATCAACGAAATCGACGGTATCTCGCGCGTTACCTACGACGTGTCGAGCAAGCCGCCGGCCACCATCGAGTGGGAATAAGTTGAGCCACAAGGGCGCCGCAAGGCGCCCTTGTTGTATCTGTCGCCTGTCCTGGCCCCTTTGCGGTAAAACCGCCCCCACAAAGTGCTGCAAGCCTCAATCACTGTGCGGTCCCTGTGGCAGCGGGTTTACCCGCGAAGAGGCCAGCCCAGGCAAAACAAGACTTCACTTAATCTTTCGCATTTGCAGGTGTATCGTATTCGCCCTTCATTGCCAGCCACTGCTGGCAGCTTGATTGCGCCGAACACGAGGTACCCGCACCGATGTCCTTCACCCGTCGACAAATGCTCAAAGGCCTGACCGGCCTGGTTGTGGTTGGCCTGGGCGCCGGTGGCGCGGTGCGTTACTGGCTGGGCAAGGTCGAAGATGACAACGCCGGGCATGATTACGAGCTGATCGCGGCGCCGCTGGACGTCGAACTGGTGCCGGGCTTCAAGACCGAGGCCTGGGCCTTCGGCCCGTCGGCACCGGGCACCGAGCTGCGTGTGCGCCAGGGTACCTGGCTGCGGGTACGCTTTATCAACCACCTGCCGGTGGAAACCACCATCCACTGGCATGGCATTCGCCTGCCGCTGGAAATGGACGGCGTGCCCTACGTGTCGCAACTGCCGGTCAAGCCAGGCGAGTACTTCGACTACAAGTTCCGCGTGCCGGACGCAGGCAGCTACTGGTACCACCCGCATGTCAGCAGCTCCGAAGAGCTGGGCCGCGGCCTGGTCGGCCCGTTGATCGTCGAGGAGCGCGAACCTACAGGGTTCCAGCATGAGCGCACGTTGAGCCTGAAGAACTGGCATGTGGACGAGCAGGGTGCCTGGCTGCCTTTCAGCATCCCTCGCGAGGCGGCGCGTAACGGTACGGCTGGGCGGCTGATCACCATCAACGGCCAGGCCGACTCGGTCACCGAGCTGCCGGCCGGCCAGGTGGTGCGGGTGCGCCTGCTGAACCTGGACAACACCTGGACCTACCGGCTCAACCTCAAGGGCAACTGCGAGGCGAAAATCTACGCGCTCGACGGCAACCCGGTGACCCCGCGGCCGCTGGAGGATGAATACTGGCTCGGCCCCGGCATGCGCATCTGTCTGGCCATACGTATTCCCGAAGCGGGTGAAGAAATCTCCCTGCGCGACGGTTTCGTGCGCCTGGGTACACTGCGTTCAGTGCCCAGTAACGACGCCGTGGGTGGCTGGCCGCCAGCGCTGCCGCCCAACCCGATCGCCGAGCCGGACCTGGAGAATGCCGAAAAGCTCAACTTCAATTTCGAGTGGGCGGCCAGCGTCTCTGTCACCCCTGACCCGGACAAACCGTCGAGCATGTGGCAGATCAACGGCCAGGCCTGGGATATCACCGACAAGACCTGCGCCGACCACCCCATCGCCACGTTGAAAAAGGGCAAGAGCTACATCTTCGAGCTCAAGAACATGACCCAGTACCAGCACCCGATCCACCTGCACGGCATGAGTTTCAAGGTGATCGCCTCCAACCGTCACGACATAAAAGAGCCCTGGTTCACCGACACCTACCTGCTGGGCAAGAACGAGCGCGCCCAGGTAGCGCTGGTGGCGGATAACCCGGGTACCTGGATGTTCCACTGCCACGTCATCGACCACATGGAAACCGGCCTGATGGCCGCGATTGCGGTGGTCTGATGCGCCCGCAGATCATCGATCGCAGCCGTGATCAGGAGTTCATGCAGTTGGCCCTGGCCCTGGCGGCCGAGGGCGCGGCCCTCGGCGAGGTGCCGGTGGGCGCGGTGCTGGTGCAGCATGGGCAGGTGATCGGCCAGGGGTTCAACCGGCCGATCATCGACAGCGACCCCAGCGCGCATGCCGAGATGGTGGCCATCCGCGCAGCGGCGAAAACGGCCAGTAATTACCGGCTGCCCGGCAGCACCCTGTATGTGACCCTGGAGCCGTGCAGCATGTGTGCAGGGCTGATCGTGCATTCGCGGGTGATGCG
Source organism: Pseudomonas sp. XP2 (assembly GCF_053557975.1). NCBI lineage: Bacteria > Pseudomonadati > Pseudomonadota > Gammaproteobacteria > Pseudomonadales > Pseudomonadaceae > Pseudomonas > Pseudomonas sp. XP2. Next base: position 135,864 of record NZ_JBNRIK010000013.1, read on the forward strand.
GGTAGTATTTGGCGCGCTGGAGCCCAAGGCAGGCATTGTGCAGAGCCAGGGGCAGTTCTTCGGCCAGGGCTTCCTCAACCATCGGGTGATGGTGGAGGGCGGGGTGCTGGCGCAGGAGTGTGGGCAGATCCTCAGCGATTTCTTCAAGGCCCGCCGGGCCAAGACCTAGCGCTCCAGAAAGGCCCGCATGGCAATAGATTCTTTGTGGCTATACCGGCCTCTTCGCAGCGCAAGGCTGCTCCTGCAGGAAATCTATTGGCCTGAGGGCGATGGTGCCTACATCGGCGGCGACTGTTCTGCCGGCTTGGTCTTGTTGACCCCGGGCACATGCAGGTTGCCTTCGGCCACCTGGCCTTCAAGCTGCGGCTGGGTCACCCAGGTAAGGATGTCGTAGTAGCGGCGGATGTTGGCCACGAAGTGCACCGGCTCGCCGCCACGGGCATAACCGTATTTGGTCTGCCGATACCACTGCTTCTGCGACAGGCGCGGCAGCATCTTCTTCACGTCCAGCCACTTGTTCGGGTTGAGCTTCTCGCGCTTGGCCAGGGTACGGGCGTCTTCCAGGTGGCCACTGCCGACGTTATAGGCAGCCAGGGCGAACCAGGTGCGGTCCGGCTCCTGGATACTGTCGTCCAGCTCGGCCTTGATCTTCATGAAATACTTGGCACCACCCTGGATGCTCTGTTTCGGGTCCAGCCGGTTGGACACACCCATGGCCTGGGCGGTGCGCTGGGTCAGCATCATCAGGCCGCGAACACCGGTCTTGGAGGTGACCTCCGGCTGCCACATCGATTCCTGATAGCCGATGGCGGCCAGCAGACGCCAGTCCACCTGCTCGACCTTGGCGTAGCTCTTGAAGTGCTTTTCGTACTTGGGCAGGCGCTGTTGCAGGTGCTGGGCGAAGGTGTAGGCACCCACATAACCTAATACGTCGACATGGCCGTAATAACGGTCTTTCAGGCGTTGCAGGGTGCCGTTCTTCTGTGCCTTGTCGAGAAATTCGTTGATCTCGTTGAGCAGGCTGTTGTCTTCGCCCGCTGCCACTGCCCAGCGCTGGTCGCGGGTGTCGCCCACGTCGAAGGCCACGCGCACGTTGGGGAAGTACACCTGGTTCATCGCCAGCTCGTTGGAGTCGACCAGGGTCAGGTCGATCTGCCCTTCGTCGACCATGCGCAGCAGGTCGACCACCTCCACCGCATCCGACTCTTCATATTCAAGGCCGGGGTTCTGCTTTTTCAGCTCGGCCAGCAGGTCGGCATGGCTGCTGCCTTTGAGCACCATGATCTTCTTGCCGACCAGGCCCTTGGCGTTGGTTGGGCGGGGCCGGCCGTTGCGGTAGATGACCTGTGGGGTCACTTCCAGATAAGGGTGCGAGAATTTCGCCTGGGCGGTGCGCCGTTCGCTGCTGACCAGGCCGGCGGCTGCCAGCACCGGGCCGGAGGGTTTGCCGAGGTCGTCGAACAGCTCATCGAGGTTGTCGGCAGTCTCGATCTCCAGTTTCACACCGAGATCGTCGGCGAAATGCTTGACCAGCTCGTATTCGAAACCGGTTTCGCCGTTGCGATCCTGGAAGTAGGTGGCCGGGCTGTTGCGGGTGATCACGCGCAGCACGCCATCCTCCTTCACGCGCTCGAGGGTGCTGGGTTTTTCAACGCAGGCACCGAGCAGCAGAAAGAGTCCGGTTGCGAGAAGCCATTTGGCGCAACGCTGGCGCAAAGCAGTGTGGGCGAACATAGGTTGCAGTATACGCAAAGGACCGGTTCAGCCATATCTCGACAACGGTTAGCTTGTCTGGTAGCGGTTTATGTGTTGTGGGGCGTGGCGGAGGATTGCGGTTGGGGCCACCAGGTGCTGGCCTTGGGAGGTGTTGCGCCTGTGAGATCGAGCGCCGCCCGCGCGGCGCTTCGCGGGGCAAGCCCGCTCCCACATTTGTTTCGGGCCAGTTTCTCCTGCCTCCATTGGCGCGCGCACCCGGGGTGCATGGCTGGAAAGGGATGAAAAGCATCAGCGCAACACGCGATATCGAATGGAGCAAACAAGGGCCCGCGCGCCAATGGTTCAGGAATGATTGGCCTGAAACAAATGTGGGAGCGGGCTTGCCCCGCGAAGCGCCGCGCGGGCGGCGCTCGATCTTCCACGCGACAAACCTCTCAAGGCGAGCACTTCAAATTCTGACCCGAAAGTCCGGTTACGCCGCCCGGCAGCCGTGGCTTAGAGCGGGTGCCGAAAACCATCGAAGTAGGCTAGAATGCACGGCCTCTAAGCACACCCCTTCCTGAGGCTGTCCCGACGATGTTGATCCTGCGCGGCGCTCCTGCCCTTTCTGCCTTTCGCCACGGTAAATTACTCGAGCAACTGAGCCAGAAAGTCCCCGCTGTTACTGGTTTGTATGCCGAATTTGCCCACTTCGCCGATGTCGATGGCGAGCTGACCGCCGACCAGCAGCAGGTGCTGGGCCGTCTGCTCAAGTACGGCCCGAGCGTGCCGGTACAGGAGCCGACTGGCCGCCTGTTCCTGGTCGTGCCGCGCCTGGGCACCATTTCGCCGTGGGCCAGCAAGGCCAGCGACATCGCCCACAACTGCGGCCTGCAGTCGATCCAGCGCCTGGAGCGCGGCATCGCCTACTACGTTGCCGGCACCCTGAGCGACGCTGATGCCGCGTTGATTGCTGCCGAACTGCACGACCGCATGACCCAGCGCGTGCTCGGCCAGCTGGAGCAGGCGTCCGACCTGTTCAGCCACGCCCAGCCCAAGCCGATGACCTCGGTGGACATCCTGGCCGGTGGCCGTGACGCCCTGGCCCAGGCCAACATCGACCTGGGCCTGGCCCTTGCCGAAGACGAGATCGACTACCTGGTCGCTGCCTTCCAGGGGCTCAAGCGCAACCCGAACGACATCGAACTGATGATGTTCGCCCAGGCCAACTCCGAGCACTGCCGCCACAAGATCTTCAACGCCAGTTGGGACATCGACGGCCAGGCTCAGGAAAAAAGCCTGTTCGGCATGATCAAGAACACCTACCAGATGCACAGCGAAGGCGTGCTGTCTGCGTACAAGGACAACGCCTCGGTCATCGTCGGTAACGTGGCCGGCCGCTTCTTCCCGAACCCTGAAACCCGCCAGTACGGCGCGGTGCAGGAGCCGGTGCACATCCTGATGAAGGTGGAAACCCACAACCACCCGACTGCCATCGCCCCGTTCTCCGGCGCCTCCACCGGCTCCGGTGGCGAAATCCGCGATGAAGGTGCTACCGGCCGCGGCGCCAAGCCCAAGGCGGGCCTGACCGGCTTCACCGTGTCCAACCTGCGCATTCCGGGCTTCGAACAGCCTTGGGAGCAGGCCTACGGCAAGCCTGAGCGTATCGTCGACGCCCTCGACATCATGATCGAAGGCCCGCTGGGTGGCGCCGCGTTCAACAACGAATTCGGTCGCCCGGCCCTGACCGGTTACTTCCGTACCTTCGAGCAGGCCATCAATACCCCGCACGGTGAAGAAGTGCGCGGCTACCACAAGCCGATCATGCTGGCCGGTGGTATGGGCAACATCCGTGAAGACCACGTGCAGAAGGGCGAGATCACCGTCGGCGCCAAGCTGATCGTGCTCGGCGGCCCGGCCATGCTGATCGGCCTGGGTGGCGGCGCCGCTTCGTCGGTGGCTACCGGTGCCAGCTCGGCTGACCTGGACTTTGCCTCGGTACAGCGCGAAAACCCGGAAATGGAGCGCCGTTGCCAAGAGGTCATCGACCGCTGCTGGCAGCTGGGTGACAACAACCCGATCGCCTTCATCCACGACGTGGGCGCGGGCGGTATCTCCAACGCTTTCCCCGAGCTGGTCAACGACGGTGGCCGTGGTGGCCGCTTCGAGCTGCGTAACGTGCCAAATGACGAGCCGGGCATGGCCCCGCACGAAATCTGGAGCAACGAATCGCAAGAGCGTTACGTGCTGGCCGTCAGCGCGGTCGACTTCGAGCGTTTCCAGGCCATCTGCGAGCGTGAGCGTTGCCCGTTTGCCGTGGTCGGTGAAGCAACCGAAGAGCCGCACCTGACCGTAAGCGACAGCCACTTCGGCAACACGCCTGTGGACATGCCGCTGGACGTGCTGCTGGGCAAGCCGCCGCGCATGCACCGCTCGGTTACCCGCGAGGCCGAGCTGGGCGATGACTTCGACCCGAGCGAGCTGGACCTGGACAACGCCGTGCAGCGCGTGTTGAACCACCCGGCCGTGGCCAGCAAGAGCTTCCTGATCACCATTGGCGACCGTACCATCACCGGCCTGGTTGCCCGCGACCAGATGGTCGGCCCGTGGCAGGTACCGGTCGCTGACTGCGCCGTCACCGCCACCAGCTTCGACGTCTACACCGGTGAAGCCATGGCCATGGGCGAGCGCACCCCGCTGGCGCTGCTGGATGCCCCGGCGTCCGGGCGCATGGCCATCGGTGAAACCCTGACCAACCTGGCGGCTTCGCGCATCGAGAAACTGTCCGACATCAAACTGTCGGCCAACTGGATGTCCGCCGCCGGTCACCCGGGTGAAGATGCCCGCCTGTACGACACCGTCAAGGCTGTCGGCATGGAGCTGTGCCCGGAGCTGGGCATTACCATTCCGGTCGGCAAAGACTCGATGTCGATGAAGACCAAGTGGAGCGATGAGGGTGGCGAGAAGAGCGTCACCTCGCCAATGTCGCTGATCATCACCGGCTTCGCCCCGGTCACCGACATTCGCAAGACCCTGACCCCTGAACTGCGCATGGACAAGGGCGAGACCGACCTGATCCTGATCGACCTGGGCCGTGGCAAGAACCGCATGGGCGCCTCGATCCTGGCGCAGACCTACGGCAAGATTGCTGCCCAGGCACCGGACGTGGACGACGCCGAAGACCTCAAGGCCTTCTTTGCCGTGATCCAGGGGCTGAACGCCGACGGCCACCTGCTGGCCTACCACGACCGCTCCGACGGCGGCCTGATCACCACCGTGCTGGAAATGGCCTTCGCCGGCCACTGCGGCCTGGACCTGCAACTCGACCCACTGACTGACAACCGTAAAGACGTGCCGGCCATCCTCTTCAACGAAGAGCTGGGTGCGGTTATCCAGGTTCGCCAGGATGCCACCCCGGACGTGCTGGCGCAGTTCAGCGCGGCTGGCCTGGGCGAGGAGTGCGTCGCGGTGATCGGCAAGCCGGTCAACAACGCCGAAGTGTCCATCAGCCTGAACGGCGAAGTGCTGTTCGACGACGACCGTCGCATGCTGCAGCGTCAGTGGGCCGAGACCAGCTACCAGATCCAGCGCCTGCGCGACAACGCTGACTGCGCCGACCAGGAATTCGACCTGCTGCTCGAGGAAGACAACCCAGGCCTGTCGGTCAAGCTGGGCTTCGACGTCAACGACGACATCGCTGCGCCGTACATCAAGAAGGGCGTGCGCCCGCAAGTGGCCATCCTGCGTGAGCAGGGTGTTAACGGCCAGGTCGAGATGGCCGCTGCCTTCGACCGTGCCGGTTTTGCCGCCATCGACGTGCACATGAGCGACATCCTGGCGGGCCGTGTCGACTTCGAGGCCTTCAAGGGCCTGGTCGCCTGCGGTGGCTTCTCTTACGGTGACGTGCTGGGTGCCGGTGAAGGCTGGGCCAAGTCGGCGCTGTTCAACGCCCGTGCCCGTGATGCGTTCCAGGCCTTCTTCGAGCGTACCGACAGCTTCGCCCTGGGCGTGTGCAACGGTTGCCAGATGATGTCCAACCTGCACGAGCTGATCCCGGGCACCGAGTACTGGCCGCACTTCGTGCGTAACCGCTCGGAGCAGTTCGAGGCTCGCGTTGCCATGGTCGAGGTGCAGAAGTCCAACTCGATCTTCCTGCAGGGCATGGCCGGTTCGCGCATGCCGATCGCCATCGCTCACGGTGAAGGCCATGCCGAGTTCGCCAATGAAGCGGCACTGCTGGAAGCCGACCTGTCCGGTTGTGTGGCCCTGCGCTACGTCGACAACCACGGCAAGGTCACCGAAGCCTACCCGGCCAACCCGAACGGCTCGCCGCGTGGTATCACCGGCCTGACCAGCCGCGACGGCCGCGTGACCATCATGATGCCGCACCCGGAGCGCGTGTTCCGCGCCGTGCAGAACTCCTGGCGCCCGGATGAGTGGCAGGAAGATGCCGCGCTGATGCGTATGTTCCGCAACGCGCGGGTGTGGGTGAACTAAGGCGTGTACAAGCTCGCCTTCTTTGTCCCCGCCAGCCATGTCGAGGTGGTCAAGGCCGCTGTGTTCGCTGCTGGTGGCGGGCGCATCGGCGACTATGACCACTGCGCCTGGCAAACCTTGGGCCAGGGCCAGTTCCGCCCGTTGGACGGCAGCCAGCCGTTCCTCGGGCAAGCCGGTCAGGTCGAGGTGGTGGAGGAGTGGAAGGTAGAGCTGGTGGTGGCTGACGAGCTGATTGCCCAGGCTGTCGCAGCGCTGAAGCAAAGCCACCCGTACGAGACGCCAGCCTATGAGGTCTGGCGGCTCGCCGAGTTCTAGACCGCATCACGGCTGTTCGCGGGCACGCCCTACAGTTCAGCCACAATCTCCTTGCCTGGCTCAGGCCGTTTCAACCCGGCACAAGCCAGCAACCCCACCTCGAACAGCACCCACATCGGCACCGCCAGCATCGTCTGCGAAAACACATCCGGTGGCGTCAAAATCATCCCCACCACAAAGCACCCGACGATCACGTAGGGCCTGCTGCGCCGCAATGTGGCCACATCCGCCAACCCCACCCAGACAACGATGAACGTTGCCACCGGGATCTCGAACGCCAGCCCGAATGCCAGGAACAGCGCCAGGATAAAGTCCAGGTACTGGCTGATATCGGTCATCATCGCCACACCGTCCGGCGTCACGCTGGCAAAGAAACCGAACATCATCGGGAATACCAGGAAGAACGCGAACGCCATGCCGGCATAGAACAGCACGATGCTCGACACCAGCAGTGGCAGGGCAATGCGCCGCTCACGGCGGTACAGCCCCGGTGCCAGAAAGCCCCATGCCTGGTGCAGTAGCAGCGGCATGGCGATGAACAGTGCGCACATTGCGGTCAGCTTGAACGGCGTCAGAAACGGCGAGGTGACGCTGGTGGCGATCATGCTGGCGCCTTCCGGCAAAAAGCGCCGCAGCGGTTCGGAGATGAGCGTGTACAACGTCTGGGCGAAGGGGAACAGGCCGGCGAATACCAGGGCCACCAGTGCCAGGCAACACACCAGGCGTTTGCGCAGGTCCCGCAGGTGTTCGGTCAGCGGCATGCTGGCTGTCGGGTCCATGGCAATACTCATGAGGCGTTTTCCTTGGGGGCGGCGACCGTGGTGGCATCATTGGCCGGCACCGTGTTCAGGCTGATGCCCTGGCGTATTTCCTGTTCCAGGCGCTGCAGCGGTGCGCTGTCGAGGTTGGGCAACTCGATTTCGCGTTCTACCTGCGTGCGCAAGGCGTACATGGCCCGGCGTGCCTGGCCCAGGCCGCGCCCGAGGGTGCGCGCTGCAACCGGCAGGCGCTCCGGGCCCAGCACCAGCAGCGCGACGACGCCCACCAGCAGCAGCTCGCTGAAGCCTACCTCGAACATCAGGCCTGACGGTCCGCTTGAGGCTGCTGCGCGGCTTGGCCGGTCAGCGGGGCCTGTTGCTGAACCTGCGCCTGGCCAGTTGCGTTGGCGTCAGTGTCGCCGCCCATGGACTTGCGAAAACCCTGGATCGCCTCGCCCACATCGCTGCCCAGGCCCTTGAGGCGCTTGGTACCAAACAGCAGGAATACGATCAGCAGTACGATCACCAGTTGCCAGATTCCAATGCCACCCATTGCCACCACTCCTGTAAGGTCATGAAAAGGAAGGGCAATCCTGCCTCGTGCAGATGACGCGCAGATGACGGACTGGCATTGCCATCTACCTGCAACACACCGCGTGTTGACTGGCGTCTTTATTCTGCGAGCGAGGCACGCACGGATGGGTGGCAGGCAACAGCAGGGTGCGGCCCTGCTGATGGTGATGGTGGTGCTGGCAATGCTGGCGGCGGGCATGGCCTGGTTGGTGGAAGATGGCCGGCGCCAGGTGGATGAAGTGCGCCTGCTGCACCAGCGCATACAGGTGCGGGCTATGGAGCAGGCCGGCCTGGCCTATGCCGAGCAGGCTCTGCGCGACCCCGCCTGGCGGCTTAGCCCGCTGTTCTGGCAGGCCTTGCGGGGGCAGCCGCTGAATTACGACTTTGGCGCCGGGCAGGCGCAGCTGCGGGTGCGCGACCAGCACACCTGCTTCAACGTCAATGCGCTGCTGGGTGCCGATGGCGAGCGCGCCGAGCGCCAATTGCGTCACCTGCTGGGCGACGACATGGCCGCCGAACGCCTGGTCGATGCGCTGGCCGACTGGCTCGACGCCGACAGCGACACCCGCCTGCAGGGCGCCGAAAGTGCCCAGTACCTGCGCCAGCAACCGCCGCGCCTGGCGGCCAACCAGCCGATGCTCGACACCAGCGAACTGAACCTGTTGCTGGAGCCGGACGCCAGCCGCCAAGCGCGTTATCCGATGCTGTGCGCCTTGCCCGAGATCACCGGCTGGCGTCTGAACGCCAATGCGCTCGGGCTGGAGCACCTCCCGTTGCTGGAAGCGCTGTACGAAGGGCGCTATTCGCGGTCGCTGCTCAGCCGCATCATCAGCGGGCGGCCGGCGTCGGGGTATGTGGATGCGGCCGCGTTGCGCCAGGCGCTAGGGGCGGTGGATGACGAAACGTTTGAACGGCTGAGTGAGGGTTTGCTGCTCAACAGCGGGTACTTCCTGCTGCAGCTGTCGTTCGAGGAAGAGGGGCGGGTGATACGCAGCGAGTTTCAGGTAGAGGCGCTGGGAGTGGTGCAATGGCATGCCCGGGTGCCGGCGCAGCAGGTGCGGGTGCGTAGCCGGGAGCCCATGGCCTGGTAGGGCTCGATATTGCCGGGGCTACTTTGCAGCCCTTTCGCCGGCAAGCCAGCTCCCCCAGGAAACCAAGGCATTCATGGCCTGTGATATCCCTGTGGGAGCTGGCT
>NZ_JBNRIK010000013.1:144966-168986 GCF_053557975.1 Pseudomonas sp. XP2
CACCACCGTCGAAGCCCGCGGCCTTACCTTGGCTCCGGCCGGCGTAGCATCGGTTGCCTTGTCGGTATACGGCCAGTTCCCCGGGTGCTGAATGTTCACGAACAAGGTCTTGTTGTCCGGGGTAAAGGCAATCCCGGTCACTTCGCAGTCATTCGGCCCAACGAAGAAGCGGCGCAGGTCCACCTGGTTCTGTGCGTTCACCGGCACCTGCTTGCCGGTGGCGTCCACCAGGTCGGTAGGGATCACCGCCAGCAGTTGGTCGTTGGTGTAATCGGTGAGGGTGCTCTCGCCGTTGTCGGTCTCGAACCACAACACGCCACGGCTATCGAAACTCATGCCGTCGGGGCTGGCGAACTGGTTCAGTTCGGTCAGGCCGGAGCGGTTGATGTCGGCGGTACCGGCCGCGTTGGCGCCGAACACGAAGATGTCCCAGGTAAAGCTCAACTGGTCGTCGCTGTCATGCCAGCGAATGATATGGCCGTGGCGGTTCGGGCCGCGCGGGTTGGCCGCATCGACCTTCTCCGGGGTGCGCGCGCTGTTGTTGGTCAGGGTCAGGTACACATCGCCATTCAGCGGGTTGACCGTGGTCCATTCCGGGCGGTCCATCGGTGTTGCACCCACGGCATCGCCGGCACCCCGGGTGTTGAGGATGATGCCCGGCAGGTCACCATACAGCGCACCCAAGGTGCTACCGCCCGTGGTGGCAGTGGCCACATCCAGCAGCAGCCATACACCGGTGCCATCGGCATTGAAGCGGGCCACGTAGAGTTTGCCCTGGTCCAGGTACTTGGCGCCGGTGGCCAGGCGGTCCGCCGGAGTGGCGTCGGCGGCATCCCACACGGCGGTGGACACCCACTTGTACAGGTACTCATTGTTCGAGTCGTCACCCATGTACCACACCAGCGGCTTGCCGGCGACAGGCAGGCCTGGTGCGCAGCCCTCGTGGCGGAAACGGCCCAGGGCGGTGCGCTTGGTGGCCAGGGTGCTGCTGTTGTACGGGTCGATCTCGACGATATAGCCGTATGTGCTGGCTTCGTTGCGGTAATCGTCGGTAGCGCTGGCGCCCTTGACGGTCACATCGAAACGGGCGAATTCGTCAGCCACTTCAGTGCTGTCACCGGCAGCGCTTTCCCACTTGTACTGGCCGCTGGAGGTGCCTACGCCAATGCGGCGCTGGTCTTCGGGGCGGGTGCCCTTGTTGACGAAGATGCCCGGCCAGTTCTCTTCACAGGTCAGGTAGGTGCCCCACGGGGTATAGCCGTTGCCGCAGTTGTTGTTGGTACCGCGGCAGTGGGTACCGGCGGTGGAGTATTTGGTCTTGACGTGGTCGGTGCCGCGCAGCGGGCCGGTGATTTCCATGCGCGAAGCCGTGGTGAAGCGGCGGTTCAGCGGGTCGTTGTCGACCACTTGCCAGCGGCCGCTGATTTTCTGCAGGCGCACCACGCCAGCCCCGTGGGCATTGATTTCCTTGCGCACCTCCTCGACCGGGCGCTTGCCGTTGACATCGGTGGTCGGGCCGGCCGGGTGCAGGGCGGCGGTGTCGATGTACTCGAAGTTGATCGCCAGCAGGCCGTCTTCCGAGCTGCCGTTGATAGGGAAGAAGTGCATGCCGTCATGGTGCATGCCCATGGCGTTGGCCTGGTCGGTCGAGGTGTTGCTGCCGTCGGGCTTCCATGGGTTGGCGTTGCTGTTCAGTGGCGTGCCCCAGGGCGCCAGCACGTAGGCGCTGTAGCCGGCGGCAACCACGCAGGCGTCGGTACGCGAGCCGGGGATGGACTGGAAGCCCAGTGCCAGTTTCGGCACCTCTGGTTCGGTGACAGGCGGCTCGGTCACCGGTGGTTCGGTGACCGGATCATCGTGATCGGAACCACCACCGTCGAAGCAGCCTGTCAGGCCGGTACCGGCGATCATGGCGATGGCGGCGCCCAGGCTGCCGCGCATCACGCTGCGGCGGCTCAGGTAGGCGTCCATGACATTGGCCATCGGCATGTTGCCGCTGTGGTTCCGGTCCAGGTTGTCGCCGGTATCTCGACTCATCAGGGTGTCCTTGTAGTGGCTGAGTTAGAGGAACCCGCGACTTTAGGGGGGAAATATGATGATTGATTGGCAGAAATGTTAAGGGGCTTTTAAAACGGCGCGCTCTTAGAAATTACGCTTACAGATCAATTTGGAATTGCTGTCGGATTTCTGCCATCAAACTGTAATGCCAACGCCGCAACATCCGGGGCCCTGAATGGTGCGAAAAAGGATGGCGGGTGCGATGGCGAGCAGTGTGCACAGGCGCGAAGTGATCGGCTGGATGGGTGTCGGGGCATTGGCACCGCTGCTCGGCGCCTGTTCCGCCTTCCCTGGGCAGCAGGGCGGCAACGCCCGGCTCGACGTGCTGTACGTGGCCGATACCCTCGATGCCCGCCAACCCGGCCAGGCCGTGGTGCCAGCCACCCGCCTGGGGCCGGTCAGCCACCTGGGCCGCGCGCCGTGGATGACCGGTAGCAGCGCCAGCCTGGCCTACCCGCAGCTGGCGCCGCTGCTCGATGCCAGCCAGGCAACATCAGCCCAGCTCGGCGGCTATGCGGTGCTGGCGGCCCTGCTGGAGCAACTGCGCGGCGAGGCCGGCGCAGGCAACAGCCTGACCCTGGAGAATGGCCAGGGCTGGAACGGCAGTGGGCTGGCCTACCTGACCCAGGGCGAGAGCGGGGTGCAGGGCAGCCAACTGCTGGGTATCGAAGCGCGGGTCAGCAGTGACGAGCGTGTGCTGTGGCCACAACGCAGCACAGGGCTGTATCGCCAGGCGGGTGCAGTTAGCCTCGGCGCCGGCCTGGCGGACGGGCAACGCCAGGCCCTGGGCCTGGAAGCCTTGCACGTCTTCGAGCGCGGCGGCGCCCGGGTTGCCGTGGTCGGCGTGACCGACCCCTACGCCCAAGACCAGAAAGCCTCTCTCAAACAGTGGTACCAGTCACTTCAGCCGGTCTTCGAGCAGGCCCGGCGCGAGGCCGACCTGGTGGTGGCCATGGCCGATGTCGGCACCGGCCCCGGCCTTTGGCTGGCCGAGCGTGTGCCCCACATCGATGTGCTGTTGTGCGCCCGTGGCCAGGACCTGTGGCCGGCGCCCGTCGAGGTAACCCAAGCCAGTGGTCGCCGGGTACCGGTGCTGTTCGCCGGTTGCCGGGGCAGCGGTGCGTTCCGCCTGCGCTGCCAGCGTGTGGCCGGGCAGTGGCACTTCGACGGGCGTTTTTTCCCGGCCTTTGAACAACAACTGGCGCCTGCCGCGCAGCTGCGCGTCGCGCCATTGCAGGCAGAGCTGCGCCAGCAACGTGCCGGCCATGCGGCGTGGCTCGACCAACCGCTGGCCCGTGCGCCTCAGGCCTTGTGGCGCCGCGATACCCGTGGCGGTAGCTGGGACCGCCTGCTGCATCAAGCCTTGGCCGATGACAGCAGCATGCCCGTGCTGTTGCCGGGCCTGCGTTACGACTACCCGCTGCCCGCAGGTGCATCGATCACACGCGAACACCTGATCAGCCTCACCGGTGGCTACCCGGCGCCGGTGGTCGAAGCGCCGGCCCGGCAAGTGGAGCAAGTGCTGGAGAACGCGGCAGAGCAGTTGTTCGGTGACCCGCTGTTGCTGGACAACAGCCAGGATCTGCCCCGCTGGCAGAGCCAGGCTTGGCGCGTCAGCTACAGCCCGCAAGGCAAGCGCGTCACTGGGCTGGAGCCAGTGCAGGGCCTGTGCCGCACCTTCGGCCTGCAGTTTGAAAGCCAGGCTGGCGAACCCCTGTGGCAACGGGTCGAAGCCTGGCTCGCCCGGCAGCGTGGCGACTGGCAGTTGGCACCGCTGCAACTGCCCGAAGTGCGTTACGTGCAGGGGCATCCGGGCTGGCACCCACGGCAGTTGGCCTCGTGACGCTGGCCTCGCGCGTTTTCACCGGCGTTGGCCTGACCCTGGCCGGTTGGCTAGCCGCCCAGTGCGTGCTGCAACTGAGCCGCCAGCCGCAACCGGCCATCGCGCCGGTGGCCGCCGCCAACCCGCTGCCCGGGCTGATGGTCGGGCACTGGCAAGCGCCCATCGACGATGGCGCCATCGCCATTACCCGCCTGCCATTGCACTACCTCGGCGGCCTCAGGGCGCAGCCGCTGTCTTCCAGCGTAGTGGTGCTGCGCTACGGCCAGCAGGTGCGCACCCTGGCCCGCGGTCAGCGCCTGGCGCCGGGGATCGTGCTGCAGGACATCGACACCGATGGCCTGATTTTCAACAACCAGGGGCGGCGTGAACGCTTGCCCTGGCCGCCACGCCCCGCCGTGACCGGCTTCAAGCGGCAAGGATGAACGATGCCTGTTAGATACTGCGTGGCCGCCGTGTTGAGCCTGGCCCTGGCCCTGGCCACAGGCCTGCCTGAGGCACGCGCCGAAGAGCCAGTGTTCGATGAAAATGGTACGCCGATGTACGAGGTGAACTTCGTCGACACCGAACTGGGCGAGTTCATCGACAGCGTGTCGCGCATCACCGGCACCACCTTCATCGTCGACCCCCGGGTCAAGGGCAAGGTCACCGTGCGCACCGTTGACCTGCACGACGCCGATGCCATCTACGACATCTTCCTGGCGCAGTTGCGCGCCCAGGGCTACGCCACCGTCGACCTGCCCAACGGCAGCGTGAAGATTGTCCCCGACCAGGCCGCGCGCCTGGAGCCGGTGCCGGTGGAGGCGGTTGGGCAGCAGGGCGAGGGCAGTGACAGCGTGGCAACTCGGGTATTCAATGTGCGCAACGCCGCCAGCGAGCAGGTGCTGGGTATCCTCAAACCGCTGATCGACCCACGGGTGGGGGTGATCACCCCGTACCCGGCGGCGCACCAGTTGGTGGTAACCGACTGGCGCAGCAACCTGGACCGTATCGCCAGCTTGCTGCGCCAGCTTGACCGCCCTCAGGAAGCACCCGGCAGCGGCAGTACCCAAGTCATCTACCTGCGGCACGCCAACGCAGGTGAAGTGGTCAAGGTGCTGCGCGGGCTTGGTCAGGAAGGCATGGCGCCGGCTGAAGGCACGGGCGAAGGCGAGGCCAAGGACAGGCCGGTGATGGCCGCTGCCGGTGCCCCGGGCATCCGTCTGGAATACGAAGAAGGCACCAACGCCGTGGTCATGGTCGGCCCCGACAGCGAGCTGGCCGCCTACCGCACCATCGTTGAACAGCTGGACATCCGCCGCGCCCAGGTCGTAGTGGAGGCCATCATCGCCGAGGTGTCCGATAGCAGCGCCCAGGAGTTGGGCGTGCAATGGCTGTTTGCCGACGAAAAATTCGGGGCCGGCATCGTCAATTTCGGCAGCAATGGGGTAAACATCGCCAACATTGCCGGGGCTGCTGCCGGCGGTGACAACCAGGCCCTTGGCGACCTGTTGTCCGCGACTACCGGCGCCACGGCGGGCATCGGCCATTTCGGCGGCGGGTTCAACTTTGCCATGCTGGTCAATGCGCTGAAGGGCAAGAGCGGCTTCAACCTGCTGTCCACGCCTACCCTGTTGACCCTGGACAATGCCGAAGCATCGATCCTGGTCGGCCAGGAAGTGCCGTTCGTTACCGGCTCGGTGACGCAAAACAACGCCAACCCCTACCAGACCATCGAGCGCAAAGAAGTCGGGGTGAAGCTGCGCATCAAGCCGCAGATCAACATCGACAACAGCGTGCGCCTGGACATTGTCCAGGAAGTGTCGTCGATCGCCGAGTCCAGCGCGGCCAGTGACGTCATCACCAACAAGCGCGAGATCAAGACCAAAGTCATGGTGGAAGACAATGGCCTGGTCATTCTCGGCGGCCTGATCAGCGACGAGTTGAGCACCAGCAACCAGCGCGTGCCGCTGCTCGGTGACATCCCTTACCTGGGCCGGCTGTTCCGCTCCGATGCCAGCAAAAACACCAAGCAGAACCTGATGGTGTTCATCCGCCCGCGCATTCTGCGGGACGGGCCGAGCCTGGCCGGGCTCAGCGAAGAAAAATACCGCACCTTGCAGCAGACCACGCCATTGCAACTGCCGGACCTTGCCGAGGGTACGCCGCTGTTGCAGGTATTCCCCTCCAGCCGCGCGCGCCTCGAAGGCGGTGCCTGGTGATGCTGCCCTATCGCCAGGCGCGGCAGAGCGGGGTGGCCATGACCACCACGGAACAGGGCTGGCAGCTGTGGCTGCGGCCCGACGCCGACAGTGCCCAGGTGCAGGAGCTGCTGCGGGTGCATGGCCAGCCGTGCAGGCTCGAATACCTGGAACCTGCCGTGTTCGATGAGCGCCTCGGCCAGCTGTACCAGGCTGGCGATGGCGCCACTGAAGCGTTGATCGAAGGCATTGGCGACCAGGTCGACCTGGACAGCCTGATGAGCGAGATGCCGCAGATCGAAGACCTGCTGGAAAGCGATGACGAAGCCCCGGTAATCCGCCTGATCAATGGTCTGTTCGGCCAGGCCCTGCGCCTGCGTGCCTCGGATATCCATATCGAAACCTTCGAGCAAAGCCTGGTGGTGCGCCTGCGGGTCGATGGCCACCTGCGCGAAGTGTTGCGCCCGCCACGTGCGCTGTCGGCCATGCTGGTGTCGCGGATCAAAGTCATGGCACGCCTGGATATCGCCGAGAAGCGCCAGCCCCAGGACGGCCGTATTACCCTGCGCGCGGCAGGGCGTGAGGTGGATGTGCGGGTTTCGACCCTGCCCGGCATTCATGGCGAGCGCGTGGTCATGCGTGTGCTCGACAAGCAGGCCAGCTTGCTGGCGCTGGGCAACCTGGGTATGCCGCCCTCGGTGTTGCAGGGCCTGCGCAGCTGCCTGGCGCGCCCCAACGGCATTGTGCTGTCCACCGGCCCGACCGGTTCAGGCAAGACCACCACCCTGTACGCCAGCCTCAACAGCCTCAACGATGGCAGCCGCAACATCCTCACTGTCGAGGACCCGGTGGAATACGCCATCGCCGGCATCGGCCAGACCGCTATCCACCCACGTGCGGGGCTGACCTTTGCCAGTGGCCTGCGTGCGATTCTGCGCCAGGACCCGGACGTGATCATGCTCGGCGAAATCCGTGACCAGGAAACCGCGCAGATCGCCGTGCAGGCCAGCCTGACCGGCCACCTGGTGCTGTCCACCCTGCACACCAACAGTGCCGTGGGCGCGGTTACCCGCCTGCGCGACATGGGCATCGAACCGTTCCTGATTGCCTCGTGCCTGCGTGGGGTGCTGGCCCAGCGCCTGGTGCGGCGCCTGTGCAGTTGCGCCGTAGCGCAGCCGCTGCAACATGCCGAGCGTGGCCTGTGGCCGGAACTGGCGGCGCTGGGTAGCAGCTACCACCCGGTGGGCTGCGAGCTGTGCCAGGGCAGCGGCTATGTCGGGCGCGTGGGCCTGTACGAATTCATCGAGCTGGATGCCGGGCTGATCGGCTTGCTGTATGACGGCGCCAGTGAACTGGCCATGCAGGATTACCTGGCCGAACGCCGGCAGAGCCTGGTCGCGATGGCCAGCGACTGCCTGGCCCGTGGCGAGACCAGCCTGGCCGAAGTGCTGCGCGTGGTGCAGGGCTAACCCATGCCGACCTATCGCTACCTGGCCGTGGACCTCGCCGGCAAGACCCGCAAGGCCAGCCTGCAGGCTGACAGCGAACGCCATGCGCGCCAGTTGCTGCGCGAGCAGGGCCTGTTTGCCCGCAAGCTGCAGCGCCAGGACATCAGCAACCGGCAACCCCGGCGCCAGCGTCTGAGCCAGCCCCAACTGTGTGAGCTAACCCGTCAATTGGCGACGCTGACCGGTGCCGGCATCCCCTTGGTCGATGCCTTGGCCACCCTTGAACGCCAACTGCGCCAGCCGGCCCTGCACAGTGTGCTGGTGGCCCTGCGCGGCGCTCTCGCCGAAGGCCTGGGCCTGGCCCGCAGCCTGGCCCGCCAGGGGGCGCCGTTCACTGGCTTGTACTGCGCGTTGGTCGAGGCCGGCGAACGCTCCGGACGCCTGGCACAGGTGCTGACCCGGCTGGCCGACCACCTGGAACAGGTGCAACGGCAACAACACAAGGCGCGTACTGCGCTGATCTACCCCACCGTATTGATGGGCGTATCGCTTGCCGTGGTCATCGGCCTGATGACCTTTGTCGTGCCCAAGCTCACCGAACAGTTTGCCCACGCCGGGCAAAGCCTGCCGCTGATTACCGCGTTGCTGATCGGCCTGAGCCAGGGGCTGGTGCACGCCGGGCCCTGGTTGCTGGGGTTGGCGCTATTGACGGGTGGGCTTGGCACCTGGCTGCTGCGCAAGCCGCACTGGTGCCTGCGCCGTGACCAGTTGCTGCTGCGCTTGCCGCGTATCGGCAGCCTGTTGCAGGTGCTGGAAAGCGCACGCCTGGCGCGCAGCCTGGCGATTCTCAGCGGCAGTGGCGTGGCCCTGCTCGAAGCCTTGCAAGTGGCCACCGAAACCGTCGGCAACCGGCGCATACGCCTGGCCATGGAGCAGGTGCGCCAGCAAGTGCAGGGCGGCACCAGCCTGCACCGTGCCCTGGATGGCAGCCAGCAATTCCCGCCGCTGCTGGTGAACATGGTCGGCAGCGGCGAGGCCAGCGGCACCCTGGCCGACATGCTCGAGCGTGTGGCCGACGACCAGGAGCGTGGCTTTGCGCGCCAGGTGGATACCGCCATGGCACTGTTCGAACCCCTGATGATCCTGGTGATGGGCGCCGTGGTGCTGTTCATCGTGCTGGCGGTGCTGCTGCCGATCATGCAACTCAACCAGGGCCTGCAACTGTGAATACAAGGAGCACTGCCATGCAGCATCGACGTAACCGCCAGCGCGGTTTCACCCTCATGGAAATCATGGTGGTGATCTTCATCATCGGCCTGCTGATCGCCGTGGTTGCACCCAGCGTGCTGGGCAACCAGGACAAAGCCATGAAGCAGAAGGTAATGGCCGACCTGGCCACCCTGGAGCAGGCGCTGGACATGTACCGGCTGGACAACCTGCGCTTCCCCAGCAGCGAGCAGGGCCTGGCCGCACTGGTGAAAAAACCTAGCCAGGAACCGCTGCCGCGGGCCTGGCGCAGCGACGGCTATGTGCGACGCCTGCCGCAAGACCCGTGGGGCACCCCGTACCAGTACCGCATGCCCGGTGAACATGGCCGGGTTGATGTGTACTCGCTGGGTGCCGATGGCCAGCCAGGCGGCGAAGGCCAGGATGCCGACCTGGGTAACTGGGCGCTGTAAGGGTGCGCCGTCAGCGGGGCTTCAGCCTGATCGAATTGCTGGTGGTGCTGGCCATCGCCGGGCTGATGACAGGCCTGGCAGTGGTCGGCCTCGGCGGTGGCCAGGCCCGTGTCGATCAGGCCCTGCAACGCCTGGCCAGCGAAACTCGCGCCCAGGCCGCGCTGGCCCGGCATGCCGGGCAACTGCGGGGCCTGCGCTGGAATGGCCGACGCCCGGAGTTCGTGCGGCGTGAGGGGAATGCCTGGGTGGTCGAAGCGGTCGGGCTGGGCGACTGGCCCAAGGGCCTGCACCCGGACTGGCCCGCCAGCCCGCAGCCCCACTTGCTGTTTACCCCGCATGGCTGGGCACAGCCGGGCAGCGTGCGCTGGCGCTGGGCCGATGGCAGCCAGCAATGGGCCTGGAGCCGCGATGGCCGTTTACAGGTCGTGGTTGCACCATGAAGCGACGCCAGCGTGGCTTCACCTTGCTAGAGGTCACTGTGGCCTTGGCGATCGCCGCTGTGCTGGCGGTGATCACCAGCCAGGTCCTGCGTCAGCGCCTGGCCGTGCAGCACAACCTGCAACAACACCGCCTTGGCCTGTTGTGTGCCCGCGAACTGCAAACACGCTTCGCCGTCGAGCAATTCTGGCCTGCCGCCAACCCGGTGAGGGGTGAACTGAGCCAGGGTGGCCAGCCGTGTCATTGGCAACTGCAACTGCGCCGCACTGGTGTGCGCGACCTGCGCCGTGGCGAGCTGCAACTGTTCGCCGACCGCGACCAGCGCGTGCCACTGGGCCAGTACACCGTGTTTCTGGAGCGCCCATGACAAGCTCGCCACCACTGCTCCTACAAAGGTTCTGTGCAGGCATTGAACCCGAGCATCAATACATGAAGCGCCGCCAGGCAGGCCTTACCCTGATCGAACTGATGGTCGCCCTGGCCCTGACCGTCCTGCTCGGCATCATGCTCGCTGCGTTGGTCAATGGCTGGCTGAAAGTGCGCGAGCGCCTGCAGGTGACCACCCAGGAAACCTCGGTGCTGGACTTTTGCCTGGCCCTTGAGCGGCGTTTCGACAGCCCGGTGCTGCGCCGCGTCTACGACCAGCGTCTGCCGCTGGCCAGCCGCTGGCTGGACTGGCAACCGGCAAGCAACCAGTTGCAGTGGGTTGCCACCACCGGCCTGCCGCAAGCCGAAGGCGGCTCGCGCCTGCAACGCCAGCGCTTGCGCTTCGAGCCCCGTGAGCAGCGCCTGCTGCTGGAAAGCTCGGCCGACCTGTACGCCGCCGCCGCACCGCACTGGGTACAGCGTGAGCGGCTCGACCGGGTCGGTGCCATGAATATCCTTTATTACCAGGGCGGCCGTTGGCTGGCCTGGCCTTCTGACCAGCCTGCGCACCCCGGCCGTGGCGTGCGCCTGGAACTGCAGCGTGATGGAGCACCTTATGTCTGCACCTTCGCCCTCCCGTGGGGGCGCTCATGAAATTTGAATGGCGACAGCGCAGATTTGCTCAGCCCTGGTTGCTGCTGCGCCCGGGTGATGTCTGGCACTGGGCGCTGGCGGACGGTGGCACCGTGCAAAGCCAGGGGCAGGGTGAGCCACCGGCTAACCTGCAAGCCCGGGTTGCCCTGATTCTGCCTGCCGAGGCCTGCAGCCTCTTCCACGTGCCCGCCCCACCCGGGCTCAAGCGTGAGGAGTGGCCGTTGTTGCTCGAAGACCGCTTGCTGCAACCGCCGGACGAAGTCAGCTGCGCGTGCCTGGCCCGTGCGCCGGGGCACCTTCGCTTGCTGGTGGTGGCGCGTGAGCAACTGGACGGCTGGCGCGGGCAGTGTGCCGCATGGGGCTGGCAGGTAGAGCGTTGCTGGGCGGAGTTGCAGTTGCTGCCGGGGCCTGAGGCAGGCACCGCCTGGCATTGGCAGCGCACGCCCGGCATGTCCTTGTACAAAGGGCTGGCCGAGGACGGGCAGGAGCATTGGCTGGCATGGCCGCAAGCACTGGGTGAGACGCCGCAGCAACCGTGGGCACATCTGCAAAGCGTGCCGCTGAGTGGAAACTGGCCAGGCGCGCTTGCGCCGCTCGACACGATACCCGGCCTGTTCGAACGTGCACGCAAGGCCCCTTCGTTGCCCGACGTTTCACGCCCGCAGCAACGACTGTTGGCAGCCTGCCTGGTACTGGCGGCAGTCTGGGGCGGGCTGTGGTTGAGCCAGCAATGGCGCCAGGCACAACTTTGGCGCGCTCAGGTCATTGCCGTGACGGGCGAGCAGGCCAGCCCACGCCACGCCGCGCAGGCCCTCAAGCGCCTGCGCGAAAGCGAGCTTCAGCAGCAGGTACGCACCCGCCAGCTTGAAGACCTGCAGGCAGCGTTACAGGCCTGGCTGCAGGATCACCCCGGCTGGCGCCTGCAAGCGGTGCGTTTCGACGGCCAGCGCTGGCACTTGCGGCTAGAGGGCGACGGCGCCGCGCCACCCTGGCAGGACATGGCCAACGCTGCCGGTGCTGCCGTACAGGTACAGGGTGGTGAAGTGGTCTTCGACTTGGGGGTGGCCGCATGAACCGGGCCTGGATGCAGCGCCATCGGCTGAAATTCGCCTGGTTGCTGATTGCCGTGTTGCTGACCTTCCTGGCGGTGCGCGAGGGCTTGGCGCAATGGCGTGAGCTCAGCCAGTGGCGGGGGCTGGCAGAACAAGCCGCCAACCTGCATGGCGGCCCCGGGCTGAACCTGGAACGGCTACGCCAGTCGGCCCAGGCCCGGCAGATCGAACTGGCCGAGGTCGATGTGCAGGGCAACACCTGGCAACTGCAGGGCCGGGTGGCTGATGAGCGGGCCCTGCAAGGCTGGTTGCAAAGCCTGCGCGCAGAAGGCGCACAGCCGCTGCAATGGGGGCTGGAGCTGGATGGCAAGGGATTACGGTTCGATGTGCGGGTGCAGCCATGAACCGCAGAGCGATGGTGTGGGTTCTGCTGGTCTTCGTGCTGACGCTGCTGGTTGAGCTGCCGGCCAATTGGCTGGTGCGTGCGTCCGGCCTGCCAATGCGTGAGGTGAGCGGGAGCCTTTGGCAAGGCCAGGCACATCAGTTAGGGCCAGTCGGGCCGCTGCGCTGGGTGGTGCAGCCTTGGCACTTGCAGGCGGATGCGCAGTTTGGCGTCCAGGGGCAGGGCTGGCAGTTGCACATCGCGGGCTGGCCATGGCGCTGGCAGATGGAGGTTACCGCACGGGGTGCCGAGGCGACGGTGTCCACGGATTATCGTCTGGCGGGTCAGTGGCAGGGCGCGTTGAAGGTGCAGGGGGCAGGGCGGCTATGCCGAGCCAGCGAAGGCCGCGTAACGGTAACCGACCTGGCCCTGAGCGAGCCATGGTCACTGGGCTTGGGGCAGGGCTGGCTGGAGATGGACTGCCACAGTGGGTGGCGGCTTCGTGGGCAACTGGCGCAGCAGGGGCAGCATCAACTGGCCGTGGATGCCGACCTGGGGGCGCGCCGGGCAGAGGTGGTATTCGAGCTGCAACCAGAGGCGGCACTGACGCCATTGTTGCGGGGCGCCCAATGGCTCGGGCCCCAGGCGCTGGCGGGGCAGCGAGACCTACGCTGGTAAAACGCAACCTGACGCGGCCCCCGGCAGGGGCGGTTGCTCCTGCCGGGGCCGCTCGACTTGGTCTTGCGCGGCCTGCGCGTGTGCTTCAGTTTTTCTTACCCTGCACACTCGAAGCCCATTGCTCGCTGCGGCTGTAGCCACTGGTCCTCAATACACCCAGGTCCAGCGCATTTTCCCCCTCCGCAGCCCCTTTGCCCTTGGCCATCTCGGCGATGGCCGTGCCCAGGTCCACTGGCGAGTTGGATGCATTGAGCGACACGTCCCGGCGATAGTCACTACCGCTCAGCGTTTCCCGGGTGACCGCGTCGGCGTCGAGCACCACGTCGCCCTTGGCCGACTGCACGCGTGCCCCCAGCAACCGGGCATTGCCACCGACCTGCAGGTCGATACCGTCGCGGCCCTTGAGCACGGCCTGATGGGCCACGCCGTCGCGCTGCACATGCGACACGTCAAGGCTGAAGGTTGGCGAGAACCCAGGCTCAGCCTTGCTCAGGGCCGGACCGGCCTTTTTCTCGACCTTGCTCGCCAACGGCCCTGCCATCGAAGTGGCTGCGTTGACATAGCCCTGCGGGTTTTTCTCCTGGCTGAGCCTGGCATCGCCGTTCACACTCAGGGTATCGACGCTGTCCTTGCGGCTGGCGATGTACAGGTCTCCGTCGATCGCGCCACCGATGTGCCCCGCTTCCAGGCTTGTGCCCTCGATCCGGGTGTCGCTGAGGCTTTTCAGGTCGATGCGCTCGGCGCGCAGGTCACTGGCATTCCAGGTGAGGTTGTCGCGCTTGTCGAGTGCCACCTTCAGGCGACCATGTACGCCGCGTGTGTCGAGTGCGCCCTGGGCGATGTTGAAACCGGCACCGGCGGTGATGTCGAGGTTGTCGCGTTGCTCCTGGTTGGAGGAGGCCTCCACCCGCATGCCGCCATTCGGGGTCTCGAGGCTGATCTGCCCGGCCGTGGCCTGCAGGCCTTGCAGGTGCAGGGCGACGTCCTCGCGGGCATTGCTGCTCAGGGTCAGTTTGCCGTTGCTTGCAAACTGGGCATCGACCGCCTGCCGCGCATTTTCGTTCTGCTTGCCGTGGCTGAAGTGGCCGCCTATGGCGCCCCCCTTGGTCTCGCCTGCCTTCACCGCCAGCTCCAGGCCGCCGCCCAGCTTGGCGCCGGTGGCTTGCTGGGTATTGCTGGCGGCCTTGACCTGCAGCTGGCCACCACTTTGCACCAGAATGTCGCCGGTCTTGGCCGCTCGGCTGCCAATGCGGGTGCCTTCGAGCATCAGGTCGCCTGTGCTGGTCAGCTGCACCTCGCCTTTGGCGTCGATTTGCGCCACTTGGGCCTTGGTCTGCGTGCTCAGCTGTTGGCCGTGGTCGAGATAGCCACGGCCATCGACACCGGTGCTGCCTGGTCGATTGCCGACTTTGGTCCAGGCATTGCCGTCGAGCTGGCGTGACTGCTGTTCGGCCTGGTCGGTCGCCTGCAGCAGGGCCAGCGAGCCGGCACTGTGCATGACCACGCTGCCTTCACCGCCATCGATGCGGGCGCCTTCGTAGCGGCCATCGCTCCCCAGCTGGACCTGGATACCCTGTTGCCCGTAGAGGCTGCCCGGCACAGCCGTGCTGGCGCTATCCTTTTTATCCAGCGACCCGCCTTTGCCTGCCACGCGCACATTCAGGTCCTTGCCGGTGCTGGTGTCCAGGCGTGCGTCGCCGCCATAGGCCAGACGTTGTACGCTGGTTTCCTCACTGTTCCTGGCGGCGCGCAAATCATGTTGCTGCGCCTCGATCTTCAGCGAGCCGGCAGTGGCCCGCCATTGGGTGCCCTGGTCTGCAAGGGCGTCGGCCTTGACCTCGGCCTTGGCCCCTGACAGCTCGCTCACCTGGGCAAAACCACGGCGCTGGTTTTCCAGGCGCTTGAGGTGCTTGACGGTCATGTCGGCACCTGCGCTGGGCAGCGCCATGGCATCTTCGGGCGAGGCCTGCTGGAAGCGAGCGGCTTCCTCACCCAGTACCAGGCGTTCGATGGGGCGGGTCAGGTCGCGGTACTCGACACTCGCGCCCAGGCTGCCCGACCAGTCGTCACGGCGCTGCTCATGCGCCTGGGTATCCTGCACCGCGCGGTTGTCGATGCGTTTTGCGGTCACCTGCAAGGTGTTGCCGGCCTTGACGCGTGCGGCCTCGGTGACCAGGTCGTCGCTGCGCAATTCAAGATCGCCGCTGGCTTGCAACTCGCTGCGCTGCACCTTGCTTTCGCGCTCAGTCCGCACCTCGCGGTTGTGATGGCCTTCGAACGCGCTGCCCAGCCGGTCGATGCCGCCGGTTACCGTCAAACCGCCACCACTGTGGGTGGTACTGGTGGTCGCGTCGCGGTCATTGCGGGCTGCGCCCAGCGTCGTTTTACGCGCCTGTACATCAAGGCCACCGGCAGTGGCCTGGACCTTGCTGGCGTTGACCTGCAGGTGTGCGCCACTGTTCATGCCCACCGAGGCAGCCTTGAGTTCACTGGCGACCTGGCCGGTCGTGCGTTGCCTGGTGGTGCTGGTAGCCACCTCGTACGCCACGCCAGCTGCGTACTGGCGGGACTCGGGTTTGCCATCCTCGGCTTCTTGGGTTTGCCTGGCGCTGGCTGTGAAGCCGCGATGCTGGTCGCGGGTTTCGCGCTCATCGACCGATTGCGCGCTGCCCACCCGCAGATCGCCTTTAGCCTCGACCTGCAAGTGCTTGCCAGCTTCGATCTTGGCGCCCTGGATGCGTAAATCGGCGGCGCTGGCCAGGCGCAGGTTGCTGGCCGAGCTGACGTCGCTGACCAGTACCTGCTGTTTACGGTCCGTGCTTTCATGCTCATTGCCAATCAGGCCGAACAGCTTGCTGTCCTGGGTACGGTGGGTGGAAGTGCTGCGGCTGTGGTCAGCCTCGATGGCCAGCGCCCCTTTGTCGCTGTAAAGCACCGCGTCCTGTTTGCCGTGCACGGTACTGCCTTTGATGGCGACCTGTTCGGCTGTCACGGTAAGCTTGCCATCGCTGGCAACTGTGCTGCCGGCAATGGCCTGGCCCTCGCTGTCGTTCCCTTCGCGGTCGGCAAAGAAGGTGCCTGATACCAGGTCGCCACGGTAGTTACGCCCGGTTCCGCGCTCTTGCAGGGTGGTGGTGCCGATATCAGCCTGTTTCGCATGGATGGCCATATCGCCGCGGCTTTGCAAGCTGCTGCCTTGAACATTGAGGTTGCCGCTTGCCTTGATCGTCATGTGCGTGGCGCCGAGAGTGCTGCCGTTTGCGGTTTCCTTCAGCTGATCGGTATCCCGGTCACCGCGCCACAAGTCCTTGCGATGGCGCACCTGCTCTTCGACGCGCTGGCTGTCGATGCCGGCCACGATGTCCAGGCCGGCGCCGCTGTCTACCGTCAGCGTGTTGCCTGCCGCCACGTTCGCGGCGGTCATGCGCATGTCGTCACCGGACTGCAGCAGCACGCTGTCACTGCCCAGCAATTGGCTGCCCTGTTGCTGCTGCTCGGTGGTGGTGGTTTTGCGGTTGTAGGTTTCGCGGGTGATGAACAAGAACTTTTTGTTCCAGCTGTCAGTGTCGTGTTCGATGCGCTCGCGGGTCTTGGCATCCAGCGTCAGCTTCTTGCCGGCCTTGGCTTCGATTCGCGGGGCCTGGCCGTCGACCGCTTCAAGCGTCAGGTCATCGGCAGCGGTGAGTTTCAGTGTACCGTGCTCGCTGCGCAGCTCGGCGGGGGTGTCGGCCTCGCCCCTGACATGCAGACCCCCCGCCGAGCGTATTTCCACCCCCTCCGTGCCCAGAATCTGTGATGTGCCCACCCGCACGCCTGCGCCCTCGGCCGTGCTCACCACGCGGATCCGCCCAGCGCGCATTGCACCGAACAGGCTGGCATCAATGCTCGACGTGGGGCTGGGCAGGTGTTCGACCACCTCGCCACTGCGGCTGTCGATACGGTTGCGCCCGACCGTGATGTCGAGCGCTTCGCTGGCCGTCAGCAGGCCTTTGCTGTCCACGCGCGGCGCAATCAGTTCAATGGCGCCAGCGGTATTGCTCAGCCCCTGCTCCAGTACCTGCAGAGAGCCGCTGGCGTTGAGCGTGTCGAGGTAGCGCAGTTGCTCCTGCTCGAATTCCGGGGTGCCAACCACCAGGCCTGCGCGCGTGGTGTTGATGAAGCTTGCGCCATTGAGGGTGATGCCATTGGGGTTGGCCAGGATGTAGTCGGCCGGGCGCCCGAAGATCTCCTGCGGCCCTTCGATCATTGAAGCGTTGCGGCTGACTACCTCGTTGAGGATGGTTGAAGCGGCCTGGCCCTGAAACTGCGGGTTGGCGGCCAAGGCGCCGGCCAGTTGCGACTGCCCGGCTCCGGTGGCGTTGTTCAACACCAGGCCAGGGTTGCCAACGTTGTAGTTGATGAACTGGTTGTGGGACAACCCGCTGGCATTGGGCGGCACGATGTCGATCACCGGTATTCCGTGGCCGTTGTGGATGACCGGCATGCCACCCGGTCCGCTGGCTGCCTCCAGCGCACTGTCTGCCAGTGCGGCGCTGGAGCCGAGCAAGGCGAGGAAGATGGCCCAGCGCAGGGTGTTCGGGCGAATGGGCGGTAACTGCGAGAGTGTTTGCATTTTCTCGTTCTCTTTGTTGTGGGTGAATCAGATGCTCAGGGTCCAGTCCAGTACCCAAAACCCCGGTTCCAGCAGCGGGCGAGGCAGGTCGCTGGCGTTCAAGGCGCGTTGGTAGTCCAGGCGCAGGCGGCTGCCGGGCAGGCTCAGCTCCAGCCCGGCGGCCGCCCCTGCCAGGCGTTGTGACGGGTTGCCTTGGGCGGTACGGGTCCAGCCCAGATCCAGGCCGATGTACGGGCGAACCTGGACGGGAGAAGCCCAGGGGAGGGGCAGCGGTTGGCTGAACGTGTTGCGCCAGACGGCGCTGCTGGCGCCGGAGTAAGTGCGCAGACGAAACCCCCGCACGGCAGAGTCGTCACTGACCAGTAACTGCTCGACGGCAGGTAACTGATCGCCGCTGTACTGCAGCCCCAGCTCGCTCTGCCAGCGCCATGGGTTACGGGCCGGGCCCTGGCGCAGGTGCAGCAGGCTGGCGCGGTACTTGCGAAAGTCCGGGCGCAGGCGCTGCGCACCCAGTGGCGATTGGTCGGCACCGAATGCGTCAATGCCCTGGGCAACCCCGAGGTAGCCGTTCCACAAACCACCCTCCAGCCAGAGCAGGTTGATACCGCCTTCCACCGTAGTAAGTGTCGGGCTTTGCTGGACGATGACAGCGCCAGCGCTGCGGTTGACCAATTGCTTGCGGTCCAGCCGCACGCTGGCACTGAGCATGCCTTGCGCGTTGCGCCACAATACCCGTTCGATACCCAGGCCCTGATAGCTGCTGCTGCCGTCGGCAGCCTTGTCGCTGCCGGGCAGCGGCGCCTGGTAGCGCAGTTCGCTGGCGCTGAGCGACAGCGACCAGGCGCCATAGGGGATGCTGTAGTACAGCGATAGACCTTGGCTTTTTCCAGGGGTATCGAGCACGGTGCTGGTCAGCGACAGGCGCAGGTCATCATTGAGGCCCAAGGGGCTGTCCAGGCCAATGCCAAGGTTGACGCGGTGACGACCGGTCAGCTCGCTGCCACGGTTGTCGAAGCGGCTGTCCAGGTGCCATCGTGACGCGACCTTGTCTGGCTGCACCACCACGCGCGAGCCGCCCTGCAGTTCGCCGGGCAGCAGGGTGGCGGTCAGCTCGTAGGCGCGCAGGCGGTTGAGCTGGTCCAGACCTTGTTCAAGGTCTGGCAGGTACAGTGGCCGCCCAAGCAGGCCCGGGAATGCGCTGGAGAGGGACAAGGGCAGGTCGGGGCCCGCCAGTTCGATGGATTCGACAAAGCCTTCGAGTATGACGATGTCCAACGGTGCGCCGTTCTCTGGTGCTTGCCGCAGGTAAGGTCGGCTGGTCGGATAGCCGGCTTGCACGTAGCGCCGGGTGATGGCCTGGAGCAGCCGGTTTATGTCGGCGATGCCCATGCAGGCAGGGGTGAGGGCGCGGATGATTGGCGCCAGCGCCGTGTCTGAAAGCTGGTGGTTGCCCGCCACGCGCACGCCATCGACTGCCCAGCAGCGGGCGTCGTGCGGGCGGTGAGGCGTGCTGTCGGTGGGTTGAGCTGCGGCGGGCGCACGCTGCCAGCGTTCCAGGCGCTGCTGTTGCTCCAGCTGCCGCAGCCCATGCTGTTGATCGCGCAGTTGCTGGCTGGCCGGGTCGTCGGCCAGCGCCTGGGCGATGGACAACAGGCCTGACAGGCAACTGGCTGGCAGCCAACGGGCGATGCGGTAAAACAGGCACGGCATTGATACACCCCGCAAATGATGTACGGTCTTCGTACTCGTCTGCGTGGATGCTAAAAATTAAGGCATTCGCCTGGATGCAGTACCTTGCCTAAGCAACTGTGAGGCAAGGTCGCGTAAAATGGTGGGAAGGTTCCTACAACCTTTGCCGGAAGGCCCTATATCAGGGCCTGATCTCGATCAACGTGCCATCACGTACCAGGTCCCAGACCTCCTGCATGTCACGGTTACGCATGGCAATACACCCGTCGGTCCAGTCCAGGGTATGGAAGTACCACTCCGGGTACTCGTCGTTGATCGGCGTGCCGTGAATCATGATCATGCTGCCGGCACTCACCCCTTCGCGCGTGGCGCGGGCGGCATCGCTCACGTTCGGGTAGTTGATGTGCATGGCCAGGTTGAAGCGGTCGCTCTGCTTGCGCCAGTCCAGCCAGTACAGGCCTTCAGGGGTTTTTTTATCGCCTTCGCGTTGCTTGGCGCCCTTGGGCTGCTTGCCCAGGGAAATGCGGTAGGTTTTCAGCGGCTCGCCACGGCTGATCAGTTGCAAGCGACGCTCGGACTTGATCACCAGCACCTTGTCGATCAGCGGTTGCATGGCCTGCTGCGAAGGCGACGGCGTTTGCGCTGCCGGCACAGGCTTGCGGATGATGGTCTCGGTGAAGGCCGCCTGGGACACCGAGGTAACGCAAAGGCAGAAAAGGGCAAGCAACCAGCGCATGGAACGGTATCCCTGAAGGCTTCTTCTAAGTAGAGGTCGAGGTCGAGACGTTCATCGGCGGCAGGTACTCATGGCCTATGGGGTAGTGCGCCCCGATGCGGTCGCGATAGTAGCATTCTAGTGTGCGTGTGACGGTGCGGAAAGCCAGCTCGCCCCACGGAATCTCATGTTGTTCGAACAACCGCACTTCCAGGCTTTCGATACCCACATCAAACGCCAGGTCTGCGAGTTCTGCGCGGAAGAACACATGCACCTGGTTGATGTGCGGCAAATCGAAGAGCTGGTACAGGCTCATGGGTCCGACCCGGGCGCAGGCTTCCTCGACGGTTTCGCGACGGGCGGCCTGGTCGATGGTTTCGCCGTTCTCCATGAACCCGGCAGGCAGGGTCCAGAAGCCACGGCGTGGCTCGATGGCGCGCCGGCACAGCAGCACCTGGCTGCCCCAGGTCGGTAGTACGCCAGCGACGATGTTGGGGTTCTGGTAGTGGATGGTCTGGCAAGACTCGCAGACATACCGCAGGCGGCTATCGCCCTCGGGAATCCGCTGAGTGACCGGCTGGCCGCACGCGCTGCAGAATTTCATGTGAGGTTCCTTTTGTTCAGGGCTATCTTGGCGTGCAGGCAGGTCTGCCGCAAGCGCAGGGGCTTGGGTGCTTCGCGGCTTTGGTGCATCATGCAAGGCAGGCCTTGGATACGAGCGTGCGCAATGCTGGACGAGCTACTTCGCCGAATGAGCAACCACCAACCCGCATCACTGGAAACCGACCGGCGGTTCCCTGAAGCGGCGGTCCTTTTGCCCATTACCCGCAGCGAAGCGCCCGAGCTGGTCCTGACCCTGCGCGCCAAGGGCTTGTCCACCCATGGTGGCGAAGTGGCCTTTCCCGGTGGTCGACGCGACCCGGAAGACCCGGACCTGGTGTTTACCGCCCTGCGCGAGGCCGAGGAAGAGATCGGCCTGCCGCCTGGGCTGGTGGAAGTGATAGGCCCGCTCAGCCCGCTTGTTTCGCTGCATGGCCTTAAAGTGACGCCATTCGTCGGGCTTATTCCCGACTTCGTCGAATACCGTGCCAACGATGCCGAAATCGCGGCAGTATTCACCGTGCCGCTGGAATTCTTCCGCCAGGACCCGCGCGACCATACCCACCGTATCGATTATCAGGGGCGCAGCTGGTACGTGCCCAGCTACCGCTATGGCGAATACAAGATCTGGGGCTTGTCGGCGATCATGATCGTCGAACTGGTCAACGTGCTGTTTGATGCCGGCATCAGCCTGCACCAGCCACCAGAGCGTTACATCGAAACCTGAGCGGGGCTCACCCCGCCGTCTGCGTTCCAGCCTGAGGAGCATGCATGAAATACCGCCTGGGCGACCTGCGGGTCGAAAGCCACCCCACCAGTTGGGCTGCACCCAACGCCACGCTGATCGGCAACGTGCGCCTGCAGGCCAATGCCAGCGTGTGGTTTGGCGCGGTGCTGCGCGGCGATAACGAGCTCATTGATATTGGCGAAGGCAGCAACGTGCAGGACGGCACGGTGATGCATACCGACATGGGCTCGCCGCTGACCTTGGGCAAGGGCGTTACCGTTGGTCATAACGCCATGCTGCATGGCTGCACGGTGGGCGACTACAGCCTGGTCGGTATCAATGCCGTGATCCTCAACGGCGCGCGCATTGGCAAGCACTGCATCATCGGCGCCAATGCGCTGATCGCCGAGGGCAAGGAAATCCCGGACGGTTCGCTGGTGATGGGCTCGCCCGGCAAGGTCGTCCGTGAACTGACAGAACAGCAGAAACGCATGCTTGAAGCCAGTGCCGCGCATTACGTGCACAATGCCCAGCGTTATGCCCAGGAGCTGGTGGTTGATGATGAGTGATGTTGCAGAGCGGCCGGTAGCTTCGCCGTGCGTGAGCATTTGTGCACTGGACGAGCAGGATATCTGCACGGGCTGCCAGCGTACCGTGGCGGAGATTGGCCGCTGGGGGCGTATGGACAACGATGAGCGCCGGGCGGTGCTCAAGCTTTGCCATGAACGGGCAGTAGAGGCTGGCCTCATCCTGTAGGCGCGACACAAGGCTGCTGCTACAGGGACGGCGTTGCCTGTCGGGGGCGCCAGCGGTAATCTGTTCGGCTTGCCCACAGACGACCCGCCATGTTCTATCTGATTGCCTACATCAGCAGCGTAGTGCTGATCAACTACGCCTTTTCCAGCGCCCCGCACCTGGACATCATCTGGTCCGCCTGGGGCGGCCTGGTGTTCATCCTACGCGACATGGTGCAGACCCGCTTCGGCCATGGTGCCCTGGTTGCCATGCTGGTGGCCCTGGTGCTGTCCTATGTCACCTCGGAGCCGGCCATTGCCTTGGCCAGCGCCACCGCGTTCTTCATTTCCGAGCTGATCGACTGGCTGGTGTTCAGCATTACCCGCCGGCCACTGCGTGACCGCCTGTGGCTAAGCTCGGCGCTGAGCATTCCGGTGGATACCTTCATCTTTTTCGGCATGATAGGCGCCCTGACCCCGGCGGTGATTGGCACCGCGATGGCGTCAAAGTTCGCCGGTGTCACTGCCGTGTGGCTGGCCATGGCATTTCGCGCCCGACGGGCCGCCGTCGCCGGTTGATGGTGTAGAATAGCGGTCCTTTTTCAGCGGGCGGCGCAAAGCCTGGCGCGGCCCCGGACGCCTTCGAGGACCTGAAATGACCCGTATCGGAACCCCCTTGTCGCCCACCGCGACCCGTGTACTGCTTTGCGGCTGTGGCGAGTTGGGCAAGGAAGTGGTGATCGAGCTGCAGCGCCTGGGCGTCGAAGTGATCGCCGTCGACCGCTACGCCAATGCCCCGGCTATGCAGGTCGCGCATCGCAGCCACGTGGTCAACATGCTCGATGGCGTTGCCCTGCGCGCGGTGATCGAGGCAGAAAAGCCGCACTATATCGTCCCTGAAATCGAAGCCATCGCCACCGCCACCCTGGTCGAGCTGGAAAATGAAGGTTTCAACGTGGTGCCGACCGCCCGCGCCACGCAGCTGACCATGAACCGTGAAGGCATCCGCCGTCTGGCCGCCGAAGAGCTGGACCTGCCGACTTCGCCGTACCACTTCGCCGACACCTATGAAGACTACGCCAAGGCCGTGGCCGATGTGGGTTACCCGTGCGTGGTCAAGCCGGTGATGAGCTCGTCCGGCAAGGGCCAGAGCCTGCTGCGCAGCGATGCCGACCTGCAGAAGTCGTGGGACTACGCCCAGGAAGGTGGCCGCGCCGGCAAGGGGCGGGTGATCGTCGAGGGCTTCATCGACTTCGAATACGAAATCACCCTGCTGACCGTGCGCCACGTTGGCGGTACCACCTTCCTGGAGCCGGTTGGCCACCGCCAGGAGAAGGGCGATTATCAGGAATCGTGGCAGCCGCAGGCCATGAGCCCGAAAGCGCTGGCCGAGTCGCAGCGCGTGGCCAAGGCAGTCACCGATGCCCTTGGCGGTCGCGGGCTGTTTGGTGTGGAACTGTTCGTGAAGGGCGACCAGGTGTGGTTCAGCGAAGTGTCGCCGCGCCCGCATGACACCGGCCTGGTAACCCTGATTTCCCAGGACCTGTCGCAGTTCGCGCTGCATGCCCGTGCCATTCTCGGCCTGCCGATTCCGGTGGTGCGTCAGTTTGGCCCGTCGGCGTCGGCGGTGATTCTGCCAGAAGGGCAGTCGCAACAGACCAGCTTCGCTAACCTGGGCGCAGCACTGAGCGAGCCGGACACGGCCATTCGCCTGTTCGGCAAACCGGAAATCAACGGTACTCGCCGCATGGGCGTGTGCCTGGCGCGTGACGAGTCGGTGGAGCTGGCACGGGCCAAGGCGACCCGCGCTTCCCAGGCGGTCAAGGTCGAGTTCTGATCTGAGACCGTATGGGGCCGCGTTGCGGCCCATTCGCGGGACAAGCCCGCTCCCACAGACCACTCGCAATGCCAGCGGCCTGTGATAATCCTGTGGGGCAGGCTTGTCCCGCGAATGGCCTCCCACAGATCACTCGCAATGCCAGCGGCCTGTGATAATCCTGTGGGAGCGGGCTTGTCCCGCGAATGGCCTCCCACAGATCAATCGCAATGCCTGCAGCCTGTGATAATCCTGTGGGGGCAGGCTTGTCCCGCGAATGGCTTCCCACAGACCACTCGCAATGCCTGAGGCCTGTGGCAATCCTGTGGGAGCGGGCTTGTCCCGCGAATGG
>NZ_JBNRIK010000014.1:0-72195 GCF_053557975.1 Pseudomonas sp. XP2
CAGCAGCCCCGACAATTTGTACTGGGGCGCAGATCCTGGGGCTGCTGCGCAGCCCATCGCGACACAAGGCCGCTCCTACAGGGGGCTGCGCACGACTCAAGATAGAGGGTAAAGCGCCTCATCGAACTGGGCCAGGCGTGGGAACACCAATGGCTGGTCGTCCGAGAGCTGCTCCAGGCGCTGCCGGTATTGCTGCAAAAAGTCCTGGCGCGCCTCATCGCTGATATACGGCACATGCCAGGCCACGAATGGCGGCAGCACTTCAAGCCCCACATAAGCCAGCGTGCCCCGCAGTATCGGCCGCAGCATGTCTTCCAGCGGCCCATGAATCGCCCCTTCGCCAAACATGTGCTCGCGCCCGCCCAGGGTCACGGTCACCAGCGCCTTCTTGCCCGCCAACCCGCCCTGGTCGTAGAAACGCTTGCCGCCATAGCACACCCCCGACACCAGCACCCGGTCGATCCAGCCCTTGAGCATGGCCGGGGCCGAGAACCAGAAGATCGGGAAGTTCAGCACCAGCAAGTCGGCCCACAACAACTTGTCCAGCTCCTGCTGGATATCCTCGGCAAGGGCGCCGCGCTTGACCCCCTGGCGCTGCTCCAGGGCATACACCAGGTACTCGGGGTTCTCACGCTGGGTGAAGTCATCGGCACTGGCCACCGGGTTCCAGCCCATGGCGTACAGGTCGCTGACCTGCACCTGGTGGCCCTGGGCGCGGAAGGTTTCCACGGCCTGGTCGCGCAGGGCAGCGGTGAACGATTGCGGCTCGGGGTGAGCGTGGATGATCAGTACATTCACAAACATTCTCCTTACACAAAACAGGTTGTCTTGCAGCGGTGGCTCAGCACTGTACGGCTTTCACCTCGACGAACTCCGCCAGGCCCTCTTCGCCCCACTCGCGGCCGTTGCCCGACTGCTTGTAGCCACCAAACGGCGCCCGGTAGTTGAACCCGCCCCCGTTGATGAAGCACTGCCCGGCCCGAATCTGCCGCGCCAGCGCCAGGCCGTGCTCGCGGCTGCCCGCCCACACCGCGCTGGACAGGCCGAACGGCGAGTCATTGGCCAGCGCCAGCGCCTGGGCCTCGTCGGCGTAGGGGATCAGGCACAGCACCGGGCCGAAGATTTCTTCCTGGGCAATGCGCATGCGGTTGTCGACGTCGGCGAACAACGTGGGCGCCACGTAGAACCCGCGCTCGAAGCCGCCGCTATCACCACCGCACAACAAGCGCGCGCCCTCCTCCTGGCCCTGGCGAATGTAGTCGAGCACCGTGCGCCGCTGGCCTGCCGAACACATCGGCCCGAGAAAACTGGCCGGGTCACGCGGGTCGCCCATGACCAGTGCGCGGGTTTCGGCCTCGGCGATTTCCAGCGCCTCGGCGTAGCGGCTGGCCGGCAGCAGCATACGGGTCAGTGCCGTGCAGGTCTGCCCCGAGTTGATCATCACGTCCTGCACGCCATGGCGCACCGCAGCGTGCAGGTCGGCATCGGCGGTAATCAGAAACGGTGATTTGCCACCCAGCTCCAGGCACACCCGCTTCACCGTCGGCGCGGCCGCTTGTGCCACCCGGACACCGGCACCGGTTGAACCGGTGAACGACACCATGTCCACCTGCGGGTGCCGGGCCAGGGCCTCACCCACCTTTGCCCCCGGGCCGCTGACCAGGTTGAACACCCCGGCCGGCAGGCCGATGGCGTCGATCATTTCGGCCAGTAAAAACGCGTGCAACGGCGTTTCCTGGCTGGGCTTGACCACCACCGTGCAGCCGGCGGCCAAGGCCGGCGCCAGCTTGCCGATCATCTGGTGCAGCGGGTAATTCCATGGGTTGATGAAAGCGCACACGCCAACGGCCTCGCGGTACACCATCGAATTGCCGACTTCGCGCACCTCATCCATCAACCCGGTCAGTTCGGCGTACTGCGCAAGCCCCACAATCGGGCCTTCGACCTGCACCGCCTGGCACCACTGCACCGGCATGCCCAGTTCGTCGGTAATGGCCCCGGCCATTTCCGCCGCGTGGCTTTTCAGCTGCGCCACCAACGCCTGGATGTACCCTGCACGCACACTGGACGGCGTGCGCGACCAGCCAGCGAAAGCCCGCCGCGCCGCCATCACTGCCCGCTCGACATCCGCCTCGCCACCCAGTGGTACCCGGCCAATGGCCTGCTCGGTGGCCGGGTCGATCACCTCAGCCATACCCTGCCCACTCGGCACCTGCCAGGCGCCATCGATGTACAGCCGCGCATACTCACGCATTGCCGTACTCCCGTTTCAGCTCGTCGGCACAGCGGGCGATGCGCTGGCAGGCATCGACCAGCGCCGCATCGCCCAGCACCAGGCCCAGGCGGATATGCCCGGCAGCACTGGGGCCGAACGCTTCGCCGGCGAGTACCGACACGCCCTGGCGGTCCAGCAGGCGGTCGGCAAAGGCCTGGGCACTTACGCCGGTCTCACGGATATCAACCATCACGAACATGCCACCATCGGGCTTCAGTGCCTTCAGGCCCGGGCAGCCGGCCAGCTGTTCGCACACGAGGTCACGGCGCTGGCGGTAGGCCTCGCGCATGGCGGCCAGCTCGGGCAACGGCTGCTCCAGCGCCACCACAGCGGCGTCCTGAATGAAGTCGGGCGAGCCATACAGCATGCACAGCGCGAGGTTTTCCAAATGGGCGGCCAATTCGGTAGAACCGACCACCCAACCCACCCGCCAGCCCGTCATGGCATGCGACTTCGACAGGCTGTTGAGGGTGGCGGTGCGTTCGGCCATGCCCGGCAGGCTGGCAGGGCTGACATGCTCGCCCTCGTACAGCAATTCGCTGTACACCTCGTCAGAGATCAGCCACAGGTCGTGGGCAATGCACAGTTCGGCCAGTGCTTCCCAGGTAGCACGGGGCAGGCTTGCCCCCGACGGGTTGTGCGGGCTGTTCAAGGCCAGCGCGCGGGTGCGCGGGGTGATGCGCTCGGCCACGTCTTGCGGGCATACCCGAAAGCCGTTTTCCGGCTTGACCGGCACCGGCACCACCTTGGCACCACAGGCACCGAACACCGCCTCATAGGTCACATACATCGGTTCGGCGACAAGCACCTCGTCGCCTGGGTCCAGTACGCACTGGGCCACGCAGTACAGCGCGCACTGGGCCCCTGCCAGCACCGTCACCTGGTCGGCGTCGACGGCCTGGCCGCTACGCTGCTGGTGGCGCCTGGCAATGGCCTGGCGCAGGGCCAGCTTGCCGCGTACATCGGCGTAATGGGTGTGACCCGCCCGCAGGCTGTCGATGGCCGCCTCGACAATCGGCGCAGGTGTGTCGAAGTCTGGGTCACCCACCGACAACAGCAGGATGTCCTTGCCCTCGGCCTGCAGCGCCAGGGCGCGGTAGTGGATGTCCCAGGCCGCAGCCCCGTCGCCGGCGATGCGTTGGGTGAGCTTGGCGTAGCGCATGGTAATCTCCCTTCTTTGGCGGTTTCAGTCGACGAGGATCTTCGGGTTGGAACTGCCCCACACGGTGTACAGGTCGGCCAGCAGCGCGCCGTTGATTTCTTCCATCTCGGCCTGGGTGATTTCGCCCCCGGCCTGCTTGCCGAACAGCACCACTTCGTTGCCGCCCTTCACGTCCGGGAAGTCGGTGACATCGACCATCAGCGTGTTCATCGACACCTTGCCCACCACCGGTATGCGGTGGCCGTTGATCAGCACATGGCCCTTGTTGGTGAACACCCGGCGATAGCCATCGGAATAACCGACGGTGATGTTGGCCAGGCGCGAATCACGGGCCAGGGTGAAGGTGCGGTCGTAGCCGACGGTGTTGCCGGCCGGGTAACTGTGCACCGCCGCCACGTGCGACTTGAACTGCATGGCGCGTTGGTACTCGGTGCGCGCCGGCACGGTGTCACCGAACAGCGCGCCGCCGGTGCGTACCATGTCCAGGCGCGCCTCCGGCACCTCCAGGGTAGCGAACGAGTTGGCGGCGTGCAGGGTGAGCTTGCTGCGGTCGAGCTTCGCGTGCTTGATCAACCAATCGGTCTGCTCGTTGAAGGCCGCCAGGCCCTTGCGGACATCGTCCTTGTCTTCGACGGCGAAGTGGGTCATCAGCGCAACCAGCTTGAGGTGCTTCTGATCGGTGATCTGCAGCGCTTCGCCACGGCCGGACCAGGTCGCCATCTCCACACCGTTGCGGCTCATGCCACTGGAGTTGAGCGCCATATGTATGCGCAGGGTCTTGCCGTGGCGTGCGGCGATGGCATCGACCTGGCGGGCAAATTCGGCGCTGCCGACCAGCTCTTCCATGTCGTACTGCAAGGCATCTTCCAGCTCGCTGAGGCTGGCCAGGCGTACCCGCACCAGTTGCCCGGTGAAGCCACTGGCGCGGACCACGCGGGCCTCCTCGTTGCTGGCCACCGCCACGCAGGGCACGCCCTGGGCAATGATAGACGGCATCACCAGGCCGATACCGTGGCCATAGGCGTCAGCCTTGAGCACGGCGCACAGCCTGGACTTGCCAGCCAGCTCGGCCTGCAGGGTGCGGATGTTGTGTTGCAGGGCGCTGGCGCTGACTTCGACCCAGGCGTTGCTGTTCTGCACGGTCAGGGCGTTGGTGCCATTGTCCATCGACAGCGGAGGTGCGGCATACAGGGGGGCTTGACCGGTGATCAGCAGGGCCAGGGATGCGGCCAGCAGGGTGCGGCGAAATGGCATGTCGGTTTCTCTTGTTCTTGTCGTTGTGCGCGTCTTAACAGACGCAGGTGTGTTTGAGTTCGATGAAAGTAACGCCGGGGGTGGCGAAACCACTGGCCAGGTCGGCCTGCAGCGTGTCCAGATCACGTGGCTGGCGCACCGCGCAACCAAAGGCACGGGCCAGGCCGATGAAGTCCGGGTTACGCGGCAGCACGCCGACCGGCTCGATGTTCAGGCCGAGCATGTCATCGCGGATCTGCCCGAGGGCGTCGTTGTTCCACAGCAGCACCACCAAAGGCCGGTCCAGCTCCTCCACGGCAGTGGCGAGCTCCTGGGCGGTATAAAGAAAACCACCGTCGCCCACCAGCACCAGGCCCGGGCGGTGGCCGGTGGCAAGCATGCCGCCGATGCCGGCCGGCAGGCCGTAGCCAAGGGTGCCGTAGCCAGTGGGGTGCAGCCAGCTGCGCGGCGCCCGGCTGGCGAAAGCGTAGTTGCCGGTGTAGGCCAGTTGGGTCATGTCGCTGCTGATGAACGCCTCATCGGGCAGCACGGTGGCGATGCGGTCCAGAATGGCCTGATGCGTGGCCTGCAACGGTGCATGCCCGGTGCGGATGGCCTGGCGCAACTGGCTGACCGCTTCGCTGGCCTGAGCCGGGTCCCGGTCGAGTGCTGGCAGGTGTTCGAGCAAGCCGGCCAGGGTTTGCCGGGCATCACCTTGCAAGGCAATGGCACAGGGGTAGAAGTCGTTGAACTTGCGTGGGTCGATGTCCACCCGCAGCAGCTCGCCAGTGATTGGCAGGCGCTCGCGCCAGAAGTCGGTGTCGGCCATTTCGGTGCCCACTGCCAGCACCACATCGGCTTGGCTGATCAACTGCCAACCAGGCTCCACGCACAGGCTGGAACCCGCATTCAATGGCGCCTGCGGCGGCAGCAGGCCCTTGCCGGCCACGCTGGTGAATACTGGTGCGGCCAGCCGGGTGCTCAACTGCGCCAGCTGTTCAGCCGCGTGCAGCGCACCGCCACCGGCGATGATCATTGGCCGCTTGGCCGCTGCCAGCTTCAGGGCAGCCTGGTCGAGGGTTTCGCGGCACGGCTGGCCACGCTCGGGGCGGCGTGCCACCTCATCGCTCCAGTCACGGCTGACGGGTGCGGCCAGCACGTCCAGCGGCACCGAAATGTGCACCGGGCGCGGCCGCTCGCTGTCGAACACAGCCCAGGCACGGGCAATCAATTCGGGTAGGTCGTCGCCACTCAAAGCCACCGCAGAGAACGCGGTAATCGGCGCGGTCATGGCACGTTGGTCCTGGGTTTCGTGCAGGCAGCCCCAGCCCTTGCCCAGGCTGGCGGTATGGTTGACGCTGGAAATCACCAGCATCGGAATGGAATCGGCATAGGCCTGGCCGATGGCGGTGGCGGCGTTGGTCACCCCCGGGCCGGTGATGACAAAGCACACGCCCGGCTTGCCGCTCACCCGCGCATAGCCGTCTGCCATGAAACCGGCGCCCTGCTCGTGGCGGGTAAGCACATGGCGGATACCGCTGCCCAGCAGGCCGCGGTACAACTCCAGGGTGTGCACACCCGGGATACCGAAAACGGTCTGCACGCCATAGTTGGCCAAAAGGCGCACCAGCGCCTGGCCGGCAGTCAGGGTAAGGTCATTCATGTCGTTCTCCTTGCGCCTGGCCGAGGCGGATCAGCGCGTCGACCGCGAGGGTGCCGTGGGCACCGACCATCAGTGGGTTCACATCCAGTTCCAGCAGTTGCCCGGCGTTTTCGCAGGCATAGTCGGCTACCGCGCGGATGGCTGCGACCAAGGCGTCCAGGTCGGCGGCCGGCCGGCCACGGAAACCTTGCAGCAGGCTGGCGCTGCGCAGGCTCAGCAACGCGGCGCGGATGGCGCTGTCGGTAGTGGGCAGCAACAGGCTGACACTGTCCTTGAGCAGTTCGACCAGCACGCCACCGGCGCCGATTACCAACGCCAGGGCAAAGTCGTGTTCACGTTTGATGCCCACTATCAGCTCGGCCAGTGGCGGCGCGGCCATGGGTTCGAGCAGTATCTGGTCGAACGCTACCTGTGGGGCATAGGCAGCGATACGCTGGCGCATCTGTACCAGTGCAGCCTCCAGGGCAGCGGCATCGCGCAGGTTAAGTGCCACCGCACCGGCTTCGGTCTTGTGCGGCAGTTGTGCGCTGACCGCCTTCAGTACCAGCGGGTAACCTACGCGGGCGGCATCCACTACAGCGCGCTCGGGCGTACTGAGCACACCTGCCGGCACCGGCAAACCGAAGGCGCGCAGGGCTTGCTTGGCTTGCCATTCGTCCAGCAAACGGCCTTCGCCCGTGACGGCTTGTGGGCACAGCGGTACCCGCGCAGCCTCGCCTTGCTCCAGCAACCGTTGACGGTTGCGTTGGTAAGCGACGATGCGGCCCCAGGCCGCCAGGCCGTCTTCCACACCCTGCAGGGCGGCGATGCCTCGGGCATGCAGGCGCTCACGCGCACTGGCAGGCAGCAGCTCCGGAAAGGCGGAGGTGACAAAACCGATCTTGCCGTGACGCTCCAGCGCGTCGCAGTAAAGCGCCAGCAGCAAGTCGCACTCCTTGCGCTCGCCAGTGAAGGCCGCCGGGTAGTCCAGCACCAGCATGGCGGCATCGGCCGCGCCGCTCAGGGTGCTGTCGAGCATACGTTGCAGGGCAGCTTCATCGCCCCAGATGGCAGTGGTGAAATCCAGTGGGTTGACCAGGTTGGCATAGGCCGGCAGCACTTCGGCCAGTGCCGTCACTTGGCCTTGTTCAAGCTTTGGCAGGTGCAGATGGTTGCGTTCGGCATAATCGGCAATCAGGCCCGCATCGCCGCCTGAACAGGCCAGCGCGATCAGTTCGCCCTCTGCCGGCAAGCGCCCGCAAGCGGCGGCCTTGAGCGTTTCGACAAAGCTCACCGGGCCGCTGACGCGGATCACGCCCAGGCGCTGGAACAGGCTGTCGTACAGAGCATCGGAGCCGGACAACGAGCTGGTGTGGCTGAGCGCCAGTTCAGCGCCGATCTGCGACACACCCGTCTTCAGGGCAATGATCGGCGTGCCCTGCTGCAATGCCTTGTAAGCGGCGCGTGCAAAACCCGGTACGTTCTTCACGCCTTCCAGGTGCAGCCCGATGGCCGTTACCCGTGGGTCGTCGAGCATGACGTCCATCAACTCGGCCACCCCCAGTTGCGCCTGGTTGCCGACCGAGGCCATGTAGGCCACCGGCAGCGAGCGGTCGCTCATGGACAGGTTGTAGGCGAAGTTGCCGCTCTGGGTGAGGATCGCCACGCCCTTCTCCACCGGCTTGCCGCCGTGGGCCACCGGCCACAGGGCGGCACCGTGCAGGTAATCGAGCAGGCCATAGCAGTTGGGG
Source organism: Pseudomonas sp. XP2 (assembly GCF_053557975.1). Lineage (NCBI taxonomy): Bacteria > Pseudomonadati > Pseudomonadota > Gammaproteobacteria > Pseudomonadales > Pseudomonadaceae > Pseudomonas > Pseudomonas sp. XP2. The sequence goes on from NZ_JBNRIK010000014.1 coordinate 8,064, forward strand.
CCGAGCAGGGCCATGTTGCCGGCCGCAGCGAGCAGGCGCTGCTGCAACTGGCGGCCCTCTTCGCCGCTTTCGGCAAAGCCGGAGGCATAGCAGATGGCACCACCGGCGCCACGCGCGGCCAGCTCGGCAACGCACTGCAAGGTCAGCTCACGGTTGGTGGCGATGAACACTGCGTCCGGGGCATAGGGCAAGTCGCCCACGTGTGCCACGCAGGGGATGCCTTCGAGGCTTTCATGCTGAGGGTTGATCAGCCACAGCTCGCCGCCAAAGCCACCTTCGGCGCAGCGCTTGAGCGCCCGCGCCATGCTGCGCCCGCCAACGAAGGCCAGGTGCCGGGGCGCCAGCAGGCGCTTGAGGTTGTCACGAATCGATTGCGACATGGGTGTTCTCCTGGCGCTCAGCGCAACAGCGGGCGCAGCAGTTCGCGGGCGATGATGTGCCGCTGGATTTCCGAGGTGCCCTCCCAGATACGCTCGATACGCGCGTTGCGCCAGATGCGCTCGACCGGCCCTTCGTCCATCAGGCCCATGCCGCCGAAGATCTGCACGGCTTCGTCGGCCACCTTGCCCAGTACTTCGCTGGCAAACAGCTTGGCCATGCCGGCTTCACCGTCGGTCATGCTGCCCTGGTCCATCTTCCAGGCAGTGTGCAGGGTGAGCATTTCGGCCGCGCGAATCTGCGTGGCCATGTCGGCCAGCTTGAACGACACGCCCTGGTAGCTACCGATGGCCTGGCCGAACTGCTTGCGGTCGGCGGCCCACTGCAGCGACAGGTCCAGGGCACGCTGGGCCTGGCCCACGCAGTTGGCGGCGACCATGACCCGGCCAGCGGTCAGCCAGGCGTTGGCCACTTCCCAGCCCTTGCCGACTTCGCCCAGTACCTTGCTGGCCGGCACCCGACAGTCGTCGAAGAACAGCTCGTAGGTGTGGTAGCCCCGGTTGCTCACGCACTTGGGCCCGCGGCGGATGGTCATGCCCGGTGTGCCGCGGTCGACCAGCAGCGCCGTGACCGCATTGCGCTTGCGCCCGTTGTGCTCGTAGGTGTCGGTGACCGCGAAGACAATGGCAAAATCGGCGTGGCCGGCGTGGCTGATGAAGTGTTTGCTGCCGTTGATGACAAAGTCATCGCCCTGGCGCACGGCGCGGGTCTTGATGGCATTGGCATCGGAGCCGGCGCCCGGCTCGGTGAGGGCGAAGCAATCGGTTTTTTCACCCTGCACGCAAGGCAGCAGGTAGTCGTTGATCTGCTCGTCCTTGCAGGCCATGAGGATTTTCGACGGGCGTGCGACAAACACGTGCAGCGCCCAGGACACCTTGGACAGCTCACGTTCGATCAGCGCCTGGGACAAGTAGTCCAGGCCACCGCCGCCGACTTCCTCGGGCATGTTGAAGACATAGAACCCGGCGGCGATGGCCTTGCCACGGATGTGTGCGGCCAGCTCTGGCGACACGGCATCGGCGCGGTCCACCGCTTCCTCATGGGGCGCCAACTCCTTGGCAACAAAGCTGCGTACCGCTTCCACCAACATTTCTTGTTCTTGGGTCAGTTGGAAATTCATCTGCAAAGGTCCTGATCAGGGTCGGTATCGGGTTACTGGCCGATAAAACGGGGGGCGCGGCGTTCTACCGAGGCTTGCAGCGCCTCGGCGCCATCCTGGCTGCGGCCACACAGCAGGCCCGCCTGGCGCTCGGCTTCCAGCTGCTCGGCCAGGGTGCGCCGGGCGCCATCGCGGATCAGCTGCTTGGTCTGCGCGTAGGCGAAGGTCGGGCCATTGGCCAGGCGCCCGGCCAGCTCGGCCGCCACGGCGGGCAGTTGCTCGTCGGCGCAGACTTCGCTGACCAGCCCGGCCGCCAGGGCGCGCTCGGCGCCCCACAGTTCATCGAGGAACAACAAGCGCTTGGCCTGCTCGCTGCCGATCAGCCGTGGCAGGTGCCAGCTGGCCCCGGCATCGGGGCTGTAGCCCATGCTGGTGTAGCCGGCCTTGAAGCGCGCAGAAGCGGCGGCGACACGCAGGTCGCAGCACAGGCTGAGGTCCATGCCACCGCCCACGGCAGTGCCGTTGATGGCGGCGATGGTGGGTTTGTCGAGGCTGTGCAGGCGCAACATCAGGGCGTGGGCGGTTTCGGTCCAGCCGTAGCTTTCCAGGGTGCCTGCGGCTTCGGCGGCAGCCCATTCGGCCAGGTCGGCACCGGCGCAGAAGGTGCGGCCGCTGCCAGTGAGCACCACCACGCGCACGGCCGGGTCGGCGTTATGGCTGTCGAGCAAGGCGTGCAGTTGCTTGAGGGTGGGGATGTCCAGCGCGTTGCGCTGCTCTGGGCGGTTGAGGGTGATCCAGGCAACGCCGGCTTCGACCTTGCTCAACAGTGACGACGACGGAATGGTCATGGGGGGCCTCGGTGTTGTTGTGATGGTTTTGGGAGGGCTTGATGAGGGAGATACTAAACGAGTGTTCAACAAGGCGGCAATTGGCGGAAAAATGGCCTGTAACATCACTCGAAAGCAACCTAACCTATTGTTTCAATAGTGATTTTTTTAAACTTGTGAGGGTTAAATCCGAGGTGGTTGTTACAACTTTGTACAACTGTGGGATTGCCGGGGGCGCTTTGCGCCCCTTTCGCGACACAAGGCCGCTCCCACAGGGTCTTTCACAGCGTTCAAGCCTGCGTAGTACCTGTGGGAGCGGCCTTGTGTCGCGATGGGCCGCAAAGCGGCCCCGGCAATCGTGAATCAAACGCCAGGCGCGCTGGGCTCGAAGGCGCCCTGCCGGCGGCGGTTGACGATGAAGTACGCCGCGTAGCACAGGGCAATGAAGCCAAAGCCCCAGTACAGCGACGGTCGCTGGGTTTCATCCAGCGCCAGGAACACGAACAGCGAGCTGCACAGGGTGATGCACAGCAGCGGCACCAGCGGGTACAGCGGCGCCTTGTACTTCAGGTCCTGCAGTTGCCCACCTTCACGCAGGTAGGCCTTGCGGAAGCGGTACTGCGCGAGGGCGATCACGATCCAGGTCACGGTGCCAGACATGCCGCTCACCGCCATCAGCACCATGAACAGGGTGTCGGCGGCAATGAAGCTGGTCATCAGCGACACCAGGGCAAAGCACAGGGTGATGCTCAGCGCCCGCAGCGGTACGCCGCGCTTGCTCAGCGGTGCCAGGCTTTTCGGCGCCATGCCGCTCTTGGACATCGCCCAGAGAATGCGCGTAGAGGCATACAGCCCAGAGTTGCCCACCGACAGGATGGCGGTAAGGATGACGAAGTTCATCACGTCGGCAGCAAAGGGGATGCCGACCATGTCGAATACCTGCACGAACGGGCTTTCCATCAGGCCGGCCTGCTCGAACGGCACAATGGCCGACAGCACGGCAATCGCCAGCACGTAGAAAATCAGCACGCGGAACACCACGTTGCGCACCGCCCGCGGGATGCTTTTTTCCGGGTGCTCGGTCTCGCCGGCCGCCACGCCCATGATTTCGCAGCCCTGGAAGGCATAGACCACGGTCATCATCACCGCGAACACCGCCGACAGGCCGTGGGGGAACAGCGACTCGCCCACCAGGTTGTCCAGCATTGGCGCCGGTGCCCCGCTGCTCAGCGGGATGGCGCCGAATATCACCAGCAGGCCGACGATGATGAAGCCAAGGATGGTCGCCACCTTGATGCCCGAGAACCAGTACTCGGCCTCGCCAAACGCGCGAGTGGCCAAGGCGTTGAGGCCGAACAGCACCACCACGAACAATGCCGACCAGTACCAGATCGGCACCTCGGGGAACCAACGGGTCATCAGCATGCCGGCGGCGGTGAACTCCAGGCCCACAGTGGTGGCCCAGCTCATCCAGTACACCCAGCCAATCATGAAGCCGGTGGCCGGGCCGATGAACTTGGTGGCGTGGGCCTGAAAAGAACCGGACACCGGCATCTGCACCGACAGTTCGCCCAGACACACCATCACCAGATACATCAGCAAGCCCGCCACCAGATACGCCAGGATCGCGCCCACCGGCCCGCCCTGGTTGATGGTCACGCCCGAGCCCATGAACAGGCCGGTACCGATTACCCCGCCCAGCGACAGCATGAAAATGTGCCGGCTTTTCAGGGCGCGGGTGAGCTGGATTTTTTCGTGGTTGTCAGTCATGGCGCACCTCGCCATTGCGGCAGGTACGGGGGGCGGTACAAAGGAGGGGCTGAGCGCTACGGCATGTCATTATTCTTGTCTCCAATAAGCCTCATGGACCGCGTGCAACACGGTTGCCATGGATTATTGGAAACGGATGTAAGGTGCCGTTGTACGAACGGATCGAAGATGTAAAAAGTCGTAAGTTTTTTGTACGTCAGCTCTGGATCAACCGTTCCAGCGTGTCGCGGGCCTGGCCGAGCTGGTTTGCCAATGGCTCGGCGAGGGCGTTCAGCGCCTGCCCGTCATGCTGGCGGGCTGCATCCTCCAGGCGTCGCAACAGCGCAGCCAGGCCAGAAAAACCCAGGGAGTCGCAACTGCCGGCGAGGCGATGGGCCAGGTGCAGCACTTCGGTAAAGTCCTGGGCCGTCAGCGCCTCGGCCAACGCCGTGGCGTGCTGCTCCAGGGACTGGCGCAACACGTTCAACAGGCCCTGCAGCTTCTGTGCGCCCAGCAGCGAGCGGTGAGTGGCCAGCAGCGACCAGTCCATGTTCGCGTCATTACCGGCCTCTTCGGTCGGCGTTGCGTCGGCCAGCGCCTGGCGCAGGTTGGCCAGCCGCAGTGGCTTGGCCAATACACCTTGCATGCCGGCCTCCAGGTAAACTGGCACTTGCCCCGGTTGAACGCCCGCCGTCAGTGCCACGATCCGGCTGTGTTGGTTAGGCCCAGGGGTGGCGCGAAGCTGCCGGCACAGCTCCACCCCGCTCATGCCGGGCAGGTGAACGTCGAGCAGGATCAGGTCGAAGCGCTGCTGTGTGCACACCTGCAGGGCCTGCCCGGCATCTTCGGCAAAGCTCACCCGGTGGCCATCACGCACCAGCAAGCCGCCGGCCACGTCCCGGTTCAGCGCGACGTCCTCGACCACCAGGATATCCAGGCTGGCGCTGGCCCCCTGGGCGGCGTCAAGGGGCGAAACCGGCTGCCCAAGGGCGATGTCGAGTTCGAACCAGAAGCAACTGCCCTGCCCTTGCACACTGTCCAGGCCAATACAGCCTCCCAGCTTTTCCACCAGGTGTTTGCAGATCGCCAGGCCCAGACCCGTGCCGCCGTAGCGCCGGGCCACGGCCTCGCTGGCCTGGACAAAGCGGTCGAAGATTTTCGCCTGTACGGCCGGCTCGATGCCGATGCCGTTGTCACTGACCGACAGCCGCAGGCGCTGCGCGGTCGCATCACTGGCCAGCACCTGCACCTTGAGCCGCACCTGGCCGTGCTCGGTGAATTTGATGGCATTGGCCAACAGGTTGCTGAGCACCTGACGCAGGTACTGTTCGGCGCCGTGCTGGTAGACGGCCAATTGCTCATCAACCTCCAGGTGCAGCGTGTCGCCGTTGTCCACGGCCATGGGTTCGAGCAGCGCCAGCACCTCCTGGCACAATTGGCGCAGCGAAAAGCCGACCCGTTCGGCGCGGCTCTCACCTTCTTCTAGCCGGGCGAAATACAGCACTTCGTTGAGAATCGCCAACAGCCCCTCGCCGGCCTTGTACAGAGCCTCCACCCGCTGGCGATCGGCTGCTTCCAGCCGGCCACCGCGTAGCAGCTCGGCCATGCCCAGAATGCCGTTGAGCGGGGTGCGCAGCTCGTGGCTCATGGTCGCCAGGAAGCGCGACTTGGCCAGGTTGGCGGCCTCAGCGTCATCCTTGGCCCGGGCCAGGCTGGCTGTACGTCGTTCGACCATGGCCTGCAGTTCGTCGCGCTTGTCTTGCAACGCCAGGCGGTCGCGCTCGCGGCGCTCGATGTCGCTGAGGATGGCGCGGCGCATGTCGTCCAGGGCATGGGCCACGGTGTCAATTTCATCCGGCCGCGCCGAGCGGCGGCGCCCCAGCCGCAGCGGCTCCTGCCACTGCCCGGCGCCAATACGCCGGGCGAACTCGGCCATCACTTGCAGGTGGCGGGTAACCAGGCGATAGAACAGGCCCGACAGCGCTACCGCCAGGCCACACAGGAACACGCCCATCCACAGCAGGCTGGCAAGGCCCGTGGCGTACAGCCGACGGTGCACCGCACCCAGGTCGATACTGACCTCCAGCTCGCCCAGGTGCCTGGCCGGCCCCGTGGGGGGCTGATAGTCCAGGGGGAAGCGCTCGATGCGCAGCGGCCCTCTGGGTTCAGCCTCCCCACGTAGCAGCTGAAAATCGTCGCTGACCAGGCGCACCCGGGCCACATCGGAAAAATCCACCAGGCCGCGCAGTTGTGTGTCCAGCTGCGCCTCGTCCAGGTCCCACAGGCTGCGTTCCAGGCTGGCCAGGTAGCCGGCGCGGATCAACGCCATGCGGGCCTCGATGTCGCGCATTTCGCGGCGGTATTCGAAGTACAGCTGCACGCCACTGGCCAGCACGGTGAAGCACAGGCTGAACAGCAGGATGAACCGCAACAGACGGCGCAGCAGGCCATCGGTGTGCAGGCGTATCATCGGGCATCTGCCGGCAGGTTGATCATGTCGCGGTAGGTGACTTCGCTCTGCTCCAGCCAGCGCGCGATTTCGCCAGCCTGGTTCATGCGCCGCAGCTGCGCGTCGATTTCGTCCATGTGCTGGCTGAGGGGTGATTGCCTGGACACGGCAACGCGCAGGTAGTCCACGCTCAGTGCCCGGGGCAATACGCGGATGTCCTGCGCCCCGGGCAGGTGCTCGATAAACAGCTGGCCAGTGCGCCGCTCCTGGATGACGTAGTCGATGCGCCCGCGCATCAGCTTGCCAAAGTTCTGCTGGCTGGAAGACACCCGTTCGATGTTCTGGTGCCGGGCGACGAAGCGGTCGAATTCGGCGCCGTAGCTTTCGCCGTACAACAGGCCGCCGCGGTAGCCGGCCAGGTCTTCCAGGCGCTGGAAACTGACCGGCCGCAGGCGGTTGTAGAACACCGCGACTTCTTCGCGTACCACCGGCTCCGTGGAAAAGCGCATGCGCTGGTCCCGCTGATCGCTGTTGTAGGCCAGTACCACGTCCACACGCCCGGCGGCGGCGTCCATCAGGCAACGCTTCCAGTTGCCCAGCACCACGGTCTGCACTGGGTAGCCCATGCGGGCGAACAGTTCGCGCACCACGGTTGGCGCCAAGCCACGCACCTGGTGGCCGTCGCTCCAGGACATCGGCGGGTACACCGGGTAATCGCAGTAGCGCACCGTCTGTGCTGCGCCGGCCGGCACGGCGAGCAACGCCAGCACCATCCCCCAGGCACGGCGGGCGCGGTGGATCATGCGGCCACGCTGGCAGCGAACAGGTAGCCGGTACCGTGAATGGTGATGATCAGTTGCGGCTCGGCCGGGTCATCGTGCAGCTTGCGCCGCAGGCGGCCGACCAGCACATCGATGGAGCGGTCGTTGGGCACCCACTCGCGGTTGCGAATCTGGTCCATCAACTGGTCGCGGCTCAGGGTATGGCCGCTGTTGCGCAGGAACACGCTGAGCAACTGGAACTCACCGTGGGTGAGCAGGGTTTGCCCCCCGCGTGGATCGATCAGGCGACGGCGGTCGGTGTCCAGCGCCCAGTCGGCAAACTGCTTCAGCGACTGCGCGCAGGCCGGTGCCGGTTGCACTTCGCGGGCATGGCGCACGCGGCGGATCAGGTTTTTGGCGCGCGATACCAGCTCACGGGGGTTGAGCGGTTTGATCACGTAGTCATCAGCACCACATTCCAGCCCGACAATGCGGTCGATGTCGTCGTTACGGCCGGTAATGAGGATGATGCCCACCTCCGAGCGCACGCGCAGTTCGCGGGTCAGGGTGAGGCCGTCCTTGCCAGGCAGGCGGATATCCAGCAACACCAGGTCGACGTCCTGGCTGCCGAGCAAGGCTTCGGCCTTTTCCGCCGTATCGGCGCAGTGCACGTCATAGCCTTCCTGGGACAGATAGGCCTGCAGCAAGTCACGAATAAGCGGATCGTCATCGACGATCAATACCCGAGGCGTCATTGCGTGTTGTCTCTTTTTTATTGGTGTTGTTCTACACACTCGCGCCAGCAGCGTACTCGTTACTGAACAGACGATCAACAGCCCTCGGGCAGGCTGAAGCGCCGCCGGCCGCCGGCCTGCAGGCCATCGACCCAGGCTTCGCAGATAATCACGCCTTGCTCGGGGGTGAAGGTGCCGGGGTTAAGCCCTGACTCCAGCCACAGGCCATCGAGCAGGGCACTGAGGCTGATGGCCGCGAGATCGGCATCGAAGCCCTGCCAGCCCTCCTGCGTGGCCAGCTCGGCCAGCAACCGGCTCAGTTCCTTGCGGTACTCGCCATAGGAATGGTCATGCACCTGGTTGATCGCGTCGGCTGTCTTCACCGCGCCCCAGAAGGCCAGCCAGGCGTCGAGCAGTTGCGGGTCGAGCAACTCTGCACAGAACGAGGCGCGGAAAAACGCCGACAACCGCTCGCGGGCATTGGGCGCAGCCTGCGCCATGGCGTCACGCAGCAGCCCCATCACCCGGCCGGTGACGGCCAGGTAGGCTTCGGCCACCAGTTCATCCTTGCCGGCGTAGTGGTGGCTGATCAGCCCCACCGAGACACCGGCCTCGGCCGAGATCTTGCGGATCGAAGCCCCCTGGAAACCATGGCGCTTGAGGCACACCAAGGTCGCTTCGACCAGGTTGGCCTTGCGTAATTCCGGCAGCATACGGTGGTAGCGGGCTTCCTGGCTCATCGGCAGTTCTCGGTTCCAGTGCGGGGCTGAACGACTGTACAACAAGCCGGACTGCGTGATAAACCCTTGGCACTCCCGCCCACAACAACAAAAACGGCTGCCATGAACGACCTGATCACACGCGAGCTGGACCAAGGCCTGCTGACCCTGGCCTTCAACCGCCCCGACAAGCTAAATGCCCTGAACACCGCCATGTACCAGCAACTGGGCGACTTGTTGCTGGCGGCGGGTGAAGACCCTGCTGTGGATGTCATCATCCTCACCGGAGGGCCGCACTGTTTCACGGCTGGCAACGACCTGCGCGACTTTCTCGACAACCCGCCCACTGACCTGGACAGCCCGGTGTTCCGCCTGATGCGGGTGGTCATGGGCCTGGACAAGCCGCTGATCGCGGCAGTCAGTGGCGCAGCAATCGGCATCGGCGCCACCTTGCTGTTGCATTGCGACCAGGTGCTGGTCAGCCGCTCGACCAAGTTGCGCATGCCTTTCGCACCGTTGGGGGTGTGCCCAGAGTTTGGCTCCAGCCTGCTACTGCCCCGCTTGCTTGGCCAGGCCCGCGCCGCCGGCCTGCTGCTGGGTAACGCGTTGCTGGATGGCGAACAGGCAGTGGCCTGGGGGCTGGCCAATGAGCTGCATGAAGATGGCGAACAGTGCCTGGCCGCAGCGCGCAAGCTGGCGCGGCAGCTGCAAAGTTACCCGCAGGCGGCATTGCGCATCAGCAAGCGGCTGATCAAGGACAGCCAGCGGGCGGAGCTGGAGGCCACGGTGGCGCGTGAAAGCCAGTTGTTCATCGAGTGCTTGCGCACCGACGAAGCACGCGCCGTGTTACGGCGGCTGATCAAAGACTGAAACGATGACGCGTCCCTTGTGGGAGCGGCCTTGCGTCGCGAAAGGGGTGCGCAGCGCCCCCGGGATTTGCGCCTCGCCGCAGAATTGCCGGGGCCGCTGTGCGGCCCTTTCGCGACACAAGGCCGCTCCCACAGGGTGGGTGCATGATCGCGGGAATGTGTTGCACTAGTAGCCTGTCATCTCCAGATACCCGCGCCCACCCGCACTCCCGCTCAACCGCACCGGTCCTTCCCAGTAAGGGAACCGCGTATCCATCCAGGCCCGTGGTTCCACCGCCTCGACCTGCACATCCACCCCCTGCGCCGGCACCTGCACCCGCCAGTGCGTCGGTACCTGCTTGCCATTCTTCTGCTCGGCCCAGGCCAAGGCCTGCAACTGAACCTGCGCGCCCAGCAGCGCGACCACTTCACCGTGCGGGCCAACCCACGTGCCGGCGCGGTAGGCATCGCCCTCAGCCTGACGCACCTGGAACACCATCAGCCTGGCACCATTGTCCAGGTGCAGGGAAAACCAGTCCCACCCCGTTTGCCCGGCCGCCAGCGGCTGGCTGCTCCACTCCCGGTCGAGCCAGGCCTGGCCGGTGACCGCGATGCACATGCCTTCACGTTCCACTTCCCCGCGCACCCGGTAAAACGGCTGGCTGTAATAGTACGAGGCCTGCCCCTTGCCGGATTTCTCGCTGTAACCCTGATCGCCATGCAGCACCAGGGGCCGATCACTGCGCAAACGCAAGTCGTAGCGAAAGCCTTCGCCACCGGCAACCATGTGCAGGCTTTCGATACCCCCCCTGCCCTGCAATGACCAATCATTGATCCACGCCCGGAACGGCTGGGCCTGCACACCAGCCTGGCCGATACCGCCACGCGCCAGGGTTTCGCCAGACTGGTGACCACCCGGCCCGGTCAGGGCCGCGTGCCCCATCCACAGGTTGGGGCTGTTCCAGTCGGTGGTTTCAGGGCCGGGGCGCAGGGCCGAGCGGAACAGGGTCCACTGGGCGCCCCAGTCACGCCCCTGGGCGTCCTTGAGGTTGGCGGTGACGTACCACCATTCGATGCGAAAGCCATCGTGTGCGCCATGGTCACGCGGGAATTCCAGGCGATGCGCGCGGACCACCTGGCTGAAACCGTCCGCCTGCTGCCCCAGCCCGGCATAGCTTTGTGGCGCCGGCGGGTCACAAGCGCATAGCAGGCCGCATAGCAACAGCAAGGTGTTACGCTTCATCGGCAAACGGCCTCAACAATTCACGGGGCTGGCGGCGCGCCAGTTGCCACAGCGGCCAGGCGCTGGCCAACAGGCTGGTGAACAAACCCAGCGCGGCCAGTTGCAGCAACTGCACGGGGAAAACGTAAAGCGGCAGGCGCCAGCCGAACGCCTGCACGTTGACCACCGCCACCAGGCCCCAGGCCAGCAACACCCCCAACGGGATTGCCAGCAGTACCGTGAAACTGCTCAGCATCAGGGTCTGCCCCAAGCTCAGCCACACCAGTTGCCTGCGCTGCACACCCAGTGCCCACAGGGGGGCCAGCTGGCTCAGCCGCGTCTGGCCCAACGTCAGCAAGTTGATGAACAGCGCCACGCCGGCCACGCCAAGCGTGAGGCTGTTGAGCGCGGCGGTGGCGGCGAAGGTGCGGTTGAACACTTCGGTGGACCAGCGTTTCAGGCTTGCCTGCTCCACCACGCGGCTGTCGTCCAAGGCGAAGTGCTGCTGCAACGCTGCCTTGATGACGGGCAATTGTTCAGCGGGCAGATCAACGCTCAACCCGGTCAGCGTTGCCTGCGGCCATTGCCTGCGCAACCAGCTGGCATTGACCAGTACGTGCCCCTTGGGGTTACCGTAATCGGCATAGATCCCCACCACCGTCATGGCCTCTGAAGGCAGCGCCAGGCGATCGCCCAGTTGCAGCTTCAGGCGCCTGGCCAGCTGTTCGCTGAGCATCACCGCATGCCCGCCGGCCAACGTTTCCCAGGCGTGAGGCTGCTGCTGCAGCAACGGCCAACGCTTGAGGTAGACCGGGTGATCGACGATGCCCTGAAGCTGCACTGGCCAGCCCTGCAACTGCGTTTCTACACGCCAGCCGGGCAGCACCACACTGGCTGCCGATTGCTGCCCTAGCCATTGCGCAATTTCCAGACCTTGGGCGGTATCCCGAGGGCTGACGTACAGGTCGGCAGACAGGCGCAGGTCCAGCCAGCCGACAAAAGTCTTGCGAAAGCCTTCGGTCATGCTGCCCACGCCGACACTGGCAGCCAACGCGAGCAACAGTGCCATCAACGCCAAACTCAGTGCCGGCAGTTGCTGGCGGCTATCGGCGACGAACCATTGCGCCAAAGGTCGCCGGCAATACGGCGTCAGCAAGGCCAGAGCCCGGTCGAGCAAGGCCGGCAACAACAGCGCCGCCGCCAGCAACAACCCAGCCAGCATGGCAAACGCGCTGGCCAGGCGGTTACCCAGCAGGCCGCAGCCCAAGGCCAGCAGCAACAGAACGCACGCTATGCAAGCCTGGCGCCTCAACCATGGCCCCTGCGCCAGCCGCCAGGCCTGAGGCTGCGCCAACGCCAGTAATGGCAACCGGGCAGCACGCAACACGCTGCCCAGCCCTGCCAGCAATGCCCCCAGCACGCTCACAAGCACCCCCACCAGCCACCACCACGCGGGCAGGCTCAGGGAACCGGCAACCTGGGCGCCGTACAGGCCGCGCAAACTGGCTGCCACATCGGGCAATAACCACGCCGCCAGCACATACCCGCTGGCCACGCCGGCCAGCCCGCCCAGGACGGCGAACAGTCCCAGCTCCAGCATCAAGGCGCACAGCAGGGTGTTCAAGCTGACGCCACAGGCGCGCAGATTGCGGATCAATCCACGCCGCTGTTCTAGCGCCAGACCGATTGCGGCATGGGCGATAAACAGGCCTACGACGAACGCCAGCAGGCCGAGAGCAGTCAGGTTGAGGTGAAAGCTCTCAGTCAGCCGCTGCAACCCGCCGTCGTCCTGTTGCGGTTGCAGTTCGAGGTAAACCGCAATATCAGCAGGCAGCGGCCCTGGCTTGCCGGCCACCAGCAATCGCGACAACTGCCCAGGCGCGTGCAGCAACCGCTGGGCATGGCCGATATCGACCACGATCACGCCGGGCGCCAATGCAGGCTGCAGGACCATGGGTGGCAACAGTTGCCCTTCGCTGTCGCGCACCGCTTCCCCACGCTCTGCGCCCAGTTGCCGCAAGGTGTCTGGCCCGGCCCACGCTTGCCCGGGCGTGCCGATGAACGCCTGCACATCGAATGCTTGCGGCTGCACACCGGCAATGCTGCTGGCTGGCGGCAGGCTCAAAGGGTCGATGCCCAGCAGGCGCACGCTGCGCGCGGGCTCCCCAGGCAAACGCAAGCGCCCTTCCAGCACGGGCATTACTGGCCAACCCTGCTTGCGCAATTGCACGTAAAGCCCTTGGTCGAAGCGCTCCCCGTTGCGCGGCACTAGCTGCGCCTGCAGCGGCCCGGCCAGCACGGCACTGGCCCGGGCGTAATCGCTGCGTGCCTGGCTGTTCAGCGCCTGCACGCCCGTCCACAGCGCCGTGGCCAGCCACAGCCCGGTGAAGATGCTGAAAAACTGCACACGATGGCGCCGCCAATGGCTGAACAACGCCAACAGGGCCAGCGACAAAAGCCTCATCACCCCAACTCTGGCTGAACGCGGCCGGCCTGCAGCTGGCAACGCCGCTGCAAGCGTGCCGCCAGCCGGGAGCTGTGGGTCACCATCAACACACCGCTGCCGGCCTCGGCGACCAGTTCCAGCAACAGGCTCAGCACCTCATCGCTGCTGGCTTCGTCAAGGCTGCCGGTGGGTTCGTCAGCCAAAAGCCAGGCCGGGCGCCCAGCCAGCGCGCGGCCGATGGCGACCCGTTGCTGCTGGCCACCGGACAACTGCTCTGGGTAGCGCGCCAGCAAACCTGCCAAGCCCAACTGCTCTGCCAGGTAAGCCACCCATTGTGGGTCATGCCTGCCCGCCAGCCTGGCTTGAAAGGCCAGGTTCGCCGCCACGTCCAGGCTGCTGATCAGGTTGTATTGCTGGAACACCAGCCCAATCCCCTGCCGTCTCCACTGCGCCAGGGACGCCTCCGAACGGCCGTCGAGCGGGACGTCATCGATCAGGATACGGCCGCTGTCGGCACGGTCCAGGCCGGCAATCAGGTGCAGCAACGTGCTCTTGCCGCTGCCAGACTCGCCCATCAGCGCCAGGCTGCTGCCGCGTGCCAGGCGCAGGTCCACACCCTGCAGAACGGGGAGCGGGCCTTGGGGGGTGAGGAATGATTTGTGGAGCTGTTCGATGGCGAGCATCGACGGGCCTTTATGGTATGCGTCTGCTAAGTAATAGCAGGTCCGACCCGCAGAGGTGTACAGTCATCCCGTCGCAGTTATGTTTTCTCCCCTCCATGATTCATCCTGGGCCGGCGTAGCGCCTACAGCAGATGCAGCACTACCGCGCCTAGCAAAACGAAACTCACGCCCAACAACTGCCCTGCTGTTAAACGCTCTTTAGAGAACATATAGCCAAGCATAGCCGCCACCCCACCAGAAAGCGTACTAATCACCGTTACAACGGCAATCGAACCCTCAAGCACCCCAAATGAAAACGCTGCGAAACCACCCAGATTGAAAAGACTGGCACCGCTCAAGTTGCCACAATCTTTCAAGGTCAAATTGTTACCCCCTTGAAAATCACGATAGATAAGCAACAGAAACAGAGCGCCCACGCAGTAGTTCAACCAGAGCATGTTGATTGGGCCTACAGCGGGCAGCGCATATTTACCTTGAACCCAGAAACTGAAGCCGTAAAAACCAGCTGCCAGCAGCGCAAAAACTATTGCCTGCCCCTCGCGTCGGTTTAAGCGAGACGCGGGATTGCTGTGCCCCAAGCCCACAGCCATCACACCAAAGGCGCAGATGGCGATCCCAATAAACTGATAGGCAGTCAAGCGTTCCCCTCCTGCCCAAGCCAAGATCGTTGTGACGATACCGTAGGACGTCACCAGTGGCGCAACAATTGCGGTGCGGCCCTCAGTTAACGCTTTGGCCAGTGAGAGAGCGCCTAGTAGCGTCAACACCGCCGCGACAAGACAGAGGATCATGGATTCTACACTGACTGCGACAATCGAATTGAGGCTGCTTGATTGCAAAGCAAAAACACTCAGAACTACCAGCCCCAATAGTTGACTGTAGAGCACTGAACGCTTGATACCGAGCGACCTGCCATTTACGCTTACCAAATAATCTGTAGCGCCCCAACATATGGCTGCCACCAAGCCCATTAGCACATCCACTTCAACACCCCTTTGTTGTATTTAGCGAGCCTCACTTCGCTTACACCTATCATGTTTGCAAGCATTTCATTCAATAAGCCGCTTGCTGCCCCTGTCAATGGCGTGTGTGCAACTTTGCGTGACGAGAGTCATCACGTAGGAATCATCTGATCTTAAGTAGATCCTTTCGCCTACAAGATATCGGATAATTCTTAGGTCACTTCTATCATCTACATAACTCGCAACCAAATGACACGGGGGTCGCCCGTGTTAGCGGGCAAGCCTGCTCCTCCAGAGGGTGCGTCAGCCCTTGGCTCTTGGCCAAGGCACACGTCCACCTGCCTTCAAGACCTGCCGCTGAAACCGCCCCATCTGCTACCGAGAGTGCCCTCAGGGATTGGCATTAATGGATCCACTGATCGTTCGATAACCGCACATGACCAGCGAAAGATACGCATAATGTGTTGACCTGCTTCTCATACCAGAGCTCTAATGGATCCATTAAATAAAAACAAAACCCTGGAGAGCCTTCCATGTACCCCAAAAACACCTGGTACGTCGCCTGCACCCCCGACGAGATAGCCACCAAGCCCCTGGGTCGACAGATCTGCGGCGAAAAGATCGTGTTCTACCGCGCCAAGGAGAACCAAGTGGCCGCTGTCGAGGACTTCTGCCCCCACCGCGGCGCACCGTTGTCGCTGGGCTATGTCGAGGACGGCAACCTGGTGTGCGGCTATCACGGCCTGGTCATGGGCTGCGACGGCAAGACTGTGTCGATGCCGGGCCAGCGGGTGCGTGGCTTCCCTTGCAACAAGACCTTTGCGGCCGTCGAGCGCTACGGCTTTATCTGGGTCTGGCCCGGCGACCAGGCGCAGGCCGACCCGGCGCTGATCCCGCATCTGGAATGGGCGGTGAATGATGAGTGGGCTTACGGCGGCGGGCTGTTCCACATCGGTTGCGACTACCGGCTGATGATCGACAATCTGATGGACCTCACCCACGAAACCTATGTGCATGCCTCCAGCATCGGCCAGAAGGAAATCGACGAGGCCCCGCCAGTCACCACCGTCACAGGAGACGAGGTGGTCACCGCCCGGCATATGGAAAACATCATGGCCCCGCCCTTCTGGCGCATGGCCCTGCGTGGCAACGGCCTGGCCGACGATGTGCCGGTGGATCGCTGGCAGATCTGCCGCTTCACCCCGCCCAGCCATGTGCTGATCGAAGTGGGCGTAGCCCATGCCGGCAAGGGTGGCTACCACGCCGAAGCGCAGCACAAGGCGTCGAGCATCGTGGTCGATTTCATCACCCCGGAAACCGATACCTCAATCTGGTACTTCTGGGGCATGGCGCGCAACTTCGCCGCGCACGACCAGGCCCTGACCGACAACATTCGTGAGGGCCAGGGCAAGATTTTCAGCGAAGACCTGGAGATGCTCGAGCGCCAGCAACAGAACCTGCTGGCCCACCCCGAGCGCAACCTGCTGAAGCTGAACATCGATGCTGGCGGCGTGCAGTCGCGCAAGGTGCTGGAGCGGATTATCGCCAAAGAACGTGCGCCGCAGCCGCAACTGATCGCCACCAGCGCCACCCCTGCCTGAGGAAGCCGACATGATCGATGCCGTAGTGGTATCCCGTAACGATGAAGCGCAGGGTATCTGCAGTTTCGAGTTGGCGGCGGCGGATGGCAGCCTGCTGCCGGCGTTCAGCGCCGGCGCGCATATCGACGTGCATTTGCCTGATGGGCTCGTGCGCCAGTATTCGCTGTGCAACCACCCCGAAGAACGCCACCGTTATCTGATTGGCGTCCTCAACGACCCGGCTTCGCGGGGCGGCTCACGCAGCTTGCATGAGCAGGTGCAGGCCGGCGCCCGGCTGCGCATCAGCGCGCCGCGCAACCTGTTCCCGCTGGCCGAGGGTGCGCGGCGCAGCCTTTTGTTTGCCGGTGGCATCGGCATTACCCCGATCCTGTGCATGGCCGAGCAGTTGTCCCACAGCGGCCACCCGTTCGAGCTGCACTACTGCGCCCGCTCCAGCGAGCGTGCGGCCTTTGTCGAGCGCATTCGCAACGCGCCATTCGCTGATCGCCTGGTCGTGCACTTTGACGAGCAACCGGAAACCGCACTGGATATCGCTCAGGTGCTGGGCAACCCGCAAGACGATGTGCACCTGTATGTATGCGGGCCCGGCGGGTTCATGCAGCATGTGCTGGCCAGCGCCAAGGGGCTGGGCTGGCAAGAGGCCAGCCTGCACCGCGAGTACTTTGCCGCAGCGCCCGTGGATGCCAGCAACGACGGTAGTTTTTCGGTGCAGGTGAGCAGCACGGGGCAAGTGTTCGAGGTGCCAGCCGACCAGACCGTGGTGCAGGTGCTGGAACGCAACGGTATCGAGATCGCCATGTCATGCGAGCAGGGTATTTGCGGCACCTGCCTGACGCGGGTGCTGCAAGGCACGCCGGACCATCGCGACATGTTCCTCACCGAAGAGGAGCAGGCGCTGAACGATCAGTTCACGCCCTGCTGCTCGCGCTCGAAGTCGCCGCTGCTGGTGCTGGATATCTGAACCAGTTTTACGACAAGGGCAGGATGACTTTCATGCTCGCGTCCGCCGTTGCGCCGCCAAAGGTCTCGGCGTAGCGCAAAGTGGCATTGGCGTGCTCGCGCATGATCGCTTCGGCGCGGGCACCCTGACGGTTGGTCAGGGCGTCGAACACCGCGTGGTGCTGCATATGGGCGAAGTTGAAGCGCCGGTACTCGCGGGCCAGGTCATGGCGGTCCACGGCCAGTGCGGTGACCGAGGCGAACGGCAGGTGGTCGTTGCGTGCCAGGGCATCGGCGATGGCCGGGTTGTGGCTGGCTTCGATGATCACCTGGTGAAAGCGCATGTTCAGGTCGTGATAGGCCTGCAGGTCCTCTTCGGTGACGAAGCCCTTGTCGAACAACTGATCGCCCTCGACCAGGCACTGTTGCAGCGCCGCGCGCGCTTGCGCCGACAAGCCACGCTCTGCAGCCTGGCGAGCGGCCAACCCCTCCAGCACGCCGCGGACCTCCACCGCACCTGCGATGTCATCGGCGCTGACCGAGCGCACCTGAAAACCCCGGCCGCCAAAACGCACCAGCAGGCCTTCCTGCTCGAGGGTACGAAACGCCATGCGCACCGGCATGCGGGAGACGCCGAACAGTTCGGCAGTGGGGACTTCCATCAAGCGCTCGCCGGCCGCCAGCTCGCCCGAGGCGATCATCTTGCGCAGCGCAACCAGCACCATTTGACCGGGTTTGCTCATCCAGGCTACTTCCAGGGACATGAGCGGGCATCTTAGCGCAAGCCGAGGGGATGCTGCAGGCCTGTTCGGAGCGCACCACACAAAGCTCGAGACAGGTGTGTGCATGTGGGTTCACCCGCGAAGCAGGCAACGCGGTACCTGGCACCGGCTTTGCCGGTGTTCGCGGGACAAGCCCGCTCCCACAGATACCGCGCTAGATTCCGGATATTGAGCAACACAATGGCCCCCACAGTTTTCGCGCCAGCTTTCAGGTGTGGTGCAAGACAGTTGCCCCCACAGGTACTGCATAAGCCTGAACCCTGCGCGATACAAGGAGCGTGCTCACTGGGCATATTGCCGCTTAAAGCGTCAGCGGGTAGCTGACGATCAGTCGCGTCTGGTCGAAATCGCTGTTGAAGCTGCGCCGGTTGGTGGCGTTGTTCAGGCGGATGTTGAGGTTCTTCAGCGCTCCGCTCTGGAACGTGTAGTTCACCTCGGTATCACGCTCCCACTCCTTGCCATTGCTGCCCGCCGCCGTGGTGGCATTTTCGCCATGCCCGTAACGCACCATGGCCAACAGTCCCGGCACACCCAGCGCGGCAAAGTTGTAGTCGTAGCGCACTTGCCACGAGCGCTCGTCGGCGTTACTGAAGTTGCCGTTGAACATGTCGTTACCCAAGGTGCGGCCGCTGCTGCCGTACACCGACATCCACTGGCTGTCGCCACTGACTTTCTGCAACCCCAGGTACAGCGTGTGGCCACTGTGCGAAGCTGACAGCAGAGCGTAACCAGTGCGGCTCTTGATATCGCCAATGCGCGCCTGGCCGTCATCCCGGTCGATGAAGTAACCCAGGTTGGCCCCCAGCGTCCACTCGCCCACTCGCTGGCTATGCAGCAGGTTGAAGTAGCTTTGCTGGTAGATATCCTCCAGCTGCGAATGCCAGGCGCCAATCAGCGTACGCTGCTGGTTGAAGCGGTATTCTGTGCCGGCGTAGTTGAAGCCGTCCGAGGTAACCCCGGGCGCGGCCCAGGCAGAAAGGTCCTGCATATCGGACGAGTTGCGCAGGCTGACCTCGCGGTACTGGCCGGCTTGCAGGCTCAGGCCTTCGATTTCCCGCGAGTCGAGCATGGCGCCACGGAAGGTCTGCGGCAGCAGGCGGCCATCGTCGTAGCGCAGCAGCGGAATATCCGGCAGCAACTCACCCACCTTCAGCTCGGTCGATGAAATACGCAGCTTGGCCGCCAGCCCGGCGCGGCCATACTCGTCGGCCGCACGCCCGTCATCGTGCACTGGCAGCAGTTCGGAGCCGCTGGTACCGCGGCCACTGTCCAGCTTCATGCCGAACATCGCGATGCCGTCCAGGCCAACACCGATCAGCCCCGGGGTGTAGCCAGAGCTGAACTTGAAGATGAAGCCCTGGGCCCATTCTTCGACTTTGCTCTTGGCCGCTCCTGGGTCGCGGAAATCGCGGTTGAAGTAGTAGTTGCGCAGTGTCAGCCCGGCCTTGGCATCTTCAAAAAAGCCCCCCTCCTCGGCCCAAGCCGGCATACCCAGGCCAAGTGCCAGCGAAACCACCGAGGCCGAACGGGCCAGAGTGCAGGTTGTGTGCATCATTATTATTGTTCTCCGCTTTCAATAGGCGCAGCCGAACGCCCCAGGCCAACTTGGCCCAGGGCAGCACGCTGCATTCAGGTACCCGGCCAGGCCGGGTTGCGCTCAGTGGCTCAGTGCATCTGCCGGCTGCGCAGGCGCCGGCTTGGTCATTGGGCGCAGCAACAGCAGGCAACCCGCGGCAAGCACGAATACGCTGGCAAACACCCCGTACAGGTGCAGTGGCTGCCAGCCGCCATCGAGCAACACGCCGGCCACGGTCGGCGACAAGATGGCGCCCATGCGGCCGATGCCGATGCCCCAACCCACGTCGGTAGCGCGCACCGAGGCGTCATAGACCACCGGCGACAGGGCATACAGGCCGGCTACGCAGCCATTGGAGAACAGCCCGATCAGCAGCCCCAAGGCCAAGGCTGCACTGACCGACGCGCCATTGACCACAAATAGCACCAGCAACGCCGCCGTGATCAGCATGAACAGCGCCAGCACGCGGGTGAGTGGCCAGCGCGACGCCAGGCCACCGATCAGCGCCGCGCCGAGGATGCCGCCGACACTCAACAGCACCCCGCCGGTGATGCCCTGCTGTGCCGACAGGCCGGCGGCGACCAGCAGTTTCGGCGTCCAGCTCATGACGAAGTAGAACCCGAACATGACCAGGAAGAACAGTAACCAGATCACCAGCGTGGTGCGGCGCATGGCCGGCGCCAGCAGTTGCCGGAAGCCGCGGGCGGCGCCCGGCTCCCTTGCTACGGGTGTTGGCAGGTGTGCCAGCGCCGGCTGGCCAAGGCGCATGGCCAGGCGGTTGACCCGTGCCAGCGCATTGGCCGGTCGACGCGCCAGCAGAAAATCCAGCGACTCCGGCAGCCACAACAGCACCAGCGGGATTACCAGCACGGTGACAATGCCGCCAAACAAAAACACCGAGCGCCAACCCCAATGCCCCAGCAGCCATACCGCCAGCAAACCGCCCAGCGTCGCGCCCAGGGCGTAGCCGGTTGACTGCAGGCTCACCGCCAGGCCGCGCCAGCGTTTGCTGGCGTACTCACTGGCAATCACATTGCTGCTGGCCAGGATGCCGCCAATGCCCAGCCCGGTCAGGCCACGCAGCAGCGCCAGTTGCAACGGGCTCTGGCTCATTGCCGAGAGCAACATGCCAATACCGGAAAGCGCCAGGCACAGCAGGATCAGCGGGCGGCGGCCAAAGCGGTCGGCCCAAGGCGCGATGAACAACGAACCGGCCGCCATGCCGAACAGGCCGGCACTGAGCAGCAGCCCCACCTGCGCCCCGTTAAGGCCCCATTCGGCGGACACCGAGGCAGCGGTGAAGGCCATCACCAGGACGTCGAAGCCATCGATCATGTTGAGGACGATACAAATACCGATGGCCAGGTACTGAAAGCGGCCCATCGGGTCGTTGTCCAGCCGTTGCTTGAGATCGGCATTCATAGGGTCACCTGCCGGCCTGGGTTGGCCACAAGTGAGAGGACAGATGTGCAGACGCAGGCGAAGCGGTAGGAACCATGACGGTTCCGTGGCCGTGAGAAGCCATTCATGACTTGGACCCTTTTTGTAATTGTTATCGCATACGGCAGGAGGGCTCCTGCCGCTGTCAGGCGCTCAATCAACCAGATAATGGATCCACAAACAATGAGCAAGGCTTAGTCCCCCCAGTTAAACCGTTCATGAAAAAGATAAAATCATCAAACAAAATTTTGTTTATCTATATTAATCAGGTATTTACAGATTTAATGCTGGATAAAAATTTTGTTCGTTTATCGAACGCTACAATTTTGTGGATCCATAAAAGAAGCCCAAATCCATGCCTGAGCGCTCAAGAGGCAGCAGCGATGAACAAATCTTCATGTTCCCCGCCAGCGCCCTGATTCCGGGGTGGGCAGACATTAACCGCCCACCGTCAGTCGCCACTCGCCTTGAGGGCGCGGTGGGTGTTGCGTAGCATCCCCGGCCCGATCGCGCGCCCGTACAGCCACCGCGATACCTGCAGACAAGAGCTACTGATGCCACAACCCATCCCCCTCAAGGACCACGAAAAGGAAAAGCACCTGGTCAATCGCCGGCTCCTGGCCTGCGCCATCCTGGTCTTCAGCCTGGTCGCCGTGCTGGTGGGGCGGCTGTATGTCTTGCAGGTGCTGCAGCACGACCAGCAGACCGCCGTGTCGGAAAACAACCGTGTGCACGTGCTGCCCATCGCCCCCGAACGCGGGCTGATCTACGACCGCAACGGCGTGGTGCTGGCCGACAACAAACCCAGCTTCGACCTGACCATGACCCGCGAGCGGGCCGGCGGCGACTCGGCCAAGGTGCTCGACACCCTCACCCAGGTGCTAGGCCTGACCGAAGACGACCGCAAGCAGTTCGACAAAGACCTGCGCCGTGGCCGCAAGCCGTTCGAACCGGTAACCCTGATGGTGGGCCTGAGCGAAGAGCAGATCGCCCTGGTGGCGGTGAACCAGTTCCGCCTGCCGGGCCTGGAAGTAGAGCCACAGTTCATCCGCGAATACCCCTTGGCCGAACATTTCGCCCACTCGGTGGGTTATGTGGGGCGCATCAACGAGAAAGAGGCCAAGGTTCTCGACAGCACCGAGTACCGTGGCACCCAGTCAATCGGCAAGACCGGTATCGAACACTTCTACGAAAGCCAGCTGCACGGGCATGTGGGCTACGAGGAGGTCGAGACCAACGCCCAGGGCCGGGTGATGCGCGTGCTCAACCACAAGGCCCCGACCCCGGGACAAGACATCGTCCTGACCCTGGACGCCCACTTGCAGGTGGCCGCAGAAAAGGCCTTGGGCGACCGCCGTGGCTCGGTGGTGGTACTGGACCCGGCCAATGGCGACGTGCTGGCAATGGTCAGCAACCCCAGCTTCGACCCCAACCTGTTCGTCAAGGGCATCAGCTTCAAGCAGTACGCCGAACTGCGCGATTCCATCGACCGACCGCTGTTCAACCGTGTGCTGCGCGGCCTATATGCCCCAGGCTCGACGGTGAAACCGGAAGTGGCCATCGCCGGCCTCGACAGCGGCGTGATCACCCCAGGCAGCCGGGTGTTCGACCCGGGCTATTACGAGCTGCCCAACTATGACCACAAGTACCGCAACTGGAACCGCAGCGGCGACGGCTGGGTGGACATGTACACCGCCATCATGCGGTCCAACGACACCTATTTCTACGACCTGGCGCACAAGCTGGGCATCGACCGCCTGCATGACTACATGGCCGAATTCGGCCTGGGCCAGAAGGTGTCGCTGGACATGTTCGAAGAGGCCTCCGGGCTGATGCCGTCGGCCCAGTGGAAGCGTGCCACCCGGCGCCAGGCCTGGTTCCCGGGCGAAACGCTGATTCTTGGCATTGGTCAAGGTTACATGCAGGTCACCCCGCTGCAGCTGGCCCAGGCCACCAGCCTGCTGGCGAGCAAGGGCGTGTGGCATCGCCCGCACCTGGCCATGACCGTGGGTGGCGATGCGCCGGTGGACCCCAACCCGATGCCCAACATCGTGCTGCACGACAAGCATGCCTGGGATCAGGTCAGCCAGGGCATGCAGATGGTCATGCACGACCCGCGCGGTATTGCCCGCGCCGCTGCGGCGGGCGCGCAATACCGGATCGCCGGCAAGAGTGGTACCGCGCAGGTGGTGGCGATCAAGCAGGGTGAGCGTTACAACCGCAACAAGACCCTGGAGCGCCACCGCGACAACGCCCTGTTTGTCGGCTTTGCACCGGCCGACCACCCGAGTGTGGTGGTGGCGGTGATGATCGAGAACGGTGAGGCTGGGGGCCGGGTGGCGGGGCCGGTGGTGCGCGAGGTGATGGATGCTTACCTGCTGGATGAGCAAGGGCACCTGAAGCCTGAGTATGCGGGCGGTGCAAGTGGCCGTAACGTGCCACACATCTGAGAATTCGGGGCTGCTTCGCGCCCAATGGCTGCGGTGCGGTGCTGGGCTCGGGGAACCTGCCTGGGAGGAAATCGGCCATGGGCCTACTAGCCTCTTCGCGGGCACGCCCGCGCCCACAAGTACTGCACAGATCCTGAGGCCTGTGAGATCCCTGTGGGAGCGGGCGTGCCCGCGAAGAGGCCAGCAAGACAAACACTCAACCCCAGGGCAAATCCTCTTGTCATTGTGATTGGATCATTCGCCCAGGTAGGCCTTCTTCACCTGGTCGTCATGCAACAAGGTCTTGGCACAGCCTTCCAGGCTGATACGGCCGCCATCGATCACGTAGGCGCGCTGACAGGTCTGCAGCGCCAGGCGGGCGTTCTGCTCCACCAGCAGTAGCGTTACCCCGCCCTTGACCACTTCGACGATGGTTTCGAAAATCTTCTGCACGATGATCGGCGCCAACCCCATGGAGGGCTCGTCCAGCAACAATAGCTTGGGCCGCCCCATCAGTGCCCGTGAAATGGCCAGCATCTGCTGCTCGCCACCCGACATGGTGCCGGCCAGCTGAAAGGCACGTTCTTTCAAACGCGGAAAGATACCGTACATGCGTTCGATGTCAGCACCGATGGCGTCCTTGCCGTCGCGCCGACTGAAGGCCCCCATCTCGAGGTTTTCGTGCACCGTCAGCTTGGGGAAAATGCCCCGCCCTTCCGGCACCAGCGCCAGCCCCTCGCGGATCAGGTCATGGCCCTTGATCGCCGCGTGCGCCTTGCCATCGAAGGTGATGCTGCCGGCGCTGGGCTTCAGCAAGCCGGCCAAGGTTTTCAGGGTGGTGGTCTTGCCGGCGCCATTGGCGCCGATCAGCGCCACCATCTCACCCTCGCCCACCGTCAGGTCGATGCCCTTGATGGCCTGGATAGCCCCGTAGCTGACCTTCAGGTCACTCACTTGCAGGATGTTTTTCATGCCACTGCCTCTGCACCCAGGTAGGCCTCGATCACGCGTGGATCCTTGCGCACGTCGGCCGGCAGGCCGTCGGCGATCTTGCGGCCGAATTCCAGTACGGTGATGTGGTCGCAAAGGCCCATCACCAGCTTCACGTCGTGCTCGATCAACAACACTGTCTTGCCATCCGCCTTCATCTTGCACATCAGCTGGCGCAAGCCTTCGGTTTCCGAAGCGTTCATCCCCGCCGCCGGTTCGTCGAGCGCAATCAGCTTTGGCTCGGTGGCCAGCGCCCGAGCGATTTCCAGGCGGCGCTGGTCGCCGTAGGACAGGCTCTTGGCCAGTTCACCGGCCAAGTGGCCGATGCCGACGTAGTTCAGCCAGTAACGCGCGGCCTGGCGGATTTCCCGCTCTTCACGCACACAGGCCGGGGTACGCAGAATTGCGCCGAACACACCACTGCGGGTGCGTACGTGGCGGCCGATCATCACGTTTTCCAGGGCGGTCATGTTGTGGAACAGGCGGATGTTCTGGAAGGTGCGGGAGATGCCTGCCTCCACCACCTTGTGCGGTTTGCTGATGCGCAGTGGCTTGCCGTCGAACATCACCCTGCCCTGCTCGGCCCGATACAGCCCAGTGAGCACGTTGAACAGCGTGGTCTTGCCGGCGCCATTGGGGCCCAGCAGGCCGCGGATCTCGCCGCGACGGATGCTCAGGTCAATGCCATGCAGGGCCTGCAGGCCACCGAAGAACTTGCTCACCTGATGCAGCTCGAGAAGGAAATCGCTCATGCCTTGTCCGCCTGTTTGATCGGGAGTTCGAAGGAGGCTTCGCTGGCCGGTCCATTGATTGCAGTGCTGAGCACCGCAGGCGCCGGCTCGGCTTCAGGGTCGTCATCGTGCAGTTCGGCACGGCGGCGACTGGACGGCCAGAGTCCTTCGGGGCGAAAACGCATCACCAGGATCAGCGCCAGGCCGAATACCAGCATGCGCAGGGTTGAGGCATCCAGCACGTTGCGCAGGATATCGCGACTGATGAAGGTGACGTTGTCCATCACCCACGGCTGGACCCAGTTGACCAGGTCGCGGAACAGTTCGGGCATCACCGACAGGATCAGCGCCCCCAGCACCACGCCCCGGATCGAGCCCATGCCGCCGAGCACCACCATGGCCAGGACCATGATCGACTCCATCAGGGTGAACGATTCGGGGCTGACGAAACCCTGGTAGCTGGAGAACAGCACACCGGACACCCCGCCAAAGGTCGCCCCCATGGCAAAGGCCAGCAGCTTGAGGTTGCGCTTGTTCAGGCCCATGGCCTCGGCCGCCACTTCGTCTTCGCGCAGGGCCATCCAGGCGCGGCCGATACGCGACACTTCCAGGCGCTTGGACAGCACGATGCAGAGGATGACGACGAACAGGAAGAACAGGTAGTAGCTGATCACCGGCGACACGGGCAGGCCGAACAGGCTCCAGCTTTGCTGCAGCGACAGCACCGGCGTTGCCCCGGCACCTGGCGCGTGCGCCCATGCCCCGAAGTCGACGTGCAGCGGGGCAATGTTGCTGATGCCCTGGGGACCGTTGGTGAGGTTCACCGGCTGGTCCAGGTTGTTCATGAAGATGCGAATGATCTCGCCGAAGCCCAGGGTGACGATGGCCAGGTAATCGCCGCGCAACTTGAGTACCGGCGCACCGATCAGCACCCCGCAAATGGCCGCAGCCACGGCAGCCAACGGGATGATCACCCACACCGGCCAGTCCAGCACAGCCTCAAGCAGGCCGGCCATTTGCAGGTGGGGCGAAGCCAGCAGTGCATACAGGTAGGCACCAATGGCGTAGAAGCCGATGTAGCCCATGTCGAGCAGGCCGGCATAACCGATGACAATGTTCAGTCCCAACGCCAGCAGCACGTAGAGCATGGCAAAGCCAAGAATGCGCACCCAGGTAGCGCCCAGCATGGGAATGGCCTCGACCAGGAACGGCAAGGCGATGAAGCCGAGAATCAACAACAGGTACTGGGTCTTGAGGTTTTTCATGACTGCCTCCTCACGCCCGGTCAGCCTGGCGTTCGCCAAGCAGCCCATTGGGCCGGAACAGCAACACCAGGATCAGCACCGCAAAGGCGAAGATGTCCTGGTAGTTGGCCCCCAGGAAGCCGCCCGTCAACTGCCCGGTGTAGCCTGCCGCCAGCGATTCGATCAGCCCCAGCAACAGGCCACCGGCCATGGCCCCGAACAGGTTGCCGATACCACCAAGCACCGCTGCGGAGAATGCTTTCAGGCCCAGCAGCAGGCCCATGTAGGCATCGGCCTGGCCGTAGTTGATGGCGCGCATTACCCCGGCGATGGCACCCAGGCTGGCGCCAATCAGGAAGGTGGCGCTGATCACCCGATTGATGTTGATGCCCATCAGCCCGGCCACTTCCTGATTCTGCGCGGTGGCGCGCATGGCTTTGCCCAGGCGAGTCTTGTCCACCAATAGCCACAAGCCAAGCATGATCACCACGGCAACCAGCATGATCGAGAGCTGCACGTTGGTGACAGTGGCGCCGAACACGTCCACGGGCCGCGTCTCTACCACTTCAGGGAAGGTCTTGTAGCCGCGCCCCCAGATCATCATCGCCAGGTTCTGCAAGGCGATGGAGATGCCGATGGCAAGGATCAGCGGGGTCAGCCGCGGGGCTTTGCGCAAGGGCCGATAGGCGTACTTTTCCATGCCTTGGGCCAGCAGCATGCACACCACCGCAGCAGCCATGATTGCCAGCAGCAACGTGATGACGCCAGGGGCAAAGCCGGCGCCAGCGAGCATTGTCAGTACCGAAATGGTGACCATGGCGCCGATCATCACCACCTCGCCGTGGGCGAAGTTGATCAGGCCGATGATGCCGTAGACCATGGTGTAGCCCAAGGCTACCAGGGCATAGATGCTGCCCAGCACCAGGCCGTTAAGGACCTGTTGCAACAAGATATCGAAATTACCGTCCACGCGCTGAATCCTCGAAACTGCGTTGTCGTCGGCGCGCGGCGGCTCAGCGCCACACGCCGACTGGCCTGGCAGGTGGGAAAAGTCTTCTTGTTATGTCGCAGGCGTGCGCCCGCTTGTTATGGGGTGAAACTCAATCGCGCTCGACCGACAAGGTTTTCCAGCCACCTTCGGCGAACTGGAACACGGTGGCAGCCGGGTTCTTCAGGTTGCCCTTGTCATCGAAGGCGATGGTGCCGGTGACGCCGTCATAGCTCTGGCTCTTGAGCACTGGCAGATACACTTTGGGGTCGTCGGAGCCGGCCTTGACCATGGCGTTGATCGCGGCCCAGGTGGCGTCATACGCAGCGGGCGACGACTGCACCACACCCACGCCGAACTTGTCCTTGAGCTTCTGTTCGAAGGCTGCCCCTTTGGGCATGTCCAGCAGCGGCGTGCCATAGTTCCAGGCATAGGTACCTTCGGCGGCGCTGCCAGCCATCTGCTTGAACGAGTCATTGGGCAGGTTGCCGATGTTCATGAAGCGCGCCTTCAGGCCCAGGTTTTTCATCTGCTTGGCCATGGGTGCGGCCTGGTAGTCGAGTGCCGCGAAGAACACCGCGTCGGCCTTTTGCGCCTTGGCAGTGGTGAGGATGGCGTTGAAATCGGTGGACTTGTCGTTGGTGTACTCACGCACCACCACATTGCCGCCAGCCGCCTTGACCGCCCTGGTCACCTCGTCGGCCAGGCCTTGGCCATAGGCGGTGCGGTCATCGAAGATGGCGATGCGCTGGGCCTTGAGCTGGCTGACCAGGTAGTTGCCGGCGTAGCGGCCCAGGGTGGCGTCGTCGTTGACCGTGCGAAACACCGAAGGGATGCCCTGCTGGGTCAAGGTGGGGTTGGTGGCCGAGGGCGAGATCTGCGGGATGCCGGCGGCGGCGTAGATCTTCGAAGCCGGGATGCTGGTGCCGGAGTTGTAGTGGCCGATCACCACCGCCACTTTCGAGTCCACCAGGCGTTGCGCCACCGCCGTGCCCGTGCGTGGGTCGGCGACATCGTCCTCGGAGACCAGTTTGAACTGGGCCACCTTGTCACCGATTTTCAGTTGCTGCTGGTTGGCCTCTTCTACGGCAATCTGAATGCCATGCTCGACGTCCTGTCCCTGGTGCGCCGAAGGGCCGGTCAGGGGGCCGGCGAAGCCGATCCTGACAACTTCACTGTCTGCTGCGTTTGCCGTCCCCATGGCCATCAGCAATGTTACCGCGGTCGCGAGGGCTGTACGCCCTCCCTTGTTGTTATTCATGCTCAGCTCCCAGTAGTGATTGGACGAACCTCGACATCGCTTACCGCATGCGAAATGGCCGGAACGCCATCGCACTTGTAAGATAACAGTCATCAGGCAACTGTCAATGGGTGTATGCTACACGAGCAGGTAAAATAATTTTCCCGGCGACGAGATCTGCGTGGTCAAGAAGTGGGGCATCAGACGAGCTAGTAAGATGTTTGATAACATATGCCGACAACATCACCGCTGGTTGGCTACGGATCCCGCCGCAAGGGGCATGAGGGCTGCGCGCAACCTGCCGGAGAATCAACCGTGATGAGCCAATCAGTTTCAGGAGCAACCCTTCTATGAATGCGTCGTTAGGCACGCGTCGCGCCAATCTGGCGGAAATCGTGATCCAGGAGCTTTCCAGCCGGATCGACACTGGCACCTACGGCCCGGGCGACAAGCTGCCGTCCGAACAAGCGCTGTGCAAAGAGTTCAACGTCAGCCGCCCGGTCATCCGCGAAGCGGTGGCCTCGCTGCGCCTGGGCGGGCGCCTGGTTGCCCGTCAAGGTGTGGGCGTATTCGTGGTCGAGCAGGATGTGAAACGCATCGGCTTTGCCATCGACAGCGTGGTCGATGACGTACGCGCTGCGGCGCAGATCCTTGAATTGCGCCTGGGGATCGAGGCGGAATCGGTGGCCCGCGCCGCCGAGCGCCGCAGCCCGGCCAGCATGGCGGCGATCACCGAGGCGTTCGACCGCTTCAACTCGCTGGACGGTGCCACGCAGGAAGAGGAAGCCAAGGCCGACTTCGAATTCCACCTGGCGATTGCACGGGCCACCAACAACCCGCATTTCACGCAATTGCTGGAAGCGCTGGGGCCGGACATCATCCTTGACCTGAACCTCAAACATGGCCAAGTAACCGGCAAGAACCGCCAGGCACACATCAAGAAAATTGCCCGCGAGCACGGGGCAATCCTGTCAGCGATCAGCATGGGCGATGTGGCCAGCGCACGTACGGCGCTGCGCAAGCACCTGGAAGAAAGCCTGTCGCGCTACCAGCGGCTGCTCGACAGCAAGGCCTGATCGTAACCCTGTATCGGCCTCTTCGCGGGTAAACCCGCTCCCACAGTGACCGCACGGCCTTCAAATCATGCGCCGTACCTGTGGGAAATTTCCACAGGTGCCATGCAGATCTTGAGAGCTGTGCAGTACCTGTGGGAGCGGGTTTGCCCGCAAAGAGGCCGGTACAGGCAACCTCAGAGCCTCAGGAATGCCTTAAAGCCCAAGGCACACATACTTGAGTTCCAGGTAATCCTCGATCCCGTAGCGTGACCCCTCCCTGCCCAACCCCGAGGCCTTCACCCCGCCAAACGGCGCCACTTCAGTCGCCACCACGCCGACGTTGACCCCGACCATGCCGTACTCCAGCGCTTCCGTCACCCGCCAGATGCGCCCGACATCCCGGGCATACAGGTAGCAGGCCAGGCCGAACTCGGTGTCGTTGGCCTGGGCAATCACTTCCTCCTCACTGCCGAAGCGGAAGATCGGCGCCACCGGCCCGAAAATTTCCTCGCGCGCCACGCGCATGTCCGGCGTCACATCCGCCAGCAAGGTCGGCTCGAAGAAGGCCTCGCCCATGGCGTGCCGACGCCCTCCCGCCACCACCCGCGCACCGGCCTCCACAGCTTCGCCGACCAGCCGTTCGACACCATTGGCCGCACGCCCGTCGATCATCGGGCCGACCTGTGTACCTGGTGCATCGCCCTGCCCGACGACCAGCTCACCCACGCGCTCGGCAAAGCGCGCCACGAAGCGCTCGTAGATGCCGTCCTGGATATAGAAGCGGTTGGCGCACACGCAGGTCTGCCCGCTGTTGCGGAACTTGGCGATCAGCGCGCCTTCCACCGCTTTTTCCAGGTCGGCATCGTCGAACACGATGAACGGAGCGTTGCCGCCCAGCTCCATGGTCACCTTCTTCACCGTTGCCGCCGACTGCCGCAGCAACTGGATGCCGATGGGGGTCGAGCCGGTGAACGACAACTTGCGCACCACCGGGCTGGCCGTCAGCTCGCCGCCAATGGCCGCCGAATCGCCGGTCACCACGCTAAGCACACCCACCGGGATACCGGCACGCTCGGCCAGCACGCACAGTGCCAGCGCGCTGAACGGGGTTTGCGAAGCGGGCTTGAGCACCAACGTGCAGCCCGCCGCCAAAGCCGGCGCCGCCTTGCGGGTGATCATCGCCGCCGGGAAGTTCCAAGGTGTAATCGCCGCACACACACCAATCGGTTCCTTGGTCACGATCAAGCGCCGATCAGCGTTCGGCGAAGGAATCACATCGCCATAGATGCGTTTGCCTTCCTCGGCATAGAACTCCACATAAGCGGCGGCAAAGGCAATCTCGCCACGGGATTCGGCCAGGGGCTTGCCCTGCTCGGCGGTCATGATGCGCGCCAGGTCTTCCTGATGAGCGAGGATTTCGCGGAACCAGGCCTGCAGCCGGGCGGCACGCTCCTTGGCAGTCAGCGCCCGCCACGCTGGCAAGGCGCACTCGGCAGCCGCGATGGCACGGCGGGTTTCTTCTGCCCCCATCCGCGGCACGTGGCCCAGCACTTGGCCGGTGGCCGGGTTGGTCACGGCAATGCGCTGGCCGCTGTCAGCCGCCAGCCATTTTCCATCGATATAGCAAACTTCACGCAGCAGATCACGATCGGCAAGTTTCATGTCGATTGGCTCGTTCGGATAATGAAAAAAGGTGGGGCCGGACCGCGCCCCACCCGAGGTGAATCAGCGCTTGGCTTGCAGGGCCTTGTCGCGAATCTGGCTGAGGGTCATGCGCGGGGTCAGGGCTTCGGGGTCGACCTGCACTTCGATCAGCGCCGGCTTGCCGGATACTTGGCAACGCTCGAAAGCGGCAGCGAAGTCCTCGGTACGGGTAACGGTTTCACCGTGCAGCCCATAGGCGCGCGCCAGGGCGGCAAAGTCCGGGTTGTGCAGTTCGGTGCCGGACACCCGCCCAGGATAGGTGCGCTCCTGGTGCATGCGGATGGTGCCGTACATGCCGTTGTTGACCACCACGGTGATCACCCGTGCGTCGTAGTGCGCCGCAGTGGCCAGTTCCTGGCCATTCATCAGGAAACAACCGTCACCGGCAAACGCCACCACCGTGCGCTGCGGGTAGGTCAGCTTGGCCGCCACTGCCGCCGGCACGCCGTAGCCCATCGAGCCGTTGGTAGGCCCGAGCAGCGTGCGGAATACACGGTGCTGGTAGCCACGGTGCACCCAGCCGGTGTAGTTGCCGGCACCACAGGTGAGGATGCTGTCGGCCGGCAGGGTCTTGTTCAGCCAGGCGATCACTTCGCTCATCTGCACATCACCCGGCGAGCGCGGTGTTTCGAAGTTGCCGCGGTAGCCGCTGTTCAGGCTGGCGACCCAGTCGGCGAATTCCGCCGGACGCACCGCCTGCAAGGCAGCGGCCTGGGCCAGGAAGCTGCCGGGGCCGGCATTGATGCCCAGGGTCGGCTGGTAAACGCGGCCGATCTCCTCGGCGCTGGCATGTACATGCACCAGCGCCTGCTTTGGCGTTGGAATGTCGACCAGCGCATATCCGCCCGTGGTCATCTCACCCAGGCGGGCACCCACCACAATCAACAGGTCAGACTGCTTTACCGCATCGACCAACACCGGGCCGGCAGCCAGGCCCAGGTCACCGGCATAGTGCGGGTCGGTGTTGTCGAACAGGTCCTGGCAGCGGAACGACGCCGCCAGTGGCACGTTCTGCGCCTGCACGAAGCGCTTCAGGTCGGCCACCGCCTGGTCATTCCAGCCACCGCCACCGGCAATCACCAGTGGCCGCTGGGCCTTGGCCAGCAGCGCCTGCAACTCGCCCAGTGCCTGGGGCGCCGGAGCAGCCTCGACACGCTGGGCCGGGCGCGCATCGGCGACCTGCACCAGGTCGGTGAGCATGTCTTCTGGCAGCGCGATTACCACCGGACCAGGGCGGCCACTGATGGCGCGCTGGAAAGCCTGGTTGACCAGTTCGGGAATGCGCGCGGCATCGTCGATCTGCACCACCCACTTGGCCATCTGGCCGAACATGCGCCGGTAGTCCACTTCCTGGAAGGCTTCGCGTTCGATCTGGTCACGTGCCACCTGGCCGATGAACAGCAGCATCGGCGTGGAGTCCTGGAACGCGGTGTGCACGCCCACCGAGGCGTTGGTGGCACCTGGGCCGCGGGTGACGAAGCAGATGCCTGGCTGGCCTGTCAGCTTGCCGTAGGCCTCGGCCATGTAGGCAGCACCGCCCTCCTGGCGGCAGACGATCAGGTCGATCTCATCCTGCACATCGTGTAGCGCATCGAGCACTGCCAGGTAGCTTTCACCTGGCACGCAGAACGCACGCTCGACACCATTCACCCGCAGGGCATCGACCAGTACCTGGCCGCCACTGCGCTTCACTTCGGAGTTGCTCATTGTTGTTCTCCCTCATGCGCTGCGGTCAGATGACCGAATCTTCCAGGAACGGCTTGTTGTCGATCACCCGCTGGTAACTCAGCGCGCTCAGGTCGAGCGAGCGGTAGCCGCCATAGGTGATCAATTCGGACAGCCCCCGACCAATGGCCGGTGCCTGCTGCAGCCCATGCCCGCTGAAGCCATTGCAGAACAGGAAGTTGTTCACCTCGTTATGCGGGCC
This sequence comes from Pseudomonas sp. XP2, assembly GCF_053557975.1. Taxonomy (NCBI): domain Bacteria; kingdom Pseudomonadati; phylum Pseudomonadota; class Gammaproteobacteria; order Pseudomonadales; family Pseudomonadaceae; genus Pseudomonas; species Pseudomonas sp. XP2. The sequence continues at coordinate 41,647 of NZ_JBNRIK010000014.1, forward strand.
AACGATGGCGTTGTGGTCCAGCACGCAGAAGTCGTAGTGCCCGGCCCAGAAGTTGACCACCTTGATGCCTTCGAACGCCGGCACCCGCTCAGCGAGGATCGGCCACACCTCTTCGTCGAACTCTTCGTGCAGCACATCGAAATCTTCGAAGTCCACTTCCGGGTCGTTTTTCGGGTAGGTACCGCCCAGGTAGAACTTGCCTTCGGGGCGGAAGAACACCCCGGTCGGGTCGATGGTCAGGGGCACGGTGCCTTCCAGCGGGGTACGGCAATCGAACACGAACAGCGAGCGGCGGCGCGGCTCGACCGGGATATCCAGGCCGGCCATGCGCGCCACCTTGGTACCGCGGGTACCGGCACAGTTGACCAGCAGGCCGCAGCCGATGCGCTCTCCGCTGGCCAGTTGCACGCCGGTAATCCGGTCGCCTTCACGCTGGACACTCACCACTTCGTTCTCGATGTACTCGATGCCCATCGAGCGCGCCTTGCGGCGGAAGCCGTTGAGCATGCCCAGGCTGTCGAACCAGCCTTCACCGCTACGCCCGTAGCTGGCACCGGCGAGGCTGTCGATGTTCACCCAAGGGAATGTGCGCTGCAGCTGCTCGGGGTCGAGCAAGTGCACGTCAGCGCCGTGGGATACCTGGGTATCGTGCAGGCGGCGCAGCACTTCGTAGCCTTTGTCATCACCCAGAAACAGGTAGCCGTTCTCGTGGAAGGCCAGGTCCGGGCGATCGCCATCTACCTCCATCACTTCGGGGAAGCTGCGCACGAACTCGGCACCGAATCTGGAAATTTCGATGTTGATCGGGTTGGAGAACTGCTGGCGGATCGAGCTGCTCGACAGCGCGGTGGCCGACTTGTTGTAGGTCCAGTCGCGCTCGATGACCAGTACCGAACCGTTGAAGTCCGGGTTGTTGGCCAGGAAGTAGGCGGTGGCGCTGCCGTTGACCGCGCCACCGACGATCACCACATCGTAATTCTGTTGTTTAGCGGTGGAAGCCATGGAATTAGCTCTCTTCTGATGTTGCGATATACAAGATTCACACTCGCCACGCGGGCTTCTTTTACCCGCACCGGCCTCTTCGCGGGTAAACCCGCTCCCACAATGGGCCGCGCTGTCCCTGTGGCAGACGAGGCGATTATTTCGGGTCTTCGAAGTGCCCGGCGCCGGCGAAGTTGCCGCCGTGGTAGCGCGCGGCCGGTTCGTTCGGATCCAGTGGCGGGTGCTCGGCCAGCACCTTGTCACGGTAGTCGTCGGCGCTGTCCTTGGGCACGTAACCGATGGACGAAGCCAGGCGGTTGTCCCACAGGCTTTCGCGGTTGGCCGACATGCCGTAGACGATCATGTGCCCGACCCGCGGCGCCAGCAGCGAGCGCTCGGTGAGCTGGGCGAAGTCGTCGAACGACAGCCAGGTAGCGAGCATCCGCCGGTCCAGTGGCTCAGGGAACGACGAGCCGATGCGCAGGTTGACCGACTCGATGGCGAACTTGTCCCAGTAATAGCGGCCCAGGTCCTCGGCGAAGCACTTGCTGACGCCATACAGGCTGTCGGGGCGGTGCGCGGCGGTTGCGTCGATGGTTTCGGTGCGGTCGTAGAAACCGATGGCGTGGTTGGAGCTGGTGTACACCACACGCTTGACGCCATTGCGCCGTGCCGCTTCGTAGATGTTGTAGGTGCCAACGATGTTACCGTTGAGGATCTTGTCGAAGGTGTCCTCCACGGGTACGCCACCCGCATGCACGATGGCGTCGACGCCTTCAGTCAGCGGCAGCACATCGTTGAAATTGGCCAGGTCGCAACGCACCAGCTGTTCATGCGGCGCAGCGTGGCCCATCTCGGCGATGTCGGTCAGGCGCAGCTCGTCGGCGAAAGCGGCCAGGTGCTTGCGCAGCACGCTGCCAAGGCGTCCGGCGGCGCCGGTGATCAGCAGTCGTTTGAAAGGCTTGCTCATGTCTTACCTCGAATGCTTGGTGGGGTCAGGACAGCGCCGCGAACGCATCGCGCAACTGCCCCAGGGCTTGTTCCAGTTCCTGCCGCGACGTGGCGAACGACAGACGAATGTAGGGCTCAAGGCCAAACGCCGAACCCGGGACGGTCGCGACCTTGCCAACGCGCAGCAGGTAGGCCGAAAGGTCGGCATCGTTACAAATGACCTGGCCATCGGGGGTGCGCTTGCCAATGAAGGCACTGACGTCAGGGAAGGCATAAAACGCGCCCTGTGGCATCTGCAATTGCAGGCCCGGGATCTGCGCCAACCCCTGTACCACCAGCGCGCCACGCGCCTGGTACTCGCGGTTGGCTTCGCGCACGAAGTTCTGCGGCCCGTTCAGCGCCGCTACGGCCGCCAGCTGCGAAATGCTCGACGGGCAGGTGGTGGTCTGCGATTGGGTCTTGTTCATCGCCACCACCAGGTCTTTTGGCCCGGCGGCGTAGCCAAGCCGGTAGCCGGTCATGGCATAGGCCTTGGACACACCGTTGATCAGCAAGGTGCGCTCACGCAACTGCGGGCAAGCCGTGACGAAGGACACGAACGGCTGATCGCCCAGCACGATGTGCTCGTAGATCTCGTCAGAGATGATCAGCACGTTCGGGTGCCGCTCCAGCACCTTGCCCAACGCAGCAAACTCTTCTTGGGTGAAAATCGCACCGCTCGGGTTGTTCGGCGAGTTGAGCATCACCCAACGGGTGCGTGGGGTGATGGCAGCTTCCAGCTGTTCGGGCTTGAGCTTGAAGCCCTGCTGCGCGCTGCACGGGATGACCTTTGGCACGCCACCATTGAGCAGGGCCATGTCGGTATAAGACACCCAGTACGGCGCCGGGGTGATTACCTCGTCACCCGACTCGAGCGTAGCGAGGAAGGCATTGAACAACAGTTGCTTGGCACCATTGCCCACGCAGATTTCGTCCAGGCCATAGACCAGATCGTTTTCCCGGGCAAACTTGTCGACGATGGCCTGGCGCAACACTTCAAGGCCATTGGGCCCGGTGTAGTGGTTGTTGCCCGCGCGCATTGCCTGGTACGCGGCCTCGATAACGTGAGCCGGCACGTTGTAGTCTGGCTCGCCAAGGGCCAGGTTGATGACCGGTTCGCCCTGGGCCAGCATCTGCTTGGCCAGTACCGACACCGCCATGCTTGGCGAGCTTTTTACCGCACGCACGCGGCTGCTTTGCACGTCCATTTTCTAGCGCTCCTGGGCGGCGTCGAAGCCGTAGTCGTTGCGTGCCTGTTCGGCGCTGATGTAGCCCGCACGCACATCGCGTTCAACCTGTCTGGGGTCGCGCTGGCGCGGGTCACCGTAGCCACCACCACCGGGCAGGCGCAGCACCAGGCGACGCTCGGCAGGCACGAACTGCTGGCCCTTGCCGCGCAGCAGGCTGCCATCGTCCAGGCCGACAAAACCTTCGGCGCCCGCTTTGCCACCCTCCAGGCCGCGTGCCGCGTACTGGATACGGTCGAACATGGCACTGAAGCGGAAGCTGTAACCCTCGGCCGCCGACACTTCGATCTCCTGGCCCAGGCCGCCGCGCAACTGGCCGGCGCCACCAGAGCCTTCACGCAGCTCCTTGCGCCACACCACCACCGGGCCAGCATGCTCGGTGGCTTCCACCGGCATGGTGTGCACGCCGCTGGGGAACGCCGTGGCACTGAGGCCATCCATGGCCGAACGGGCACCCATGCCGCCACTGTTGAACATCAGCATCTCGGCATTCCGGCCTGTCGGGTTGCTTTCCAGCGGGCGCACGCTCAGGTGCAGGTTCCACAAGGCACTGGCGCCCTCGGCCGGCACTTTGCCGGGCAGGCACTTGTGCAGTGCGCCAAGCACCAGGTCGGGCACGAAATGGCCCAGCACATGGCGCACCGACACCGGCGCCGGGTGCTTGGCGTTGAGGATGCAGCCTTCCGGCGCAGTGACCTCGAACGGCGCCAACGATGCAGTGTTGTTCGGGATTTCCGGCGCGACGATGCATTTGAGGCCATAGCAAGCATAGGCCTTGGCGTAGCCCAGCGGCACGTTGATGCCGAACTGGCTCATGCCCGAAGTGCCGGTGAAATCGCTCTTGATGCCGTCGGAGCCAACAGTGAGGGTCACCACCAGGGTCACCGGCACGTCGTAGCCATCCAGGGTCATGCTGTTGGTGTAGGTACCGTGGGGCAACGACTTGAAGCATTCAAGGGTAGCGCGGCGGCTGTGCTCCAGGATGAAGCCACCGATGTGTTCCAGGTCGTCCAGCTTGAACTCTTCGAGCATGTCCAGCAGGCGTTTGTGACCGGTCTCGTTGCACGCCGACAGCGCATAGAAGTCGCCCACTACGCGGTCGTTCTCGCGCACGTTGTTGCGCAGGATGTTGATCAGGTCGCGGTTGACCTTGCCGCGCTCGAACAGCTTCATGATCGGGATGAAAAGCCCTTCCTCGTACACCTCGCGGGCATCGGGGCCAAAACCGCGGCCACCGATGTCCACCACGTGGGCGGTACTGGCGAAGTAGCCGATCAGCCTGCCTTTGTAGAACGACGGCGAAACGATGGTGATGTCGTGCAGGTGGCCGGTACCCTTCCACGGGTCGTTGGTCACGTACACATCGCCTTCGAAGATGTTGTCTTCGCCGATGTCGTTGATGAAGTGCACCACCGCCTCGGCCATGGTATTGACGTGGCCCGGGGTACCGGTGACTGCCTGGGCCAGCATGTTGCCGGCACGGTCGAACACCCCCGCAGACAGGTCGCCGGCTTCACGTACGCTGGTGGAAAACGCGGTGCGGATCAGGGTCAGCGCCTGCTCTTCGACCACCGAGACCAGGCGGTTCCACATCACCTGCATTTGAATGTCGATCAAAGTATCGCTCATGGTTCTGGCTTCCGAATCAGGCGTTAGCGGCGCACGACCAGCAGGCAGCCGTCTGGCTGGACCGTGGCGGTGAAGTTGGAGGTGACGAAGGTCGAAGTTTCGCGCTCGACGATGATCGCCGGGCCGTCCACACGGGCACCGACCTGCAGCTCTTCGCGTGGGTAGATGCCGGCTTCGACGAAACCGCCAGCGGCCACGTCGAACACCTGGCGCCGCGTGACTTCGTGGGCGCGGTAGGCAGCGCCCACTTCTTCGATGCGTGCCACCGGCGGCAGCGGCGAACTGGCCCGGACCGACCAGCTGACGATCTCGATGTCCGGTCCTTCGATGGGGCGGCCGAAGAAGCGGGTGTAGGCTTCTTCGAAGCGCGCCTTGAACTCTACCGTGTCGGCAGCGCTGAAGGCTTTGAAAGGCAGCGCGACGGGGATTTCCCAGCCCTGGCCGACATAGCGCATGAATGCGGTGCAGTCCATTTCCGGCTCGCCTTGCGGCATGCCCTGGCGCAGGAAGCCCAGCGACTCGGCTTTCATCTCGTCGATCAGGCCGTTGACTTGCGCGGCCTCGAACTCGGACAGGCGCACGAAGGCGCTGCGTACGGCCTCATAGCCGAACGGCGCACGCAGGAAGCCAATGGCCGAGCCCACCCCGGCACCGGCCGGGACGATGAAACGCGCCACGCCCATTTTTTCGCACAGCCGCGCAGCGTGTAGCGGGCCTCCACCACCAAAGGTGATCATGGTGTAGTCGGCGATGTCTTTGCCGCTTTCCACCGCGTGCACACGGCCGGCGTTGGCCATATTCTCGTCGACCACTTCGCACACGCCGAACGCTGCTGTGTCGGCCTGCATGCCCAGCGGCTGGCCGATCTCCCGGGCCATGGCGTTGGCGGCGTTGTCTCGGGACAGGCGTAGCGCGCCACCGGCGAAGTTGTCGGCATCCAGGCGACCAAGCAGCAGATTGGCGTCGGTGATGGTCGGCTCCAGGCCGCCACGGCCATAGCAGGCCGGGCCAGGCTCGGACGCCGCGCTGTGCGGGCCCACGCGAATTTGGCGCATGCTGTCGATGCTGGCGATGGAACCACCACCCGCGCCGATCTCGACCATTTCCACCACCGGGATGGAAATCGGCATGCCGCTGCCCTTCTTGAAGCGGTAGGTACGTGCAACTTCGAAGGTTTTCGCGGTTTTCGGCACCTGGTCTTCGATCAGGCAGATTTTTGCCGTGGTGCCGCCCATGTCGAACGACAGCACGTTCTCCAGCTGGTAACGGCGGGCGATGTCGGCAGCAAAGATGGCACCACCGGCCGGGCCGGACTCCACCAGGCGCACCGGAAACTCTGCTGCGCTCTGCACCGAGATGATGCCGCCGCCGGAGTGAATCATGAACACCGGGCAATCGGCGCCCTCTTGCTTGAGGGTAACCACCAGGCGGTCCAGGTAGGATTTGATCAGCGGCTTGACGTAGGCATTGGCGCACACGGTATTGAAGCGCTCGAACTCGCGCATCTGCGGCGAGACTTCACTGGAGATGGAAATCGACAGCTGCGGCAGGCGCGCCTGCAGGGCATCGCGCAGCTGGCGCTCGTGGGCGCCGTTGACGTAGCTGTGAATGAAGCCGATGGCGACGCTCTGGTAGTTGCCTTCGGCGATGCGCTCGACCAGGGCATCGATTTCGGCCTGCGCAGGGGCAATCAGCACTTGGCCTTTGACATTCAGGCGTTCACGCAGGGTGTAGCGGTGTTCGCGGTCGATCAGCGGCGGCGGCAGGACGATGTTGATGTCGTACTGCTCGAAGCGGTTCTCGGTGCGCATTTCCAAGGTGTCGCGGAAGCCTTCGGTGGTGATGAAGGCTGTGCGTGCGCCACGGCGCTCGATCAGGGCGTTGGTGGCCAGGGTGGTACCGTGGATCAACTGATCAATGTCCGACAGCGCCAGGCCTGCCTGCTCCACCACCTGGCGCACGCCAGTGAGGATGGCCCGTTCGGGCAGCTCATAGTCGGTCAGGATCTTGGTCGAATGCAGCACGCCGTTCACGTCCAGCGCGATATCGGTGAAGGTCCCGCCTATGTCCACGCCGACCCGGCATGATGTCGCAGTCATCGTCATATCCCCTGCAGTGCTTTGTAGTTGTCTCGACCGGCTGAAACGGTCTTCATGTAAGTTATATGTTGTCTTACAGGTGGTCAAGCACCTATTTTCCCAAATCTCGCCTTCCTATGCCGGCTTCTGCCGGAGCGGTTCAGCGAGGCGCCAAACCGCCGCGAAGAGGCTGGCACAGGCAACACAACTGCTAGATCAACCCGCAGTCTTGACCATCCGCCCGCCACCCACCGCCTGCGCCGTGGGGAACACTTCCAGCCGCGACACATCCACCTGCCGGGGCATCTTCAGCGCCGCCAGCAGCAGCTGTGCGATGTCTTCCGGCTGGATCGACTCGTAGCCGTCATACAGCTCGCTACCCGCTGCCTGCATGCCCATCGCTGCCTTGTACAGCTGGGTCTGCACCCTGCCCGGGGCAATTTCGGTCACCCGCACCCCGCTGCCCAGCAGATCACAGCGCAAGGCATCGCAGAACAGGCTGACGCCGGCCTTGGACGCCCCGTACACCGCCGCACCAGGGTGCGGCGCGCGGCCGGCACTGGAGCCGATGAAAAACAGATGCCCCCTGCCCCGCCCGACCATGCCCGGCAACACCTGGCGCGCCAGGTGCAGCGGCGCCTTGAGGTTGATGTCGAGCATATTGTCGATTTCGGCTTCGTCGATGTCCTGGAACGCCGCACGGGTAGACAGAATGCCCGCGTTGTTGACCAGCACATCCACCGCCTGCCCTTCCAGCGCGGCAGCCAGCGACCGGTAGTCGCGCACATCCGCCTGCAAGGTGGTCACACCTGGCTCGCCAGCAAGCTCCGCCAGCGCCTGCGGGCTGCGCCCCACGGCAATCACCTGCAGGCCGGCGTCACGCAGCGCCAGCACGATGGCCTTGCCGATACCGCTGGTAGCCCCGGTCACCAGCGCGCGCTGGTAGCCCTCGGGGAATGCGACTTCAGGCATAGATGTAACCCCCGCTGACAATCACGTTTTCACCCGTGGCATAGCTGTTGCGGCTACTGCCCATCATCACGATCCACTCGGCGATTTCTGCCGGCTCCGCCGCGCGGCCCAGCGGGTTGGCGGCGGCCAGTTCGCCAAGGAAGCCCAACTGCTTGGCGCGCTCGGTGGCAAAACCGGCCGGCGCCACCGAGTTGACCAGGATCTGGTCCTTGGCACAGGCCTGGGCGAACGACTTGGTCAGGCTTACCACCGCAGCCTTGGTCGCCGCATAGTGGGCGTTTTGCGGGTGGGCCTTGAAGGCATCCACCGAGGTGACGTTGACGATGCGCCCGGTCACCGCCGGGGCTGCCACGTACTGCTGCATGTGGCGCACCGCCGCGACCATCATGTGGTAGGTGCCCTTGATGTTCACGGCGTTTTCCAGGTCCCACTCTTCGTCGGTGATCTCGAAGATGTCCTGGCGCGGGTAGATGGCCGCGCTGTTGACCAGGCAATGCACCCGTCCCAGGCCTTCAACGATCTGTGCGAAGGCTGCGTGGGCGGTGTCCTTGCGGGCAATGTCACCGACTGCGATTGCCACCTCCACACCCTGCCCGCGCAGCTCTTCTGCAGCTTGTACCAACAATTGCTCGTTGCGGTCGATCAGGCCGATTTTGCCAGCGCCACGCTTGACCATCAGCCGGGCTGTTTCCAGGCCCAGACCCGAGGCACCACCTACGATCACCACCGTTTGATTATCCACAAAACACCTCCGCGATTGAGTCTTTACGTAAGATGCCTGTTGTCTTACATTTGGTCAAACATCAATTCGCCGACAGGTGCTGCCATGCCCGCTTCCAGCCTCTCGCCCGTACCTACCCCACACGCCCGGGACCGCTTGCTGGATGCGGCCACCGCGCTGTTTGCCAGCCATGGCTACCAGGCCATCGGCCTGCGTGACCTGGCCAGTCACCTGGGCCTGCGCGCCGGCTCGCTGTATCACCATATCGATACCAAACAGGGCCTGCTGTTCGAGCTGATCGAGTCGAGCCTGACCGACCTGCTGTATGAAACCCGACAATGCCTCAAAGGCGCCCGAGCCACCAGTGAACGCTTGCCCTGTTTTGTACAGGCCTTTGTGACCTACAGCCAAGCCAACCCGGACAAGCTGGTGTTGCTGACGCGGGAGGCCATGAATCTGAACGAGGAGCAACTGTTGCAAGTTGAACAGTTGAAAGCTGAATACAGCGGGCTACTCAGCGACATCGTCGCCGCCGAGTGCGGCCTGACGACTCCGCGCGCGCGGTCGATTGCCCATGCAGTGCTGGGCTTGCTGTGCGGGCAGGCGCAATGGGGGACTGTAATGACCGCCAAGGAGCAACTGGTGACCTTCGTGCAGGGCATCGTCGGTACCGGCAAAACAGCCGTACATCGATAAAATAGAATAACAATATAAATTCTTATTCTTTTTTTAATGAAAAATAATCCTCTATAACTCTCGCCACTGCACAGCCGCCAACACTTGGCCAACTGTTGGCAGCGCAACACCCGATCAACACGAAACGCCCGTCCGGCAACAGCAGATCGCCTTTGAAAAGTTGCTGACTTGTTGATTTATAGGGATTTTTTAATTCGGCACGACGATTGCTCAAGCAAAGTCCCGCTCAACCAGAACCGGAGACCTGCCCATGAGCACCCCACTGAACGTCGTAGCCCTGTCCGGCGGTACTTCCCGCCCTTCGCGCACCCTGGCCCTGACCGAGGCAATCCTGGCCGAGCTGGCCGAACACCTGCACATCAAGCCGCACCTGATCGAACTGGGCGACATCGCCCGTCCGCTGGGCAGTGCCCTGTGGCGCAGCGAACTGCCCGAAACCGTCGAACAGCAGCTGCGCCTGGTGGAAAAGGCCGACCTGCTGGTGGTGACCACACCCGTGTACCGTGGCAGTTTCACCGGCCACTTCAAGCACCTGTTCGACCTGATCGGCCAGGACGCCCTGGTCGACACCCCGGTACTGCTCGCTGCCACCGGTGGCAGCGAACGCCATGCACTGGTGCTCGACCACCAGCTGCGCCCGCTGTTCAGCTTCCTGCAGGCCCTGACCCTGCCCATCGGCGTGTTCGCCAGCCAGGCGGAACTGGCCGACTATCGGGTGTCCAGCGATGCCCTCGCCGCCCGCATCCGCCTGGCCGCCGAGCGTGCCGTGCCGCTGTTCGGCGCCCACCACGCATTGCGTAAAAGCGCCTGAGGAGCGGCCATGAATGCACCTGTAAATGCCCCCCTGCGCCCGGCGTTGGCAATCGCCCGAGAACTGGCCGGGCAGTTTGCCCAGACCGCCGTCGAGCGCGACGAGCGCGGCGGCACGCCAAAAGCCGAGCGCGATGCGCTGCGTGGCAGCGGCCTGCTGTCGCTGGCGATCCCGCAGGCCTTCGGCGGCCAGGGCGCCAACTGGCACGACACCTTCGCGGTGGTGCGCGAATTCGCCCGGGTCGACAGCTCCATCGCCCATGTATTCGGCTTTCACCACCTGATGCTGGCCACCGTTCGCCTGTTCTCACGCCCGGACCAGTGGCAGCCGTGGTTTGAACAGACCGCCCGCAAACAGTGGTTCTGGGGTAATGCCCTGAACCCGCTGGACACGCGCACGGTGGTCAAGCACTTCGACGGCTGGTGCGAGTTCTCTGGCAAGAAAAGCTTCTGCTCCGGCGCCAGCGACTCAGAAATGCTCATCGCCTCGGCGGTGGACGAACGTGCCGGCGGCAAACTGCTGATCGCCGCCATTCCCAGCGGCCGCACCGGCATCAGCCTGCACCGCGACTGGAACAACATCGGCCAGCGCCAGACCGACAGTGGCAGCGCCACATTCGAACGTGTGCGGGTCGAGCACAATGAACTGCTGCTCGACCCAGGCCCCCTGAGCACGCCGTTTGCCGCCCTGCGGCCGCTGATTGCCCAGTTGCACTTCGCCAACCTGTTCCTTGGCATTGCCGAGGGCGCCTTCGACGAAGCCCGCCAGTACACGCTGAAGGAAAGCCGGCCGTGGTTCCGCTCCAGCGCCGCCAGCAGTGCCGAAGACCCTTACGTGCTGCGTCATTACGGCGAGTTCTGGGTCGGCCTGGAAAGCGTGCGCCTGCTGATCGAACGGGCCGCGCGCCAACTGGACGCCGCCTGGGCCAAGGAACATGCCCTCACCGCCGAGGAGCGCGGCGACCTGGCGCTGGCCATCGGCACCGCCAAGGTCGCCGCCAGCCGTCACGGCCTGGACATCTGCAACCGCCTGTTCGAAGTCACCGGTGCCCGTGCCACCCATGCCTCGCTGCGCTTCGACCGGCACTGGCGCAACCTGCGCACACAAACCCTGCACGACCCGGTGGACTACCGCATCCACGAACTCGGCGAGTGGGCCCTCAACGACAAACGTCCTGCCCCATCCTTCTACTCCTGAGGACTGCCCATGCAACTGCTGACCCTCCCCCCGTCACCGACACTGGCCACCTCGATCAGGGCGACCGCACAGGTCTTCGAAGACCCCAGATCGCAGGCGCTGCTCGCTCACTTGCAACAGGTCGCCCCCAGCGAGGCCAGCGTCCTGATCATTGGCGAAACCGGCACGGGCAAGGAGCTGGTCGCGCGCCACATCCACAACCTCAGCGGCCGGCGCAACGGGCCGTTCGTTGCGGTCAACTGCGGCGCATTCTCCGAATCGCTGGTGGAAGCCGAACTGTTCGGCCATGAAAAAGGCGCCTTCACCGGCGCCCTGTCGGCCAAGGCCGGCTGGTTCGAGGAGGCCAACGGCGGCACCCTGTTCCTCGACGAGATCGGCGACTTGCCACTGCCGATCCAGGTCAAGCTGCTGCGCGTGCTGCAGGAGCGCGAGGTGGTACGGCTTGGGTCGCGCAAGAGCATCCCGATCAACGTGCGGGTACTGGCTGCGACCAACGTGCAGCTGGAAAAGGCCATCAATGCCGGGCATTTCCGCGAAGACCTGTATTACCGCCTGAACGTGGTGACCTTGCAGTTGCACCCGTTGCGCGACCGCCCGGGTGACATCCTGCCGCTGGCCCGGCACTTCATCCGCACTTACAGCGACCGGCTTGGCTACGGACCGGTGGAACTGAGCCCCAAGGCACAGACCAAGCTGGTGGAATACAGTTGGCCGGGCAATATCCGTGAGCTGGAAAACGTGATTCACCACAGCTTGCTGACCTGTGGCGACGGTACGATACAGGCACAGGACCTGCGTTTGTCCAACCTGCGCATCGAGCGACAAGAAGAGGAGCCGGCAGGCAATGGTGTGGAGGACCTGCTACAGCGGGCATTCAGCCGGCTGTACGAGGAGCAGTCGGGCGACCTGTACGAGAAAGTGGAAAACGCCCTGCTGCGCTCGGCCTATCGGTTCTGCCATTACAATCAGGTGCATACCGCGCAATTGCTGGGGTTATCGCGCAACATCACCCGCACGCGACTGATTGCGATTGGCGAGCTGGTGGTGAACAAGCGGCGCGGGCAGGTACAGCAGGCGCTGGATAACCGGGTGGTGCGGTTGTCGATCTGAGTTTTGTAATGCCTGAGCCGGCCCTTTCGCGGCTAAAGCCGCTCCCACAGGGACAGCGCAAGCTTGAAGCTTATGCAGTACCTGTGGGAGCGGGCGTGCCCGCGAATGGGTCAGGATGCCGTGCGCGGCATCAGTTCATACGGATGCTTCCAGCCTGGCAGCGCCTGGAGCCGCGCCTTCCACGCCTCGATATGGGTGAACTCCGCCAATGGAATACCGGTGTCTTCCGGCATGAATACATACCCCGCCAACGACAGGTCGGCGATGGTCAGCCGGCCGCCAACCATGAACGGCGTCTTCGCCAGGTGCGCGTCGACAATGCGGTAAGCCGCCGTGGCACGCTCACGCAGGAACCGGGTCACGTCCGTTTCGCCGGTATTCTTCAGGCAGAACAGAAAGCGCAGCGCGGCGTAATAGCTGGTGAACTTGTGGTTGTCGAACAGCATCCAGCGCCAGATCTCGCGCTTTTCGTCATCGTCACGGGGCCCGAACTGGCCGGTCTGTTCGGCGAGGTAGTCCAGAATCAGCGCAGACTGGGTGAAACGCTTGCCAGCGTGCTCCATCACCGGCACCTCGCCCTGCTCGTTCACCTCATCGCGCCAGGTTTGCTCACGTGTCTGGCCATGGAAGAAGTCGACGAACACCGGCTGCCAGTCCTGACCCGTGAGTTCGAGCATCAGCGCAGCCTTGTAGGCGTTGCCGGATTCGGCGAAGCAATGCAGCTTGTAGTCGGGCATGGTGGGACCTTCAGTTTCCTTTGAATGATCGTATCGAGTCATTCACGGGTTCACCCGCGAAGAAGCCGTAGCGCCGAGCAAATCACGCTCGGCCCGGCGCGGTCAATCCGTCCGCAGGCAATCCTGCAGCCATAACATCCCGTTCCCCGTCCCTCCCGTCATAGTCCCCGCCCAACCGCCAATGCCATAGTGGACAAAACAACACGGATAAAAACCATGTACAGAAACACCTCTACCCCCGCGCACGACAACGGTTGCGGCGGTTTCGGCGCCAACCCACGCCACATCGCCCGTGCCGGACGCCAGCATCGCGATTCGTTCGAGCGGCGCTTCCCGATGCTGTCTGGCATGGCGTTTGAATAGACGTGGGGTGCCTCGATGGGCCTGTCGCGCAACCACCTGTCGCACTTCGGTACCCTCGCTCCCAACATGCATGCGGCGCTGTGCTGCAACGGCCTTGCCATCACCCGTGGCACAGCTACCGTTACCCTGCTGGCCGACTGGGTGAGCGGCGAACGCGACGCGCTGATCGACGTCCTTCTGGACTCCGCAGGCCCCAACCGCAACCCGCCGGAGCCGCTGCTGAGCGCCGGCGTCAACCTCAACCTGCACCGGGGCCAGCGCCGCGCCGGCCTGCAAAGCTGATCAGGAGGCACCATGCATAGCCTTGGCATTCTCGGGGTGGGCGAGCTCACCGAAAAAACAGTCATCGGCCTGCGTCGCAGCGGTTTCGAAGGCCCCATCCTGTTGTCACCGCGCAATGCGCAACGGGCAGCCGTGCTGGCCCAGGAGCATGGTTGCCAGGTGATGGCAAGCAACCAGGCAGTGGTCGACCAGGCAGAACTTGTGATCCTTGGCGTGCGCCCGCAATCGCTCGCCGAACTGGCAAATGACGTACAGCTGCGCTCAGGCCAGCGCCTGGTCTCGCTCGCCGCCGGGGTCAACCTTGCGCAACTGTCCACCGCGTTCCCTGGTGCCCTCTGTGTGCGTGCGATGCTGTCGTATGCGGCGCAGTACAACCAGTCCACGGTAGTGGTGTGCCCACCCGATGCGCTCACTACGCAGTACCTGGAGCCACTGGGCAAACTGGTGGTGCTGCAGGGCGAGCCGGAATTCGAGCTGGCCACCGTGGCGGCGTGCATGAATGGCTGGTTCTACTTCTTGCTGCACGACCTGCAGCAGTGGCTGATGGACAAAGGCCTGCCCGCAACCGAAGCGCGTGCGCTGGTGCTGGGCAACCTGCAAGACTGCGTGGCCAGTGCCGGGCAGCAGCCAGCGTGTACGCTCAAGGCCTTGGGCGAGGCCATTGCCACGCCGGGCACCTTTACTGCCGATGGCCTCGCGGTGCTGATGCATCAGCCGGTAAGCGCCACCTGGGGCGCGGCATGCGAGGTGGTACTAGACGGGCTGTTGACGCGGTCAGGGCTGGCCGGGCAGTAAGGGATGATCGAACGTATCAGCCCCCGGTAAACGGACCAGCCGTTTTCGTGTGCTTTGCCCGGGGGAAGACCACCAACCAGTTGGCCTGCCCCTGCCTCGGGGGCCGCGCGGCGGCCCCGACAATCTCCAGCCTGCAAAGGGAACTACCCGCCCCCCTGGCCCTCTTAAACACTGAGTGGTTTATTTCCCTGTGCTTCACGTATTGGAGAACTCGACATGCGCCACCTACTCCTCGCCCCTGCGCTGCTGCTCCTGCTGCCTGCCGGTGCTGCCCTGGCCCGCGTCGATGCGGGCGACGTCGCCACCTCAGCCGGTGTTTCCGCTTCGCTGTATTCGACCTTCAAGGACGACAAACGGATCATCCCGGCCCGTGACGAGCTTTCTGCCTTCGTCGCCAGCGGCGGTGCAATCCGTGGCGCCTATGTAGAGTCGGCGCTGGAACAGGCGCGCAAGGACCACCCAGGGCTACAGGCCAATGATGAAGAACTGGCCAGGGCTATTCTTTCCCAGGATGACCGCATAGCCGATCATTGAGGCAATCCTGTGCCGGCCCTTTCGCGGGCTTGCCCGCGAAAGGGCCGGCACAGGCAGCATCACCCCCAACCATCCATGCGCATGGTCGCCCTGACCAGGCGCTGCTCTTCCTGCTCGATCTCCCGCAAACTGTCGCGTATCCCGTTGATATGCTCACGCGCAGCCCGCTGCGCCTGCTCCGGCAATTGCTCCATCACCGCCTGATACAACCGCGCATGCTGCCGATCAATCTGGCGTTTCTGCGCCGGCCGGCAGTACAGGTTGTTGACCGAAGCAAACACGGTGCTCAAGGTCAGATCACTGAGCGATTGCAGGGTATGCACCAGCACCGGGTTATGTGACGCCTCGCTGATCGCCCGATGGAAGGCATGGTCACGGCGGGCATGCTCACGGGCGTCCAGCGCCTGGGCCGACTCGTGGGCAGCCAGCATTTCTTCATAACGCCGGCGAATCAGCAAGCGGTCGACCTCGGTGGCACGCAACGCTGCCAGCCGCGCCGACTCGGCCTCCAGCAAAGCCCGTACCTCCAGCAAGTCGAACAGCGTGCGTGGCTGCGAACTAAACAGGTGCATCAATGGGGTGGCACCCACCTGCCCCGTCAGGTCCGCAACGAACGAGCCTCGCCCCTGCTCGGTGTCGATGATGCCGCGCCCGCGCAAAATGCGTAGCCCTTCACGCAGGGCCGAGCGTGAACAACCCAGCTTCTCTACCAGCCGCCGCTCCGATGGCAGGGCCTGGCCCACCTTCAACACGCCGTCGACGATCAGCCGCTCGACCCGCTCGGCCACCTGGTCGGCGACCTTGGCTTTGCCGTCAGTAACCATTGTGCCCCCTCCTGCTGGTAGGACCAGTTAGCCCATCTATCCAAATCTAGCCGGGTAAACCTATCAATAACCAGTACCACGGCGAAAAACTGGTAGGACCAGTGCCCGCCATGCTCGACCCCAGGCGCTGGCACGCGCAGGCTGCAACCGTGACCGCTTTGCCAACAACAACAAAAACCGTTGCCGAGTGAGCCGATGAATATCCTGTACGACGAACGCGTCGATGGCGCGCTACCCGCCGTGGACCAGGCAGCCCTGCTGCAGGCACTGCACAGCGCCCTGCCGGACCTCGATATCCTGCACCGCGAAGAAGACCTGAAACCCTACGAATGCGATGGCCTGTCGGCCTATCGCACGGTGCCGCTGCTGGTGGTGCTGCCCGAGCGCCTGGAGCAGGTGCAGACGCTGCTCAAGCTCTGCCACCAACGCGGCGTACCGGTGGTAGCGCGTGGCGCCGGTACCGGCCTGTCGGGGGGTGCCCTGCCGCTGACCAAGGGGATCCTGCTGGTAATGGCACGTTTCAACCGCATCCTTGAGGTCAACCCACAGGGCCGCTACGCCCGTGTGCAACCCGGCGTACGCAACCTGGCCATCTCCCAGGCCGCCGCACCTCATGGTATGTACTACGCGCCAGACCCGTCCTCGCAAATCGCCTGCTCCATTGGTGGCAACGTCGCCGAGAACGCAGGTGGCGTGCACTGCCTCAAATACGGCCTGACCGTGCATAACCTGCTGAAGGTGGACATTCTCACGGTCGAAGGTGAACACCTGACCTTGGGTAGCGATGCCCTGGACAGCCCCGGCTTCGACCTGCTGGCACTGTTCACCGGCTCTGAAGGCATGCTCGGCATTGTCACCGAAGTGACCGTGAAACTGCTGCCCAAGCCTCAGGTGGCACGGGTGCTGCTGGCCAGTTTCGACAGCGTCGAGGACGCTGGCCGGGCAGTGGCTGACATCATCGCCGCCGGCATCATTCCAGGCGGCCTGGAGATGATGGACAACCTGGCAATCCGCGCCGCCGAAGACTTCATCCACGCCGGCTACCCGGTGGACGCGGCGGCCATCCTGTTATGCGAACTGGACGGCGTGGAGGCCGATGTGCACGACGACTGCGAACGGGTGGCCGCGGTGCTGACGCAAGCCGGCGCCCGCGAGGTGCGGCTGGCCTGCGATGAGGCCGAACGCGTGCGCTTCTGGGCCGGGCGCAAGAACGCCTTCCCGGCGGTGGGGCGCATTTCCCCGGACTACTACTGCATGGACGGCACCATCCCGCGCCGCGAACTGCCGCGGGTACTCAAGGGCATCAGTGACCTGTCCCGCGAATACGGCCTGCGCGTGGCCAACGTGTTCCACGCCGGCGACGGCAACATGCACCCGCTGATCCTGTTCGATGCCAACCTGCCCGGGGAGCTGGAGCGGGCCGAAGCCATCGGCGGCAAGATCCTCGAACTGTGCGTGGCGGTGGGCGGCAGCATTACCGGCGAGCACGGCGTAGGCCGCGAAAAAATCAACCAGATGTGCGCCCAGTTCAACAGCGACGAAATCACCCTGTTCCACGCGGTCAAGGCCGCCTTCGACCCGCAGGGCCTGCTGAACCCCGGCAAGAACATCCCCACCCTGCACCGCTGCGCCGAGTTCGGCGCCATGCATGTGCACCACGGGCAACTGCCCTTCCCTGACCTGGAGCGTTTCTGATGAGCATGGACCGCGACATCAGCCAGGCCCTGCTACAGCAGGTCACCCAGGCCTTGAACCACGGCACGCCACTACGTATCCAGGGCAGCAACAGCAAGGCCATGCTCGGCAGCCCGGTGGCCGGCGAAGTTGTCGACACCCGCAGCCACCGTGGCATCGTCAGCTACGACCCCACCGAACTGGTGCTCACCGCCCGTGCGGGCACACCGCTGCGCGAGATCGAAGCGGCCCTGCACGAGGCCGGCCAGATGCTGCCCTGCGAACCGCCGCACCTGGGCCCCGAGGCCACCCTGGGCGGCATGGTCGCGGCGGGCCTGTCCGGCCCCAGGCGGCCGTGGGCCGGGTCGGTACGTGACTACGTGCTCGGCACGCGGGTAATCACCGGCCACGGCAAGCTGCTGCGCTTTGGTGGCGAGGTGATGAAGAATGTGGCCGGTTACGATGTATCACGGCTGATGGCGGGTAGCTTCGGTTGCCTGGGGCTGTTGACTGAAATTTCCTTGAAAGTGCTGCCTCGGCCGCGCGAATGCCTGAGCCTGCGCCTGCCGATGGGCTGCCACCAGGCACTGGCCGAGCTGGCCGAATGGGGCCAGCAGCCGCTGCCGATCAGCGCGGCCTGCCATGACGGTGACGCCCTGTTCCTGCGCCTGGAAGGCGGTGAAGGCTCGGTGCAGTCGGCCCGCCAGCGGCTGGGCGGCGAAATGCTCGACAGCGGTTTCTGGAGCGACCTGCGCGAACAGCGCCTGGCGTTCTTCAGTGACCCTGCGCCGCTATGGCGTTTGTCGCTGCCCAACGCCACCGGCGAGCTGCAACTGCCCGGCCAGCAGTTGATCGACTGGGGGGGTGCCCAGCGCTGGCTGAAGTCCAGTGCACCGGCGCAGGCGATTCGCGACCACGTCGCCAAGGTGGGCGGCCACGCCACCTGCTACGCCCCCGGGGCAGCCAGCAGCCCGCCCCTGCCCGCCGCACTGATGCGTTACCACCGTGCCCTCAAGCAGCAACTCGACCCCCAGGGGGTGTTCAACCCTGGCCGCCTGTACCCGGACCTGTGAGGCCAGACCATGCAAACCAACCTGAGCGAAACAAGCCGCCGGCTGGCCCGCGCCGACGAGGCCGAAAGCATCCTGCGTTCCTGCGTGCATTGTGGGTTTTGCACCGCCACCTGCCCTACCTACCAGTTGCTGGGCGATGAACTGGACGGCCCGCGCGGGCGCATCTACCTGATCAAGCAGGTACTCGAAGGCGAGCCGGTCACCGCCAGCACCCAACAGCACCTGGACCGCTGCCTGAGTTGCCGCAACTGCGAAACCACCTGCCCATCCGGGGTCAGATACCACGACCTGCTGGACATCGGTCGCGCCGTCGTCGACCAACAAGTACCGCGCGCGCTCGGTCAGCGCCTGCTGCGCCAGGGCCTGCGTGCGGTAGTGCCGCGCCCGGCGCTGTTCAAGGCCCTGACCCGCAGCGGCCAGGCCCTGCGCCCACTGTTGCCGGCCACGCTCAAGCGCAAACTGCCGGCGCACATCACGGCACCCGGCGAGCGCCCCGCGCCGCGCCACGCACGCCAGGTGCTGATGCTGGAAGGCTGCGTGCAGCCGGCCTTGTCACCCAATACCAATGCCGCTGCGACGCGCCTGCTCGATCGCCTGGGGATTAGCGTGCAACCCATCCACCAGGCCGGCTGCTGTGGCGCGGTGGACTACCACCTCAATGCCCAGGAGCAAGGCCTGCAACGTGCGCGGCGCAATATCGACGCCTGGTGGCCGGCCATCGAAGCAGGTGCCCAGGCCATCGTGCAAACCGCCAGCGGCTGCGGGGCGTTCGTGCGCGACTATGGCCACCTGCTGGAACACGACACCCGCTACGCAGCCAAAGCGGCCAGGGTCAGCGCCCTGTCCCGCGACCTGGTAGAAGTACTGCGCGATGAGCCGGTCGAGCAACTGGGCCTGTGCGCCGAGCAACGCCTGGCCTTCCACTGCCCCTGCACGCTGCAACACGCCCTGAAACTGGGGGGTGCGGTAGAGGCGCTGCTGACGCGCCTGGGCTTTACCCTGACCTCGGTACCGGACGGCCACCTGTGTTGCGGCTCGGCTGGCACCTATTCGCTGACCCAGCCAGCGCTGTCACTGCAACTGCGTGACAACCGCCTCAACGCACTGGAAAGCGGCAAACCGCAAGTCATCGCTACCGCCAACATCGGCTGCCAGGCCCACCTCGACGGGGCCGGGCGCACGCCGGTACGGCACTGGATCGAAATCGTCGAAGCCGCCTTGAACCCGGAGACCCCCCATGCATAGCAAGTTCGTGATCGGCCAGGCCGACGTCGCCCGTGTGCTGGCCGCCGCCCGCCAGGAAGCCCTGGCCCAGCATTGGAACGTGACCATCGCCGTGGTCGACGACGGTGGCCACCCCTTGGCCCTGGAGCGCCTGGATGGCTGTGCGCCGGCCAGTGCCTACATAGCCGTGGAGAAAGCCCGCACCTCCGCGCTGGGGCGCAAGGAAACCCGGGATTACGAGGAAATGGTCAATGGGGGCCGCACTGCATTCGTCACCACACCGCTGCTGACCAGCCTGGAAGGTGGCGTGCCACTGCGGGTGGATGGCCAGGTGGTGGGTGCCATTGGTGTGTCCGGGGTCAAGTCCGAACAGGATGCCCAGGTGGCCAAGGCTGGAGCTGCAGCCCTGTAGATCCTGTGCTGGCTTCTTCGCGGGCTTGCCCGCGAAGAGGCCAGAACAGGTGACTGAATTCCCGAAGACAGAACATCGAGCGAACAGACAATGCCAAACGAACTCCAGATCGCCCCCACCCTCCAGCACTTCATCGAAGACGAAGTCCTCCCCGGCACCGGCATCGAAGCCAACGCTTTCTGGCAAGGCTTCAGCACCTTGGTCCACGACCTCGCCCCGCAAAACCGCGCCCTGCTCGCCGAACGCCAGCGCCTGCAAACCGAGCTGGACAACTGGCACCGCCAACACCCTGGCCCGATCCGCGACATGGCCGCCTACCAGCACTTTCTGCAAGGCATCGGCTACCTGGTCGACGCTCCCGAAAACGTGCAGATCAGCACCGCCAACGTTGACCGTGAAATCGCCTTGCAAGCCGGCCCGCAGCTGGTCGTGCCGCTGAGCAATGCCCGCTACGCCCTCAACGCCGCCAACGCCCGCTGGGGTTCGCTGTACGATGCGCTGTACGGCACCGATGCCATCGCCGAAACCGCTGGCGCCGAACGCGGCCAAGGCTACAACCCGGTGCGCGGCGCCAAGGTAATTGCCTATGGCCGGCAGTTCCTCGACGCTAGCGCCCCACTCGACGGCGCTTCACACAGCGACGCCACTGCCTACGTGATCGACCAGGGCACGCTACGGGTCACCCTGGCCGACGGCCGCCAGGCCGTATTGCACAATCGCGCACAACTGCGGGGTTACCAGGGAGAGCCGAACACACCCACGGCGATCCTGTTGCAGCACCACCAGCTGCATTTCGAAATCCAGATCGACCCGACCAGTGCGATCGGCCAGCAGGACCTGGCCGGGGTCAAGGACATCACCCTGGAAGCCGCACTGACCACCATCATCGACTGCGAAGACTCGGTAGCGGCCGTGGATGCCGACGACAAAGTCCACGTCTACCGCAACTGGCTCGGCCTGATGAAGGGTGACCTGAGCGAACAGGTGAGCAAAGGCAGCAAAACCTTCAACCGCACCCTGGCTGCAGACCGCCATTACCACGGTATAGACGGCCTCCCCCTGACACTACCGGGCCGCTCGCTGCTGTTCATCCGCAACGTCGGCCACCTGATGACCAACCCGGCCATCCACGACCGTGATGGCCGTGAAATTCCCGAAGGTATCCTCGATGCCGTGATTACCAGCCTGATCGGTCTGCACGACCTCAAGCGCCGCGGCAATTCCCGCGAAGGCAGCCTGTACATCGTCAAACCGAAGATGCACGGGCCGGCCGAAGTAGCCTTCGCCGACCAGTTGTTCGGCCGCGTCGAAGCCCTGCTGGGCCTGCCGGCACAGACCCTGAAGATGGGCATCATGGACGAGGAGCGGCGCACCAGCGTCAACCTCAAGGCCTGTATCGCCAGCGCGGCATCCCGGGTGGTGTTCATCAATACCGGCTTCCTCGACCGCACCGGTGACGAAATGCACAGCGCCATGGAAGCCGGCGCCATGCTGCGCAAGGGCGACATGAAAGGCAGCGCCTGGATCCAGGCCTACGAACGCAGCAACGTGCTGGTCGGGCTGGCTTGTGGCCTGCGCGGCAAGGCACAGATCGGCAAGGCATGTGGGCCATGCCCGACCTGATGGCGGCCATGCTGGAACAGAAAGTTGCCCAGCCAAAGGCCGGTGCCAACACCGCCTGGGTGCCGTCGCCCACTGCCGCCACCCTGCATGCGCTGCACTACCACCAGGTAGACGTAGCTGCCGTGCAGCAGACGCTGGAACAGGTAGACCTGGGGGCCCTGCGTGGCGCATTGCTGCATGACCTGCTGAGCATTCCGGTCAGCCCCGAACGGCCGTGGAGCGCCGCTGATATCCAGGCTGAGCTGGACAACAACTGCCAAGGCATCCTCGGTTACGTGGCGCGCTGGGTCGAGCAAGGGGTCGGCTGCTCCAAGGTGCCGGACATTCACGATGTGGGCCTGATGGAGGACCGCGCCACCTTGCGCATTTCAGCGCAGCACATTGCCAACTGGCTGCACCATGGGGTAGTCGGGGCCGAGCAGGTCGAGGCGACGTTGCAACGCATGGCCCAGGTGGTCGACCAGCAGAATGCCGGGGACCCGGCATACCGGCCGATGGCCACCGGTTTCGAAACATCGTATGCCTTCCGAGCTGCGCGGGACCTGGTGTTCAAAGGGCGCGAGCAGCCCAGCGGCTATACCGAGCCGTTGCTGCATGGCTGGCGGTTGCGCTTCAAGCAGGAAGTTCAACGCTAGCCCAGGCTGCGCGGTCACTCCAGGAGCGGCCTTGTGGCGCGATCGGGTGGGGACGAATTGTGCCGCAGGCACCCGCCTGCTGCCAGTCAAGGGTGGTATTCCGGCAGCTTCAGACATTTCCCACAGGGTTCTCGGAAGTGTCTTACTTGCTACCGCCGCCCGCAGAAAACAAGATCGGGGCTGGATCAAGCAACGCTGCGCTCCAGAGGAGGCTCCGCATGCACCTGTACGCCCGCCCCATCGCCGAACTGCGCAGCAGCCTGCGCGAAATGCTGGCCCATGACATGAGTAACCCCGATGAAGACCCACACCTGTCGGGGGTCATGTTCTTCTGCGCCACCGATGAGCATTCCCGGCAATTGATCGAACGCATCGAGTTGCTGGCCAGCGAGGTGTTCTTCGACGCGAACGGGCGGGCCATTTCAGAGTATATGAAGGCTTCGACGGTAGAAGGCGTGCGCATCAGGCGCAACCGCAACGCGGCAGAGGATGAGACAGTAATACGCATCGCGCTGGCGGAAAAAGGCTACATCACTGTCAGCGCCGCCCGGTTCTGAGCTTTTTGGGGCTGCTTTGCAGCCCATCGCCGGCAAGCCAGCTCTCATAGGGGTCGCGTCAAGCCTGTGGGGCACGCGATACCTGTGGGAGCCTTCCTGCCCAATCCGCTATCCTGAGCACTCCCCCGCTCCGGACCCGCCCATGGAACTGCACATTCGCCTGGAGGGCCGCAAAGGCCTGGCCGAGCAGCTTTACCAGCAATTGCGCGCCGGTATCGACAGCGGCCACCTGGCCGCCGGCAGCCAACTGCCACCCACCCGCCTGCTGGCAGCACAACTGGGCGTATCGCGCAAGACCGTGGCCGAGGCTTACTCACGGCTGACCTACGACAACCTGCTCAGCGGCGTGGTCGGCCGCGGCACGTTCATCACCCCGCGCCAACCACTGCGCAGCAATGAATCAGCCAGCATTCCCCTGGCCGGCGCTGCATCCCTTGAACGCTGGCAGCAGCGCGCCACCGTGCTCGCTCAACGCCAGCTGCAAACGCCCTCGCGCTATGACTTTGTCGGCGGTGCATCGAGCAAGTCGCAGTTCCCGTTCGACCAATGGCGCAGCTGCCTGAATTACGCGCTGCGCCGCAGCCAGCGCCACCCCGAGCGGCAGTTTCAGGCCCAGGGCCTGCCAGAGCTGCGCGAGGCCATTGCCCACCACATCGCCTACGCCCGCGGCGTGCACTGCAGCGCAGCCGATCTGCTGGTGTGCAACGGTGCCCAGCAAGCGCTGGACCTGATCGCCCGGGTACTGGTCGAGCCAGGCTGTCAGGTGGCCATGGAAGACCCCGGCTACCCGCCGGCACGGCAACTGTTCCTGGCCCTTGGCGCACGCCTGCAGTCCGTGCCGGTGGATGATGAAGGCCTGTGCGTGGAGCAGATCGCCGATGGCACCCGGCTGATCTACGTAACGCCCTCGCACCAGTTCCCGCTGGGTATGCCGATGAGCGAGCCACGCCGACACGCCCTGCTGGCAAGGGCCGCGGAACTGGGTGCACTGATCATCGAAGACGACTACGACTGCGAGTTCCGCTACCACGGGCCAGCCTCGGACGCACTCCAGCGCCTGGACCGGCATGGGCTGGTGGCCTATGTCGGGACCTTTTCCAAGACCTTGCTGCAAGAACTGCGGCTGGGCTATGCCGTACTGCCGCCTGCCGTACTGCAGGCCGCTTGCGTGGCCAAGCACCTCAGCGACTGGCACAGCCCGACTTTGCTGCAGTGGGCGCTGGCGCGTTTTTTGGGCGAAGGCCACCTGAACAAGCATATCCGCCGCTGCCACGAGGTCTACAGCGCACGTCGCGAGCGCATCCTGGCGCGCCTGGGGGGCGACCTGTCGCCGTGGCTCAGCGCCATCCCTGCCAGCGCCGGCTTCCACCTCAGTGCACTGGCCAATCCCGGGGTCGATGTCGAACTGCTGGCCAACCTCGCGCGCAAGGTAGAGGTCGGCCTGTACTCGCTGGCGCCATTCTTCAGCGAAGCGCCGGTACGCCCGGGGTTATTGCTGGGCTTCGGCGCCATCGAGCTGCTGGACATTGACCCGGCGCTGGACCGGGTGCGCGATACCCTGCAACGCCTCAGCTGACCGGCGCAGCCTTGCCTGGCGCGGCGGGGCGCGCGATGGCTGCGGCATAGCCACGCGGACTGAACCAGCGGGTTACCAGCAACATGGCCATCACGGTCAC
Organism: Pseudomonas sp. XP2; assembly: GCF_053557975.1. NCBI lineage: Bacteria > Pseudomonadati > Pseudomonadota > Gammaproteobacteria > Pseudomonadales > Pseudomonadaceae > Pseudomonas > Pseudomonas sp. XP2. The sequence continues at coordinate 66,488 of NZ_JBNRIK010000014.1, forward strand.
AGTGAGCAGCGTCCACGACGCCTGGAAGTCACCACTCACGTCACGCAGCCAGCCGGTGATATACGGCACTATACCGGTGATGATGAAACCGATGCCCTGCACGAAAGCGGCCAGGCTGCCGGCCTCGGCGGGCGTCTTCAAGTGCTCCAGGGTCAGGGTCAGGCATTGGCTGAAGCAGGCGCCCAGGCCAAAACCGATCATCGCGACCCACAGCCCCGCCGCCTGCGTGGGTGCCAGCAGCAGGCCGAGAAAACCGGCCAGCTGGATCGCCAGAGCCAACCACAAGCCTGGACGGCGGTCAGTCCAACGCCGCAGCAACAGCGGCAACCCCAGTGCACCGGCCACCTGGAAGACCGTCATCAGGCCCACCAGGTCTGCACCGCCCTGAGCACTGCCGCCGTGCTCGAGATGGTACGCCGGCAGCCACGCCACCATGCTGGTGTAGCCGCCGTTGATCAGGCCGAAATACAGGGCCAGCAACCAGGCCCGGCGCGTGCCGAACCAGTGCCCGCCAGCAGCGCCGGCCAGCGTTGGCGCCCCCTGCCGTGGCCGCCATACCGCCCATGCCACCAGCGCCAACAGCGCCGGGATCGCCCAAAGGCCCAGGCCGACCTGCCAGTGGCCGAAATGGTCGCTGATATGGGGGCCAAGCACGGCAGCCATGCCGCCACCGCTCATCAACGCTGCCGAGTACAGCCCCATCGCCCCCGCCAGGCGGCTGGGGAACCAGCGGTTGACCAGGCCAGGCATCATGCCCTGCACCACCGCCACCCCCAGGCCGGCGACCACGGCACTGGCAATCAGCGCCCAGGCGCTGTCCAGTTGCAGGCGCCACAGGCAGGCCAGGGCGATTGCAGCCAGGCCACCGAGCATGCCGCCATGCTCGCTGATCCAGCGTCGCAACCATGGCTGCAGCAACGGCACCAGGCCCATGCACAGTACCGGCAACGCCGTCAGCAAGGCAGCCTGCTGGTAGCCCAGCCCGGTGCTGGCGCGCATGGGTTCGAGTAACGGGCCGATACTGGTCAGGATCGGCCGCAGGTTCAGCGCCAGCAGGATCACCAGCAACAGGTTCAAAGCAGCTCTCATTGCGCATCGGTTCTCGGGTAACAGGACCCAGGCATTATCCCGGCTTGGCAGGGCTGGCAGAAATGAAGAGATTGGATGCTTGTCAGTGGCCACCTGAATGGGCGATTGGCCTCCCGCTTATGTGCGCAATTGGCTATCGGGGAGGCCAATCGGCAGCGCTACAGTAGTGCCATTCCCATCCAGCACCCTTTGGAGACAGCCATGCACAACCGTATCGAATGGGCCAAGCACGCCCCGGAAGCCTACAAAGCCATGGTCGGCCTGGAGCAGGCCCTGGCCAAGAGCGGCCTGGAGAGTTCCCTGTTGGAGCTGGTACGTCTGCGGGCTTCGCAGGTCAACGGCTGCGCCTACTGCGTCAACCTGCACGCCAACGATGCACGCAAGGCAGGTGAGACCGAAGCACGCTTGCAGACCTTGAGCGTGTGGCGCGAAACCGCCTACTTCACCCCGCGCGAACGTGCGGCGCTGGCCTGGGTCGAAAGCCTTACCCGCCTGCCTGAGCAGGGCGCGCCACAGGGGCAATATGAAGCCCTGCAGGAACACTTCGAGCCGGCCGAGGTGGTCAACCTGACCCTGGCGATTGCCACCATCAACGCCTGGAACCGCTTCGGGGTCGGGTTTGCCATGGTGCCGGCCTGATCATTCAATGATCGCCGTACCGGCCCTATCGCCGGCAAGCCAGCGCCCACATGTCCCGCACAATATTCGAGGCCTGCGGAGACTCTGTGGGCGCTGGCTTGCCGGCGACAGGGCCGGCACAGGGAACAACTAACGCCCGGCCAACCGCGCCCTATAGCTGCCGGGGCTCTGCCCGGTCCACTTCTTGAACGCCCGGTGAAACGCACTCGGCTCCTGGAACCCGGCCTGCTCGGCTATCTCGGCAATGCTCAACACCCCCTCGCGCAACCGCTCGAAGGCCATCGCCCGGCGCACCTCATCCTTGATCTGCTGGTACGACCGCCCTTCCCGCTCCAGCTGCCGGCGGAACGTACTGGCACTGATCCCCTGCAGCTGCGCCAGCGCCGCCAAGGTCGGCCACTGCCCATAGTGCCGGGCGCGCAAATGGCGGTACACCTCCGCCACCAGCCCGTTCTGGTTGCGAAAGCGGATCACCAACCCCTGCGGTGCACTGCGCAGAAAGGTTTTCAGGGTCGCCAGGTCCTGCACCACTGGCAGACGCAGGTAGGCGCTGTCGAACTCCACTTCGGTACGGCCGCTGCCCAGGCGCAGGTCCGGCCCCCACAACAGCAGGTCGTCTTCCTGGGCCGGGCGCGAGACGGCCAGCTCGGTGCGGTCGATGGCGATCCGCCGCCCGGCCAGCCAGCACAACATGCCGATCATCAGCACCAGGTAGGTTTCCTCGGCGTACACCTGGGTCAACGGGTCGGCAATGCTCGACTGCACGCTGATCAGCGCGCGCCCACCGCGTACGGTCAGGCTGCCGCGCAGGTCGCGCAGGAACAGGCCGAAGCCAGCCATGCACTGGCGCAAGGCCTTTTCCAGGTTCGGCTCAAGGATCAGGCCCCGGCAAATCAGGGCGAAGCTGCCCAGCGGCATGCCATGGCTGTCGAGGCGGAAGAACTCGTCGTCCAGGCGCTGTATCTGTGTCAGCCACAGCTCGGCGAAGGCCTTGGCCGGTACGCGGGCCTGTGACTGCTCAAGCAGCTGGGGGTCGATGCCCACCGCGCGCAGCTGTGCATCGCGCTCGGCCGGGCTATTGCGCAGGGCGTGGAGCATGGCATTGAGAAAGTACACGGCGACCGAATCGCTATCGCGCATGGTGGTTTTCGCTGTCTATGCTGAGTGGCAAAAAGTGCCAGGTTGTTTGAACAGATCCGGCATAGGCTGCAACAGAGCCTTTGCCTAGACTCGATCCCACTCCGGGACCGCCGGCCATTCTCGCAGAGCCTGGCCCGCTCCCGCCATGCCTAAGCTTACGGAGCCTCTATGAGCAGCCCAGAAATCTATGTCGTCAGTGCCGTGCGTTCCGCCATCGGTGGTTTTGGAGGCTCGCTCAAGGACCTGCCCCTGGCCGACCTGGCCACTACCATTACCCGCGCCGCCATCGAGCGCTCGGGCGTGGCCGCCGAGCAGGTTGGCCATGTGGTCATGGGCACCGTGATCCCCACCGAACCGCGCGATGCCTACCTGTCGCGGGTTGCCGCAATGAACGCCGGCATTCCCAAGGAAACCCCTGCCTTCAACGTCAACCGCCTGTGCGGCTCGGGCCTGCAGGCCATCGTCTCTGCCACCCAGTGCCTGCTGCTCGGCGATGCCGATGTAGCCGTGGCCGCCGGTGCCGAATCCATGAGCCGTGGCCCGTACCTGCTGCCGCAGGCACGCTGGGGCGCGCGCATGGGCGACCTGCAAGGCATCGACTACACCGTAGGCGTGCTGCAGGACCCCTTCGAACACTTCCACATGGGCATCACCGCAGAAAACGTCGCCGCCAAACACGGCATTACCCGCGAGATGCAGGATGAGCTGGCCCTGACCAGCCAGCGCCGCGCCGCCCGCGCCATCGCCGAAGGCCGTTTCGACAGCCAGATCGTCCCGGTGGAGCTGAAAACCCGCAAAGGCACCGTACAGTTCGCCGTGGACGAGCACGTACGGGGCGACGTCACCGCCGAGCAACTGGCCGGCATGAAGACCGTGTTCAAGAAGGACGGCACCGTGACTGCCGGCAACGCCAGCGGCATCAACGATGGCGCGGCCGGCCTGGTGCTGGCCAGCGGTGACGCCGTGCGTCGCCTGGGCCTGAAGCCGCTGGCGCGTCTGGTGGGCTATGCCCACGCCGGTGTCGAGCCGGAACTTATGGGCCTGGGCCCGATCCCGGCCACCCGCAAGGTGCTGGAAAAGACCGGCCTGAAGCTACAGGACCTGGACGTGATCGAGTCCAACGAAGCCTTCGCCGCCCAAGCCTGCGCCGTGGCCCGCGAACTGGGCTTCGACCCGGAGAAGGTCAACCCCAATGGTTCGGGCATTTCCCTGGGCCACCCGGTGGGTGCCACTGGCGCGATCATCGCCACCAAGGCCATCCATGAGCTGCAGCGCATCCAGGGCCGCTACGCCCTGGCGACCATGTGCATCGGTGGCGGCCAAGGCATCGCCGTAGTCTTCGAGCGCGTCTGAGGGAGCCTGACACATGAGCATTGAACAGATCGCCGTGATCGGCGCCGGCACCATGGGCAACGGCATTGCCCAGGTGTGCGCCGTCGCCGGCTACCAGGTGCTGCTGGTGGATGTTTCCGACGCGGCGCTGGAGCGCGGCGTGGCCACCTTGAGCAAAAACCTCGAACGCCAGGTCAGCAAAGGCACCCTGGATGCGGACAAGGCCGCGGCGGCGAAAACGCGCATCCGCACCAGCACCGACTACGCCCAGCTCAGCGGCGCGCAGCTGGTGATCGAGGCCGCCACCGAAAGCCTGCAGCTCAAGCAGCGCATCCTGCAGCAAGTGGCCGCCAACGTCGCTGCCGACTGCCTCATCGCCACCAACACTTCGTCGCTGTCGGTGACTCAGCTGGCCGCCAGCATCGAGCACCCCGAGCGCTTCATTGGTGTGCACTTCTTCAACCCGGTACCAATGATGGCGCTGGTGGAGATCATTCGCGGCCTGCAGACCAGCGACAGCACCTACGCCCAGGCGCTGGTGGTGACCGAAAAGGTCGGCAAGACCCCGATCACCGCGGGCAACCGCCCAGGCTTTGTGGTCAACCGCATTCTGGTGCCAATGATCAACGAGGCCATCTTCGTGCGCCAGGAAGGCCTGGCCAGTGCCGAGGACATCGACACCGGCATGCGCCTGGGCTGCAACCAGCCAATCGGCCCGCTGGCACTGGCCGACCTGATCGGCCTGGATACCCTGCTGGCGATCATGGAAGCCTTCCATGAGGGCTTCAACGACAGCAAATACCGCCCTGCCCCGCTGCTGAAGGAAATGGTCGCGGCCGGCTGGCTGGGGCGCAAGAGCGGTCGCGGTTTCTTCACCTACTGAGGACGAGTCGCCATGCCTCCGGTCAATGCCGCAATGCGCTGTGCCAATTTTGAAGAGCGACGTGACCGGGCCATGGCGCTGTTTGCCGAAAAGGGCTTTGGCCAGGTCAGCATGCGCGAACTGGCGGCCCATGTGGGGCTGACTGCGGGCTCGCTGTACCATCACTTTCCCAGCAAGCAGGACCTGTTGTACGACTTGATCGAGGAGTTGTACGAAGAACTGCAGGCCACTCTGGATCAGGGGCGTAGAGCCATGGCGCGCGGGGCCTCGGCACTGGGCTGCCTGATTGCAGCGCACTGGCAATTGCATGCCGAGCGGCCGATGCAGTTTCGGCTGGCGGAGCGCGACTTGTGCTGTTTGAGCGATGACCAGCAGGCGCGCCTGGCCTTGTTGCGCAAACGTTACGAGGCGGGGTTGCTGAGGTTGATCGCGCCACAGGCAACGTTGCAGGGGCAAGCCTTGGTGGCGACGGCGCATGTGGTGGCGACGCTGCTGAACCAGTTGCCAGGGATGTTGAAGGCATTGCCCGAGGAACAGGGGCTGGGGCTGATGGAGAGCATGTTGGCAGGCGGTATAGAGCGGACCCTGCGATAGCCTGTACTGGCGCTATCGCCGGCAAGCCAGC